>DASXAW010000020.1:0-36919 GCA_036406535.1 Gaiella sp.
GTGCACGCGTAGGCATTCGTGGTCGCGCGATAGAGCCGGCCGGCGCCACCCGTGGCGAGGATCGTCGCCGAGCCGGTGACGAGCTTCACACCGCCGTTCAAGAGATCCCAGCAGACGACGCCGACGCAGCGGCCGCCGTCCTCGACGAGACGGAAGGCGAAATACTCCTCGAACACGACCAGCCCGTCGGCGATCCGCTTCTGGAGCTGCTCGTAGAGGACCTGGATCAGGACGTGGCCGGTGATGTCCGCCGCGAACACCGTCCGGGGAGAGCCCGCTGCGCCGAACGGGCGCTGGTCGAGCTTGCCTTCTTCGTTCCGCGAGAAGACACAGCCCCAGTGCTCGAGCTGGTAGATGTCGCCCGGCGCCTCGCGGCAGAAGACCTCGATCGCGTCCTGGTCGCCGATGTAGTCCGACCCCTTGACGGTGTCGAACGCGTGGATCTCCGGGCTGTCCTCGGCCCTGTTGCCAAGGGCCGCGTTGATCCCGCCTTCCGCCGCCCCGGAGTGGCTGCGAGTCGGATGAAGCTTCGAGACGACCGCCACGCGAGCGCCTGCGTCGTGGGCCTCGATCGCCGCGCGCATGCCGGCGCAGCCGGCGCCGACGACGAGCACGTCGAAGGGCGAGTCCATCGCTTGGAACCTACCGAATGCGGCGAAATCCGCGGCTCGTCAACGAACGCTCAGAGCAGGCCGAACACGACCACCAGGGCCGCCGAGCCGGTCGGGGCCTAGCGAGGGCCGGCTGCGGCGACCGCAGGGTCCGAGGCGTCCGCGAAGCGCTTCTCGAAGTTCGCGCGGAACATCACCGCGAGCTCCTGCGCCTTGGCGTCGTAGGCGCCGGGATCGGCCCAGGTGGCGCGTGGGTCGAGGAGGGCGGTGTCGACGCCGGGCACCGCGAGGGGCACCTCGATTCCGAAGACCGGGTCGACGCGCATCTCCACCTGGTCGAGCCCGCCGGAGAGCGCAGCCTCGAGCAGCGCACGGGTCGCCTTGATCGGCATCCGATGGCCCTCGCCGAACGGCCCGCCCGTCCAACCGGTGTTGACGAGCCACACGGTGGCGCCGTGCTCGTCGAGCTTGTCGCCGAGCATCCGCGCGTAGAGCTGCGGCGGCTGCGGCATGAACGGCGCTCCGAAGCAGGTCGAGAACGTCGGCTGCGGCTCGGTCACGCCGATCTCCGTGCCCGCGAGCTTCGCCGTGAAGCCCGAAAGGAACCAGTACTGCGCCTGCTCGCGGCTCAACCGCGCGATCGGAGGGAGGATGCCGAACGCGTCTGCCGTGAGGAACACGACGTTTCGCGGGTGGCCGGCCATCTTCCCAGGGTGGGCGTTCGGGATCTCGTCGAGCTCGTAGGCGGCCCGCGTGTTCTCGGTCTTCGAGTCGTCGTCCAGGTCGACCACGCCGCGCTCGTCGATCGTCACGTTCTCGAGGATCGTCCCGAACGTGTGCGTCATGCGGTAGATGTCGGGCTCGGCGTCCGGGGAGAGGCGGATCACCTTCGCGTAGCAGCCGCCCTCCATGTTGAAGACGCCGTTCGTCCCCCAGCCGTGCTCGTCGTCGCCGATGAGCGTGCGCGCCGGATCCGCCGAGAGCGTCGTCTTCCCGGTCCCGGAGAGGCCGAAGAAGACCGCGACGTCACCGTCCGGACCGACGTTTGCCGAGCAGTGCATGGGGAACACGCCCTCGAGCGGCAGCCGGTCGTTCATCACAGTGAAGATCGACTTCTTGATCTCGCCCGCATAGAACGTCCCGCCGATCAGGACCTCGCCGCGCGTCGGATGCAGCACGACGAACGTGCCGGAGCGGGTGCCGTTCGCGCCGGGGTCGGCCACGACCTCGGGCGCGTGCAGCACGAGCGCGTGGGGCTCGTGCGCGTCGAGCTCGTCCGGCGTCGGCCGGATGAACATCGTCTTCGCGAAGAGGGCGTGGTAGGGGCTCGCCGTGACCACCCTCACGCCGATCCGGTGGTCGGGGTCCGCGCCGGCGAATGCGTCGATCAC
Organism: Gaiella sp.; assembly: GCA_036406535.1. Classification (GTDB taxonomy): domain Bacteria; phylum Actinomycetota; class Thermoleophilia; order Gaiellales; family Gaiellaceae; genus Gaiella. The sequence goes on from DASXAW010000020.1 coordinate 2,003, forward strand.
GTAGAGCCGCTCCTGCGACGACAGGTGCTCGGCAACGCTCGCGCGAAGATCCTCGAAATTCGTCTCCTCGAGCGGGCGGTTGACCTCGCCCCAGCCGATCCGCCCCTCGGAGCCGGGCTCACGGACGATGAACTTGTCCTGCGGCGAGCGCCCCGTGAAGCGACCCGTGTCGACCACGAGCGGCCCACCCTCGCCGAGCCGGCCGTCGCCGCGCCGGAGCGCGTCGGTGTAGAGCTGGGCGGTGGTCGGGTTGCGGAGGACGTCACCGGACGGCTCGATCCCGTGCCTCTCCAACCCGGTCTCCGGCGTCGTCGCGGTCATGCTGAACGCTCTCCTCGTCTCTCCCTGCGCGCGGTGGCTTCGGTGCCCGTGCGGCGGAACGGTAGTCGCAACCCCCTGACATGGCAGCCCCTAGGAGCCCCCGCAGGCTAGGTCGGCGTCGCCAGCACGTCGATGTCGGCGTCGCGCGTGACGAGCGAGGCATAGCGGCCCCCGAGCGCGAGCAGCTCCTCGTGCGTGCCGCGCTCGACGACGCGGCCGTGGTCGAGCACGACGATCTGGTCGGCGTCCTGCACGGTCGAGAGCCGGTGCGCGATCGCGATCACCGTGCGGCCCTCCGCGAGCCGTTCGAGCGCCGCCTGCACCGCGCGCTCCGTCTGCGTGTCGAGTGCCGAGGTTGCCTCGTCGAGGACGAGGATCGGCGGGTTGCGGAGGATCGTGCGCGCGATCGCGATGCGCTGCTTCTCGCCGCCCGAGAAGCGGTAGCCGCGCTCGCCCACGACCGTCTCGTAGCCCTCGGGCAGCGACGCGATCAGCGAGTGGATCTGCGCGGCACGGGCCGCCTCCTCGATCTCCTCGTCCGTTGCCTCGGGCCGCGCGAAGCGGAGGTTCTCGCGCACGGACGCGTGGAAGAGGTACGTCTCCTGCGAGACGACGCCGACCGCCGCCGTCAGCGAGGGGAACGTCAGCTCGCGGACGTCGATCCCGTCGATCGTCACCCGTCCCTCGGTCGCGTCGTAGAGGCGGGCGACGAGATACGCGCACGTCGTCTTCCCCGACCCCGTCTCGCCGACGAGCGCCGTCGTCGTCCCTGCCGGAACCGAGAACGTGACGTCCTCGAGGGTCCATGCGTCGCCGCCGTACCGGAACCAGACGCCTTCGAAGCCCACGTCGCCGCTCGGCTCCTCGGCGCGCTCCGTGCCCTCGACGATGTCGACCGGCTGATCGAGGTACTCGAAGATCCGGTCGAAGAGCGCGAGCGAGCTCTGGACGTCGAGCTGGACGCCGAGGAGGCCGCCGATCGGGAAGAACAGGCGCGTCTGGAGCGTCGTGAAGGCGACGATCGTGCCGATCGTGATCGCGGTCGAGCCGCGTGAGATCGTCCAGCCGGCGAACAGGTAGACGAGCGCCGGCATCACCGCGAAGGACGTCTGGATCGCCGCCATCATCCACCGGCCCGTCATCCGGCTGCGCACCTCGAGGTGCGCGAGGTTCTTCGACTCCGTCTCGAACCGCTCGGCGAGGTCGGCCGAGCGGCCCATCGTCTTCCCGAGCAGGATCCCCGAGACCGACAGGGACTCCTGGACGATCGACGACACGTCGGCGAGCGAGACCTGCCGCTCGGCGGTCACCTTCTTCCGCTGATCGCCGACCCGCTTCGTGAGCCAGACGAACAGCGGGAGCAGCGCGAGCGCGAACGCGGCGAGCCGCCAGTCGAGAAGCAGCATCGCGATGATCGTCGCGATCACCGTCGTCACGTTGCCGAGCACGGACGTCGCGGTGGTGGTGACGACGTTCTCGATCCCGCCGATGTCGTTCGCGATGCGGCTCTGCACCTCGCCCGTCCGCGTCCGCGTGAAGAACGCGAGCGAGAGGCGCTGCAGGTGGCGGTAGACCGCGGTGCGCAGGTCGTGCATCACCGACTGGCCGACGAGGTTCGAGAGCAGCGTCTGCCAGACGCCCAGCACGCCGGTCACGATCGGGATCGCGACCATCCCGGCGACGAGCGCGGTCAGCAGCCCGAGCTTCACGGTCGCCTGGTCGGTCTGCGGGTCGACCTGGATCGCCGTGTCGAGGACCTCCCTGAGGAGGAATGGCGTGACGACGCCGAGCGCCGCCGAGACGACGATCAGCCCGCAGACGAGCGAGAGCCGGGCTCGATACGGGCGGAACAGCCTGATGATGCGACGCAGGTTCGCCTTGCGCACCGCCGGGTCTTCGGGACGCTCGACCGGCCCGTCCGGCGTGCGCGAGTAGCGGTAGATGCCCACACCTGAAGGGTACGGACGGCTGTCAACCGTCCTCTGCGCCCGCTCTAGCAGGCCCGGATCGCGCGGGCCGTCTCCTCCGCACGCCGGGCGTATCCGTCCGGGGTGCCGTGGACCCGATCACCGGCGAGGAGCGACGGATCCTCCGAGACGAGTGAGGCCCACTCGACGAGGTGCACGTTCGCATGGGCTCCCTCGGCCTCGCGAAGCACGTCGTCGAAGCCCGTCCGCTCCTCGCCGTCGCGCACGATGGTCGCCCAGATCAGGCAGCGGCTCGGCCCGACGATGCGGATCGCGTCGTCGACCAGCGCCCGGAAATCGTCCTCGGTGCCCTCGGGGTCGTTCGTTCCCAGGCTGACGACGACGATCGGCGCGAGCGTCGTCCGGCGGGCGCGCAGCTCGGCGACGCCCTCGCCCGACGCCCGGCCGACCTGGTCGTGCGAGTCCACCTGCCAGCCCGGCAACTCGTCGGCGAGGTACGGCTCGACGCCCACGTTGAGCGAGTCCCCGACGAGCGTGACGGAGCCGCTGTCACTCGCGCTCGACTCGTCGCGCTGCCGTGCGACGACGATCGCAGCGGCGATCGCGACGGCGAGGACGAGTGCGAGGGTGATCCGCATTGGAGGCGTCGCCGGGACAGGCGAGAACACGGTAGACGTGGACACCGAGGTCGCGATCGACCGATTCCTCGCGAGCCCGAGCCTCTCGGACGCGACGCGACGCGCCTATCGCGCCGACCTCCGCGACTTCGGCGACTGGCTGAGCTCCTGCGGCCTCGACCTCGACGACGTCGACGTGCGGGTCCTCGCGGACTACACCGCCGAGCTCGGCCGCGCCCGGCGTGGCCTTGCGCCGACGACGATCGGGCGGCGGCTGTCGGCCGTTCGCTCGCTCGTCCGTCACGCCCTGGGCCCCGCGCGCGTGCCCGAGGCCGCGCTTGCACCTCGGCGACCACGCCGGCTGCCCGAGGCGCCTCGTACGGCCGACGTCGAGCGGGCGGTCGACGGCCTGTCCGGCGACGACCCGCTCGCACTCCGGAATGCGGCGCTCGTCGAGCTGGTCTACGCGTGCGGGCTCCGCTCGGCCGAGGCCGTCGGGCTAGACCTCGCAGACGTCGACCTCGACCGCGAGCAGGTCCACGTGCGCGGCAAGGGCGGCAAGGAGCGGCTCGTGCCCCTCGGCGAGGAGCCTGCATGGCGGATCGGCCGCTGGCTCCGGGACGGACGGCCCGCGCTCGCCCGCGGTGCGTGCGATGCGCTCTTCATCTCCGTTCGCGGCCGCAGGCTCGACACGAGCGCGCTGCGCCGGCTGTTCCCCCACCCCCACAGCCTCCGTCACGCCTACGCGACGCACCTGCTCGAGGGTGGCGCAGACCTCCGCACGATCCAGGAACTGCTCGGCCACGCCTCCCTCTCGACGACGCAGATCTACAGCCACGTCGACGCGCGGCGTCTCCGGCGCGTGTACGACCGTGCGCACCCACGCTCGTGAGCGGGTCGTCGGACGGTGTCAGGCACCCTGCGTGTCAAGTCGCCGTTCGGGCCATGTTCGCTCGCGACAGTTCAGCGTCGCGAGCACTCCCGCCGACGGGGAACAAGACGACCGAAACACCTGCTGAAAGGGTTGTGGAGCGATTGGCCCACAATCGACACAGCGTCGCCCTTGACAGACAACGGTGTCTGACACCGTTCGCGCGGACCGCTCGCGCAGGAGGCGTTGGTCGGCTGCCGAATCGGGTCCCGCCGCGATGAGCGACCACATCGATCCGGACGTCGAGCGCTTCCTGCTCCTCCTCGCGGCGCGCCGCTCGCCACGCACCGTCGACGCGTACCGGCGCGATCTCGCGTCGTTCGGAGCGTCGCTCGACGGGCCGGTCGCCGGCGGCTCGACCGAGGACGTCGAGACCTGGCTCGCGACGATGCGTGCGGACGGACGCGCGCCTGCGACGATCGCGCGCAGGCTCGCCGCCGTGCGCGCCTACTACCGCCACCTCACCCTCGTCGGCGCCCGCGAGGACAACCCCGCGGCCGGGATCGCCGGCCCCCGCACGCCGCGGAGCATCCCGCGGACACTCTCGCCCGCCGAGGCCGAGCGCCTCGTCGAGGCGGCCGCCGGCACAGCGCCCCGCGCAATGCGCGACCGCGCGCTCGTCGAGCTCCTCTACGGAGCCGGGCTCCGCGTGTCCGAGGCGGTCGGCCTCGCGAAGGCAGGCGTCGACCTCGAGGGACGGGTCGTGCGGGTCCTCGGAAAGGGCGGAAAGGAGCGCATCGTGCCCCTCGGCCGCCCGGCCGCCGAGGCGTTGCGCCGCTACCTCGCTCTCGGCCGGCCCCACCTCGACCACCGCCATCGCCCCGACCTCTTCCTCAACGTGCGCGGCGGCGCCTTGACGCGCTCCGGCGCGTTCCTCATCCTCCGGCGGCTCGCCGACCGCGCCGGGCTCGAACCCGGCCGCGTTCATCCTCATCTCCTCCGGCACTCGTTCGCCACGCACCTGCTCGAGGGCGGCGCCGACCTGCGAAGCGTGCAGGAGATGCTCGGGCACGCCGACGTCGGGACGACCGAGCGGTACACGCACGTCTCCGACAGCCACCGCCGCGACGCGTATTTCCGCGCCCACCCGCATGCGCGACGGCGTGCCGAGCGCGCGCCCGACGCGAGCTAGACCGCATCGGCCGACGCGACGAGCCTCTCGACCGCCGCCTCGTCGGGGTCGAGCAGCGTGACGTGGCCGACCTTGCGGCCTCCCCGCGGCGCCTTGCCGTAGAGGTGCACGCGTGCGCCGGGCAGCGCGAGGAGCTCGTCGAGCGCCGGCACGTCGCCGATCAGGTTGACCATCACGCAGGGCGCGCGCGCCGCAGTGCCACCGAGCGGCAGGCCGAGGACCGCACGCAGGTGGTTCTCGAACTGGCTCGTCTCGGCGCCGTCGATCGTCCAGTGCCCGGTGTTGTGGACGCGGGGCGCGAGCTCGTTCGCGAGCAGACGGCCTCCGACGTCGAACAGCTCGACCGCGAGGACACCGACGTGGCCGAGCTCCTCCATCACCGCGGCGCAGATCGCCTCGGCATCCCGCTGGGGCGCATCGCCCGCGGGCGCACGGGTCACGCGGAGGATCCCGTCGCGGTGGACGTTCTCGCCGATCGGCCAGAACCGCATCTCGCCGTCGGCGGTTCGCACCCCGACGATCGAGAGCTCGCGGTCGAAGGCGAGGAGCTCCTCCGCGAGCTCGGACTCGTCGATCGCTGCCTCGATGTCCGTGACGCGCCGTTGGCCCTTGCCGTCATAGCCCAGCCTGCGGGTCTTCACCAGAGCGGGGACACCGGTCTCGGCGAGCGAGCCGAAAAGCGCAGTCGGGATGCCGAGCGAGCGGAAGAGCTCCTTTTCATGCAGCCGGTCCTGCGCTTCCTCGAGCGAGCGGGCGCCGGGGATCGCGCCGACGCGCTCCGCCGCGGCCACGGGCACGTTCTCGAACTCGTACGTGACCGCGGCTGCGCCGGCAGCGAGACGGCCGAGCCCGTCGGGGTCGTCGTACGGCGCCACGACGAGCTCGCCTGCTTCTCCCGCGCACGCGTCAGGTGACGGGTCGAGGAAGCGGAACGACAGCCCCAGCGGCAGACCGGCCAGCGCGAGCATGCGGCCCAGCTGGCCCCCGCCGATGCAGCCGACCGTCGTCACGGACCAGCGGCAGTCAGGACGCCGGATCCGGGGCGTCGAGCACCGACTGCGTCTGCGCCTCGCGGAAGGCCTTGAGCCGCTCCGCGAGCGCCCGGTCGGAGACTGCGAGGATCGACGCGGCGAGAAGCGCGGCATTGACCGCCCCGGCTCGACCGATCGCGAGCGTCCCGACCGGCACGCCCGCGGGCATCTGCACGATCGAGAGCAGCGAGTCGAGGCCCGAGAGGGCCTTCGACTCGACCGGCACCCCGAGTACGGGGAGCGTCGTCTTCGCCGCCGTCATGCCCGGGAGATGCGCCGCGCCGCCCGCGCCTGCGATGAGCACCCGCAGCCCCCGCTCCTCGGCGCCGGCGGCGTACTCGAAGAGGAGATCCGGCGTCCGATGGGCCGAGACGACGCGCTGCTCGAACGGAACGCCGAGCTCCGAGAGCGTCTCGGCCGCGTGACGCATCGTCTCCCAGTCGGAGCGCGAGCCCATGATCATCCCCACGAGCGGCGACGCCACGCGGAGAGCCTATTTCGTCCGCGACTTCTTCACGAGCGCAGCTGAGACCTTCCGCGCGGTCTCGCGCACCTCGCGGTCGGCCTCGTCGTCCCCCGCGATCCCGTCCAGCAGCTGGATCGTCCCGCGGTCGGCGGTCCCGTTCTGCAGGCAGAGGATCGCGAGCCGGCGCACGGCGTCGTTCGGGTCGCGCATCGCGAGCTCGTTGAGCAACGGGCGAAACCCGTTCACGTCCCCGGGGTGGTCGACCGAGAGGGCGCGGAGGGCGATCAGGGCCGACCCGCGTGCGCCGGCGCTCTCGTCCTCGAGCCCCCGGCGCAGCAGCTCGAGCTTCTGACGGAACCGGAACTGCGCGATCGACCGATAGGCGAGCCCGCGCACGCGATAGTCGCCGCTGCGGGCGGCGGCCTCGATCTCGTCGTCCCAGTCCGCCCGGAGTGCCGCGAGCTCGCGCTCTGCCCCGCCCGCGCGGGCCAGCTCCTCCGCGCGTGTCGCGGCGTCCGCGAGCTGCATCAGACCGCCGACAGCGACCGCGACGCGGGCCCGACGTAGCGCGCCGAGGGCCGGAACAGCCGCCCGGTGCGCTTCTGCTCGAGGATGTGCGCCGACCAGCCGGCGACCCGAGAGCATGCGAACATCGCCGGCGCGAGGGGCGGCGGGATCTCGGCGACGTCGAGGACGAGCGCGGAGTAGTACTCGACGTTCGTCTTGAGCGGCCGGTCCGGGTGCCGTCGCTCGAGCTCGACGAGCGCCGCCTCCTCGAGTCGCTCGGCGATCTCGATCTGCGGCGAGCCGAGCTCTCGCGCGGTTCGCTTGAGGATCCGGGAGCGAGGATCCTCGGCCCGGTAGACGCGGTGGCCGAAGCCCATGATCCGCTTGCCTGCGTCGAGTGTGTCCCGCACCCACTGTTCCGGGTCCCCCATCGCGGTCACCTCCTCCAGCATCGGCTTGACGTAGGCGGGCGCCCCTCCGTGGAGCGGCCCCGAGAGCGCGCCGACCGCCGAGGAGAGCGCAGCGCCGCAGTCCGCGCCGGTCGAGGCCGTCACCCGTGCCGTGAACGTCGAGGCGTTCAGCCCGTGCTCTGCGGTGCAGATCCAGTACGTGTCGATCGCCTTGACGTGACGGGGATCCGCCTCGCCCCGCCAGCGGAGAAGGAACTTCTCGGCGGCCGTCTCGCCCTTCTCGACGACCTCGTCCGGGACGGGATCCGTGTTGCCGTCGGCGATCCGCGCGGAGCGAGCGACGATCGCCACCATCTGGCCCGAGAGGCGGCCGAGGTCCTCTCGTGCCTGCCCGTCCGAGATCTCGTTCAGCTTCCCGAGCTTCCACGCGCCGGCGAGACGGGCGGTCTCGGCCTGGAGGTCGGCAGGCGCGTCCCCGGTGAGGCGCGCGGGCTCGTACGGCTCGGGGCCGGGCATCTGCGAGTCGAGGTCGTCGTCGACGAGCAGGCCCCAGACGCGCTCGTACGGGTACTGGCCGACGAGCTCCTCGATGTCGACGCCTCTGTAGCGGAGGACGCCGCCCTCACGGTCCGGCTCGGCGATCTCGGTCTCGACGGCCACGACGCCTTCGAGACCAGGCTTGAACTCGCTCATCCCTCTCCCTCTTTTCGGCGCGCGTCCTCGCACGGACGGTACCTGAGCGGGGTTTCGGGGCCCTGTCACTATCCTCCGGCCCGATGCCGCACACGGTCACACTCGTCCCGGGCGACGGAACCGGGCCCGAGCTCACCGAGGCGACCCGTCGCGTGCTCGAGGCGACCGGCGTCGAGTTCGCCTGGGACGTCCGCGAGGCGGGCGTCGACGTGATGGAGCAAGCGGGCACACCACTCCCGCCGCAGACCCTCGAGTCGATCAAGCGGAACGGCGTCGCCCTGAAGGGTCCGATCACCACCCCGATCGGGACGGGCTTCCGCTCCGTCAACGTCGCGCTCCGCCACGAGCTCGGGCTCTTCGCGTGCGTCCGGCCCTGCAAGTCGTATCCGGGCGTCCGCTCGCGCTACGAGGGCGTCGACGTCGTGATCGTGCGCGAGAACACGGAAGACCTGTACGCGGGGATCGAGTTCGAGTCCGGCACCGACGACGCGCAGGCGGTGATCGACTTCCTGAACGCCCGCCAGCCGAAACGGATCGCGGACAGCTCCGGCATCTCGATCAAGCCGCTGAGCCCGGAAGGCTCCGAGCGGATCATCCGGTTCGCATTCGAGTACGCGCGCGCCAACGGGCGCAAGCGCGTCTCGTGCATCACGAAGGCGAACATCATGAAGCACACCGACGGGCTCTTCCTCGCCGTGTTCCGCGAGGTGGCGCCCGACTACCCGGAGATCGAGCCCTGGGAGACGCTCGTCGACGCACTCTGCATGGGCCTCGTCCAGCGCCCGGAGGAGTTCGACGTGCTCGTGCTGCCGAACCTCTACGGCGACATCATCAGCGACCTCACCGCCGGGCTCGTCGGTGGCCTCGGCGTCGCGCCCGGCGCCAACATCGGGACCGAGGCGGCGGTCTTCGAGGCGACACACGGCTCGGCCCCGAAGTACACGGGGCAGAACCGCGTCAACCCGACCGCGATGATCCTCTCGGGCAAGCTGATGCTCGATCACATCGGCGAGCGCGAGGCCGCGCAGAGGCTCGAGGAGGCGGTCGCGGGCGTGATCGCCGAGGGCGACCGGGTGACCTACGACCTGAAGCCCACGCGCGACGACCCGACCGCCGTGGGGACGTCCGAGTACGCCGACGCGATCATCGAGCGGCTCACCTGACACGGCCGCCAGACGAAGGAGAGACCAAGTGACCGGCAGGAAGAAGGTGACCGTGGTCGGAGCCGGGAACGTCGGCGCCACCTGCGCGCTCGAGGTGGCGCGCCGCGACTACGCCGACGTCGTGCTCGTCGACATCGTCCCGAACTTCGCGGCGGGCAAGGCGCTCGACATGAACCAGATGGCGTCGGTCACGGGCTACGAGCCCGCCATCGTCGGGAGCGACGGCTATGCCGAGACGAAGGGCTCCGACGTCGTCGTGATCACCGCCGGCCGGCCGCGCTCCCCCGGAATGAGCCGCGACGACCTCGTGACGACGAACGAGGCGATCGTCGCGGCGGTCACGAAGGAGGTCGCGAGGCGCTCGCCGCGCAGCGTGATCGTCGTCGTCTCCAACCCGCTCGACGCGATGTGCCACGTGGCGCGGGCGGTCTCCGGCTTCCCGAAGGAGCGTGTGCTCGGGATGGCGGGCATTCTCGACACGGCCCGATTCTCGGCGTTCATCGCCTGGGAGACGGGTTCGTCGGTCAAGGACGTCCAGGCGATGGTGCTGGGCGGCCACGGCGACCAGATGGTCCCGGTGGTCTCCGCCACGACCGTCGGCGGCGTCCCGCTCGAGCAGCTCGCGCCGCGGGGGCGGATCTCGAAGATGGTCGACCGAACGCGCAAGGGCGGAGGCGAGCTCGTCGGCCTGCTCGGCACGTCGGCGTGGTACGCGCCGGGCGCCGCGGCCGCGCAGATGGTCGACGCGATCTGCCTCGACCAGAAGCGGGTGCTCCCGTGCACCGCGCTCCTCGAGGGCGAGTACGGGATCGACGGCCTCTACATGGGCGTCCCCGTCCGGCTCGGAGCGGCCGGCGTCGAGGAGATCGTGAAGCTCAAGCTGAGCGCGGACGAGAAGAAGATGCTGAAGGCGTCCGCGTCGGCGGTCCGCGAGGTCGTCGGCGTGCTCACGACTACCTAGCGCCCGCTTCACGGGGGCTGAACGACCTCCCGGGTAGCCTTGGCGCCATGCAGCTCGGGCTCGAGGGACGGACGGCGATCGTCTGCGGCGGCTCGTCGGGCATGGGCCTTGCGGTTGCCGAGGCGCTCGTCGCGGAAGGCGCGAGCGTCACGATGTTCGCGCGCCGTCGCGAGGTGCTCGAGCGGGAGGCCGACCGCATCGGCGCGCTCGCGGTCCAGGGCGACCTCACGATCCCGCAGCACCTCGAGCGGCTGGTCCAGGCGACCATCGGCGCGTTCGGCGCGCTGGACGTGCTCGTGCTGAACGGCGGCGGCCCGGAGGCGGCTCCCGCGGCGACGCTGACCGCCGCCGCGGTCGACGAGGCGGTCGCGCTCCTCCTCACCTCGCACGTCACGCTCGTCGGGCACTGCCTGCCGCACCTTCGCGCGAGCGGGCACGGCAGGATCGTCGCGATCGGGTCCTCGTCGGTGCGGGAGCCGATCGACATGCTCGCGCTGTCGAACGCCGTCCGGCCGGGCGTGATCGGCTGGCTCAAGACGCTCGCCCGCGAGCTCGGGCCGGACGGGATCACGGTCAACTCGATCGCACCGGGGCGGATCGACACCGACCGCCTCCGTGACGTGTACGGCGAGGACGGGCCGTCGCCCTCCGACCTCGCGCAGATCCCGCTCCGCCGGCTCGGAGTGGCGTCCGAGATCGGCGCCGTAGCGGCGTTCCTCGCCTCCGAACAGGCCTCGTACGTCACGGGAGCCGTGATCCCCGTCGACGGCGGGCTCACGCGCTCGCTCCTCTAGCCGACCGGAGCCGCCGCCCATGGCCCGCCTGCGCCCTTCGCCGACCTCGCTCTTCCTCGCCGGGGCCACGCTGCTCGCCGCCGTGGTCTTCATCGCGGCGACCACGTCCTCCGACGACTTCCTCTTCATCCCCGACAAGGCACAGCCCGTCGCGAGCAAGGTCACGGTGCAGGGCGGGCGCGAGCCCGCGAACGGCGGAGGGATCTACTTCGTGGACGTCTCGCTTCGCAAGGCCCGCTGGCTGGAGCGGCTCCTGCCGTTCCTCCAGCCGGACGGCTCGAGCCTCGTTCCCCAGCACGCGGTGGTATCGCCCGGCCAATCCTTCGCCGAGCAGCGCGTGCAGGCGCAGGACGCGATGGACCGCTCGGAACGCGTCGCCGCCGCCGTCGCGCTGAAGGCGGCGGGCTACCGGGTGAAGGCGACGCCGACCGGCGTCCTCGTGGAGACCGTCGCACTGGACGCCCCGGCCGCATCGACCCTCCGCGACGGCGACGTCATCGTCGCCGCGGGCGGCAAGCCGGTGAGGACGGTCGCCGAGCTGCGTGCCGTCCTGGCGGGTGTGGAGCCGGGTCAGCCGGTCGCGCTGCGCCTCGAGCGCAACGGCACCACGATCGACCGCACCGTCGACACCGTCCGCTCGCCCGACGAGCCCGCCCGCGCGATCATCGGCATCGACGTGTCGGAGGACGCGAACATCGTGCTTCCCCGCAAGGTGACCATCGACCTGGGCGATATCGGCGGCCCGTCCGCCGGGCTGCCCTTCGCCCTCCAGGTCTACCAGGAGCTCGGCAAGGACGTCGACCGGGGGCTCCGCGTCGCGGCGACCGGCGAGATCCAGCTGGACGGCTCGGTCACCTCGGTCGGCGGCTTGAAGCAGAAGACCTTCGGGGTGCGCAAGGCGGACGCGGACGTGTTCCTCGTCCCGGCTGGGGAAAACGCAGCGACCGCACGCCGGTATGCAGGGGGGTTGCGGGTCATCCCTGTGGAGAGTTTTCGACAGGCGTTGCACGTCTTGCAAACGCTGCCGCAAAAATAGCGGTTTTGCAGGAATTTCTTCGAGCGTGACGACACGCGCAAATTGCGGGAAGTTCGTCCCGCGAGGGGGTTGCGGGGCACCCTGGCCAAGGCCACAATGGCCGCTGTCCTTCAGGGGTAGGGCAGGCGACCAGAGGGGAACCATGAGCAAGCGCGCGGCGGCGACATGCGAGGACTGCTACTTCCGTCAGGCTGGTCTTTGCGCACTTCCGGGCAACGCGCCGTGTCCGACCTTCAGGGCGGCCTCGAGCGGCCACCTGGCGCCTCCGCCCCAGCCGCGCCTCGTCCTCCGCGCGCCCGTCGCACCGGTCGTTCGCATCGCCAGCGCGTAAGATCGCCGCGTGGCGGACGAGCGCCAGGTCGAGCCCTCGCGCGGGGCGGGGGGCATCCCCCGGTGGAAGCTGATCCTGTGGGGCGTGATCGCGCTCTACGCGATCCTGTTCCTGCTCGTGAACTCCGACAAGAGCGACGTCAACTTCGTCTTCTTCACGGTGCGTACCCGGCTGATCTGGCTGATCCTGCTCAGCATGGGCCTCGGCGCGGTCCTCGCGTCGATCCTCCCGCGCTGGTGGCGAAACCGCCGCGCGAGGTAGTGGTCCGCTAGACGAGCGACGCCAGCAGCCGGACGCCCTCCGCGATGCGCTCCGGCGGCTCGTACGAGAACGCGAGCCGCGCCGCGCCGGCACCGCCTCCGTCGGCGAAGAAGTCCGCGCCCCGGACGAATGTCACACCCGACTCCGTCGCCCTGCCGAGGAGCGTCGTGGCGTCGACGCCGTTCCCGAGCTCGAGCCAGACGAAGTAGCCGCCGTCCGGCCGGCTCCACGTCACGCGGCCCTCGAGCTCGGATTCGAGCGACGAAAGCATCGCGTCGCGATGCGACCGCAGGATCCCGCGGATGCGGTCGAGGTTCGGCTCGAACGAGCTGCGCGCGAACAGCTCGTGGACGACGGCCTGCGGGAGCGTCGGCGGCGAGATGTACGTCGAGACCGCGCGGTCGTCGTAGTCGCCGCGCATCGCCTCCGGCACGACGAACCACCCGACGCGCAGCCCGGGCGCGACGGTCTTCGAGAAGGACGACGTGAACGTCACCCGCTCCCCGCCCTCGAGCGAGTGGAGCGACGGGATCGGGTCGCCCGTGTAGCGGACGAGGCCGTACGGGTCGTCCTCGAGCACGTGCAGGTCGTACTGCGCGCTGAGCTCGACGATCCGCCGGCGGCGCTCCTCGCCGAGGGTGCGTCCGCTGGGGTTCTGGAAGGTCGGGATCGTGTAGAGGAACGACACGTCGCCGCCGCGCGCGAGCTCGGCCTCGAGCGCGTCGGGGTCGAGCCCCTCGTCGTCCATCGGGATCCCGACGACGTTCACGCCTTGCCAGCGCAGGAGCTTGAGCGGCCGGTCGTACGTCGGGGCCTCGACGAGGACCCGCCCGGGCCGGCGGAGCAGCTGCACCGTCGAGTAGAGGACGAAGCCCTGGAGCCCGCCTGCGGTCGCGAAGACGCGCGCGGGGTCGACGCCGTGCCGTTCGGCGAGCACCTCGCGGAGCGGGCCGTACCCCCCGCCGGGACCGTACGAGAGGATCGTCGGGCCGTCCCGCTCGAGCGCCGCCGAAGCGCAGCTCGCGAGCAGCTCGGGGTCGAGGCACTCGGGCGACGGAGCGCCGCGGGCGAATGAGATCGGAGCCATGAGGCGAGCCTACAGACGGCGTCCGCCGGGTCGGTTGCTACCTTTACGGGCACGGTCGGCCGCCGGTCGGCCCGTGAGATCCGCTTCGTTCGACTCCTCGTGGGCTCGAGTGTCGTAGGTCTCGAGCCAGTTCCACCAAATCACAGGAGTCGCATGTCACAGGAGACGTTCGCCGCGCTCGGAGTGAGCGCGGAGCTCACCGCCGCGCTTGCCGAGCGAGGCATCACCACCCCCTTCCAGATCCAGACGCGCGCGATCCCGCCCGCGCTCGCCGGCACCGACCTGCTCGCGAAGTCGCCGACCGGGTCGGGCAAGACGATCGCCTTCGCGCTGCCCCTCGTCGAACGGGTGCCGTTCGACGATGCGCGACCTGCGGCGCTCGTGCTCGTCCCCACCCGGGAGCTCGCGCTCCAGGTGACGGAGGAGATCGACGCGCTGGCGCGGGTGCGCGGCATGAAGGTCGCGGCCGTCTACGGCGGCGTCTCGATCCGCCCGCAGGCCAACGCTGCGCGCGAAGCACACGTCGTCGTCGCCACGCCCGGTCGCCTGCAGGACCTGCTCGACCGCCGCGCGATCACGCTCGACGCGGTCGAGATCCTCGTGCTCGACGAGGCCGACCGGATGCTCGACATGGGCTTCAAGCCCCAGGTCGACCGCATCGTGAAGCGGCTGCCGCGCGAGCGCCAGACGATGTTCTTCTCGGCGACGCTCGACGGCGAGGTCGGCGAGCTCGCGCGCGCGTACACGCAGTCGCCCGCGCGGATCGAGGCCGAGCTTCCGAGCGAGCACGCACCTGGCGAGATCGACCACCGGTTCGTCCCGGTGACGCAGGACGGGAAGATCGACACGCTCGTCGAGCTGCTCGCCTCCGAGCGCGGCCTCGCGCTCGTCTTCGTGCGTACGAAGCGCGGTGCCGACCGTCTCGCTCGGCGACTCGAGCAGCGCGGCGTCAAGGCCGTCGCGATGCACGGCGACCTCAACCAGGGCCAGCGGCAGCGCGCCCTCGAGCGCTTCGAGAGCGGCAAGGTCACGACGCTCATCGCGACGGACGTCGCCGCGCGCGGGCTCGACCTCGAGAACGTCACGCACGTGATCAACTTCGACCCACCCGAGGACGGGAAGTCGTACACGCACCGGGTCGGCAGGACGGGGCGCGCGGGCCGGTCTGGGACGGGCGTGACGTTCGTCCTCCCCGAGCAGCAGGCCGACATGAGCCGCGTGGCGCGCCTCAACGGCCAGCACGAGACGTTCGCGGAGACCGGCATGAAGAGCGCCGCGCCGAAGCTCGTCTACTCGTCGCGACGCCGCGGCTCGAAGTGGGGACCGGTGCGCCCGCGTCGCAAGATCTGAGCCGCGACACGCCGAGCGTCATGAGCCCCGCGTCCCGCTCCCGCATCGCCGACCCGTCGCTGGCGCCGGTCGGCGAGCAACGGATCCGCTGGGTGGAGCGTCATTCGCCGGTGCTGAACCGGCTCGCGCGCGAGCGCCTCGCGGACGGCGCCCTCGACGGGCGGCGCGTCGCGGTGGTCGTCCACCTCGAGGCGAAGACGGCCTACCTCGCGCTGCTCCTCGCCGAGGCGGGAGCGGAGGTCGTCGTCTCGGGGTCGAACCCGGGCTCGACCCAGGATGCGATCTGCGCAGCGCTCGTCGCCCGTGGGCTCGAGGTGCACGCGCGCCACGGCGCATCGCGCGAGGAGTTCGACGCCGACCTGCTCGCGGTCGCGGACACGGCGCCGGAGATCGTCGTCGACGACGGATGCGAGCTGACCGCGCGGATCGTCGAGCATCGCGCCGAGCTCGCGGCGGGGCTGCAGGGCGTCACCGAGGAGACGACGACCGGCGTGGCGCGCCTTCGCGCGATGGAGGCGGCCGGCCGGCTGGCGTTCCCGGCGATCGCCGCCAACGACGCGCGGTGCAAGCACCTCTTCGACAACCGCTACGGCACCGGCCAGTCGACGCTCGCGGCGATCGACCGGCTCACGAACCTGACGTTCGCCGGGCGCGAGTTCTGCATCGTCGGCTACGGCTGGGTCGGCAAGGGCCTCGCGCGGTACGCGGCCGGAGAAGGCGGACGCGTGACCGTCGTCGAGGTCGACCCGGTCGCGGCGCTCGAGGCGCACATGGACGGCCATCGCGTCGCGCGCCTCGAGCACGCCCTTCCGGATGCCGACGTCCTGATCACCGCGACCGGCGCGGTCGACGCCGTGCCGCGCGACGCCCTGACGCTGCTCAAGGACGGCGTCCTGCTCGCGAACGGCGGGCACCACGAGCGGGAGATCGCCATCGACGGGCTCGGTCCCGGCGAGGAGGTGCGACCGGGCGTCACGGAGCACGAGCTCGGAGACGGCCGGCGCGCCTACGTGCTCGCCGAGGGACGGCAGACGAACGTCGCGGGTGGCGACGGGCACCCGGTGGAGATCATGGACCTCTCCTTCTCCGTGCAGGCGTTGGCGGCGCACCTGCTCGCCGGTGGGGGCCTCGAGCCCGGGCTCCACGCGTTCCCGGAGGAGCTCGACGCGGAGATCGCACGCACGAAGCTCGCGACCCTCGGCATCGAGCTCGGCGCGCCGACCGACGCGCAGCTCGACTTCAGCGGGCGCTGGTCGATCGCCTGACTAGGCGCCGGCCGAGATCGCACGCGCGAAGACGTCGTCCAGCATCGCCTCCGTGAGCCGGCCGGTGAACGTGTTCTGCTGGCTCGGGTGGTAGCAGCCCAGCACGAGGAGGCCGTTTGCCCCGCCCAGGCGGAGCTCGGCGGCGTGGGCGAACCGCGGGCGGGGGCGCGGAACGGCCACACCGCAGCGCGACAGCGCACCGAGGGCGGCCGCCCACGCGAAGGACCCGAGGGCGACGATCGCGCGGACCGACGGCAGCACCAGGGCGACCTCGCGGACGAACCAGTGGCCGCAGGCGTCCCGCTCGGCCGTCGCCGGGCGATTCGCCGGCGGGGCGCAGCGGACGGGCGCGACCACGCGCACTCCGCCGAGCCGTAGCCCGTCGGCGGCGTCGGCGGCAGTCGGCTGGGACGCGAGCCCCGCGCGGTGGAGGGCGCCGAAGAGCCAGTCCCCGCTCCGGTCGCCGGTGAAGACGCGCCCCGTGCGGTTCCCGCCGTGCGCAGCCGGCGCGAGGCCGACGACGAGCACGCGCGGTCGAGGGTCGCCGAAGCCCGGCACGGGGCGGCCCCAATACGGCTCTCCGGCGAACGCCCGCCGCTTCTCGACCGCGACCTCCTCGCGCCACGCGACGAGCCGAGGACACGCGCGGCAGACGGAAGACCGTGCCGAGAGACTCTCGAGGCTCGCGGCCTCGGCGAGGGAAGCCGTTTCCCGTGCGTCGTGCGCCACCGGCGTCCCCGCGTCGGCAGGGTCGCCCGGCCATCCGGTGCCGGGCGGCACGGGGCTGGCGAACTCCGCGCCGGTCGTCGGGTGCGGGAGCTTTCCGCCCGGGACGGAGCCCACCGACGGTCAGCGGGCGAGCTCTGCCGCGAGCTCCGCGGTCTCGGTCGGCGTCGTGCCGACCCTGATGCCCTTGGCCTCGAGGGCCTCCTTCTTCGCCTCCGCCGTCCCCGACGAGCCCGAGATGATCGCGCCCGCGTGCCCCATCGTCTTGCCCGGGGGCGCGGTGAAGCCCGCGATGTACGCGACGACCGGCTTCGTCATCTCCGACTCGATGAACGCCGCGGCCTTCTCCTCCTCGTCGCCGCCGATCTCCCCGACCATCACGACGTACTCGGTCTCGGGATCGTCCTGGAAGAGGCGCAGCACGTCGAGGAACGAGGAGCCGACGACGGGATCGCCGCCGATGCCGACGATGGTCGAGTTCCCGAGGCCCATCTGCGTCAGCTCGTGCCCGATCTGGTACGTGAGCGTGCCCGAGCGCGAGACGAGGCCGATCGAGCCCGGCCGGAAGATCTCGGCAGGGATGATCCCGACGTTCGCCTTGTCGGGCGAGAGCGCCCCCGGGCAGTTGGGGCCGAGCGCCCGCACCCCGCGGGCGCGCGCGTAGCCGTGGATGCGGAGCATCTCGTGCGCCGGGACGCCTTCCGTGATCGTGATCACCGTGTGCACCCCTGCGTCGATCGCCTCGTAGATCGCGTCGGCGGCGAACGGCGCGGGCACGAACACCATCGCCGTGTTGGCGCCGTGCTCGGCGACCGCGTCCGAGACCGTGTCGAAGACTGGCACGCCCTCGACGTCCTGGCCACCCTTCCCGGGCGTGACACCGGCAACGACGTTCGTCCCGTACTCCCGGTTCCGGAGCCCGTGGAAGCGACCCTCCGAGCCCGTCAGGCCCTGGACGACGAGCCGCGTCTCCTTGTCGACGAGGATCGCCACTAGAGGCCCTTCACCGCGCGGATCGCGAGCTTGTCGAGGGTCAGCCGGCCGTCGGAGACGCGATCGCCGAGGAGCACCTGGACCTGCGCCGCCGCCTCGCCCGTGCAGCCGGTGCGCTCGAGCCAGGCGGCGAAGTCGAACGTGTGCCGGAGCACACGGAGCTCCTCGAGCCGCAAACCCGACTCGTCGACGAAGCCGCGCCACTCGGCCTCCGTGTAGTTGCGCACGTGGGACGGGTCGCGCAGCGACTCGGCCTCCTCGACGTCGTCGCCCATGTGGATGGTGTCGACGACGAGGACACGGTCGGTCGACACGCGCGCCATCTCCGCGACCGCCGCGCGGACGTCGGTGAAGTGATGCGCCGCCGTGCGGCACGCGACGACGTCGAACGCGTCGTCCTTGAACGGCAGGGACTCGGCGCGGCACGTCACGTCGGCCCGCATCCCGGGCGCGGGATCGCAGGTCACGACCTCGACGCCCGCCTCGCGCAGCCGCCGCGCGACATGCCCCCCACCCGTGGCGACGTCGAGCGCGGTCGCGGCGCCTGCCGCCCATCCCACGAGGAGGTCGAGATCGGCTCCCTCGCGGTGCGCGTCCGATTCGACATAGGCCTGCGCACGGCCGCTCCACGGCTCGCCCGTCATGCGGCAAGCTCCACGGCGAGCTTGGCGGCCTCGAGCATCGTCGGCGCGACGCGGAGGTTCGAGGGCGCGGCCTCCGCGAGAAGGCGCCGGCCCTCCTCGGCGTTCGTCCCGTCGAGGCGGACGACGATCGGCAGCTCGGGCGACATCTCGGAGAGCGCCTGGAGGATCCCGCGCGCGACCTCGTCGCAGCGCGTGATCCCGCCGAAGATGTTGAAGAAGATCGCCTTCACCTGCGGGTCGCGGGTGATGACGGACAGCGCGTCGACGACGCCCTGCGCGTCACCGCCACCGCCGAGGTCGCAGAAGTTCGCCGGGCGGCCGCCGGCGAACGTGACGACGTCGACCGTCGACATCGTCAGGCCCGCCCCGTTGCCGAGGACGCCCACCTCGCCGTCGAGCTTCACGTACGTGACGTGCTTCTCGCGCGCGAGCGACTCGAGCGGGTCGTCCGCGGCGACGTCGCGCATCTCGCCGATCTGCGGATGGCGGTAGAGCGCGTTGTCGTCGACCGTGAACTTCGAGTCGAGCGCCTTGACCTCGCCATCGGGCGTCACGATCAGGGGGTTGATCTCGCACAGGAGCGCGTCGAACCGCACGAAGGCGTCGTAGAGGCGCTCGACGATCGCGGCGACCTGCTTCTGCTCGGATGGATCGGTGACGCCGCCGCCGTAGATCAGCCGCCTTGCCTGCCACGGGCGAAAGCCCTCGAGCGGGTCGACGTGGAGCCGGACGAGCGCCTCGGGGCTCTCGGCGGCGACCTCCTCGATGTCGACGCCGCCTCGCGTCGTGAACATGTAGAGCGCGCGCTTCGCCCCCCGGTCGAACGTCAGCGAGAGGTAGTACTCCTTCGCGATGTCGGAGGCCCTCTCGATCCAGAGCTTCCGCACGACGTGCCCTCGGATGTCGAGCCCGAGGATCTCCCCTGCCCTCGCCTCCGCATCGTCGGGGGTCGCCGCGAGCTTGATCCCCCCTGCCTTGCCGCGCCCGCCTGTCAGCACCTGCGCCTTGACGACCACCTCGCCGCCGAGGGCCTCGGCCGCCGCGCGCGCCTCGGCCGGGGTGGTCGCGAGACGCCCGTCGGAGACCGGTATCCCGGCCTCGCGGAAGAGCTCCTTGCCCTGGTGCTCGTAGAGGTCCACCCGGCGCCGCACGCTACCGAAGACGCTTCGGCGGCCGTGCTGTGAGCCGCGCGAGTCGTCAGCGCGCCAGCTCGACGAGCAGAGCCGTCGTCTCCGCCGGCGCTGTGACGTAGGGAAGGTGGGACGCCTCGAGCTCGTATGCGTCCCACTCGGCGCTTTCGGCCGCGTGCGCGGCGTGCCGATCGAAGCCCGGGTGCGCCCAGCCGCGACAGCGGACGTAGACCCTACGCGGCCCGTCGGCGGACGCGCGCCCGAGTCGGAGAGGCTCCGTGAAGTGCCCGAAGGGCGTGGGCCGCAGCCGAGGAAGGATCCAACGCAGGTCCGCGTCGTCGGTCACGTGCCAGGCGTCCGGGACGAAGCGATCCCACGGGGCCGCCGCAAAGCGCGGCAGGAGCCAGCCGTCGCCTTCGGACTCGACCAGCTCCTCCATCGCGGCGCGTCGCTCCTCCGCGATCAGGTCGAGGACGCTCTCGCCGTCCGAGGGGACGAACGCGTCGAGGTACACCACGCGGCGGATGCGCTCCGGGACACGGCCGGCCACGCCTGTGATCACCGCCCCCGAGGAGCTGCTGCCGACGAGCACGACGTCGGAGAGGTCTTCGAACACGAGGGCGCCGATCACGTCCTCGACGTGTGTGGCGAGACCCGCGACGGGCGAGGCGAGGTGCGCTCGCTCGCCGAGTCCCGTCAGCGTCGGCGTGTGGACGCTCCGCCCCGCGGTGCGGAGCGCGCTTGCGACTTTGTGCCAGCACCAGCCGCCGAACCAGGCTGGGTGGACGAGGACGTACGGGCTTCGGGGCATCGGGTCCGTCCCGGAATTTCGGATAACGACGATGTTTCATTAACACATACGGGAGGGGTTGACAAGTTTTCGTGTAACACACACGTCACATGGCACGCCAATACCGGCAGACGAGGCGGGCAGCGACGACCGCCGAGACAAGGCAGCGAATCGTCGACGCGGCCGTCGAGCTCCACATGACGATCGGCCCCGAGAGGACGACGGTCCGGGCGATCGCGGATCGGGCGGGCGTCCCGCGGCTCACCGTCTACCGGCACTTCCCGGAGCAAGCTGCCCTTTTGCGCGCGTGCGTTGCGCACGGGTGGTCGAGTCACCCGCCGCCCGACCATCGTGCCTGGTCGAGAGAGCCCGATCCGGAGCGGCGTCTGCGGATCGCCCTCGACGAGCTCTACGCCTACTACGACGCCGTCGGCGACGCCCTCGGCGTCATCCTGCGCGACCTCCCCCGCGTCCCGGAGCTCGCCGCCCTGAACGCTCCGCACCTCGCGCGCTGGGAGCGCATGCGGGAGGTGCTCGAGCACGGATGGCGCGCCAGGGGCCGCCGTCGACGAGCACTCGCCGCGGCGCTCGCGCTCAGCCTCGACCTCGGGACGTGGGAGGTCCTCGTCCGCCGCCGCGGGCTCGCGCGGGACGAGGCCGTCGAGCTCATGGTGCACGCAGTCCGCTGCGCGCAAGCCACCTGAGCGGGCGTGTGCGAGCATGCCCGGATGCCGCAGGCCCGCCGCCTGGCGCTCGTCCTCACGGCCTGCGCGCTCCTGACCGGCTGCAGCTCGAGCGAGACGCCGCCCCTCCCGCCCGGTCCCGCCCCGCCGCAGGTGTCCGAGCTCCACTGGGTCGAGCGGTACCCGGCCCAGGGCGCGGCTGTCGTCTTCACCGCCGCGCGGTTCGAGGTCACGAAGTCCGGCTGGCGTGCGGAGATCGGCCTCGAGAACGGGACCTCGACGTCGTGGCGCCTCGTCGAGACGCCGACGACGGGCTTCGGGGTGATGTTGTTCCCGACCGACGACGTCTCGGAGGTCGAGAGCCGGAGCAGCGGCGGCGACCTCCCCGGCCTGCGCGAGGCGCAGACGTTCGATCCGCCCCTCCCGCCGAGCCTCGGCCCGGGCGAGAGCTGGCACGGGACGATCGTCGCCCCCGGCCCGCTCGCCGCCGGTCTCTACGCACGCATCGTGTTCGGGCTGCTCGCCGCGGTCGGGGACACACCCGAGGGAATGCCCGCAGAGTTCTCCTGGATCACAGACCACGCCTACAAGCTGCAGGACGAGAAGCGGGGCTGATCACGGCGCAACGGGCTCGAGGCCGTGCACGGTCGCCTCGAGCACGTGCATCGGCTCGGCCTCCTTGCCGCAGCCGGCCGGAAGATGTGGCCCTTCGCGCTCCTCGACGGTCACGTCAACCGGCCCCCGAGGCGTGGAGAGGACGACGCGCGGCCCGTCCTGCGTGAGAAGGCGTACGTCCTCCAGGCGGTCGAGGCCGAGCGCGACCCGCACCGCCGCGTCCGCGGCCTGCACCTCGGGCGCGTGGAGCGTGCGGCCGCGGTAGAACCGAAGCGGGATCCGACGTTCGCCGAGCGCGTGTGCGACCTCCTCCGCCGCGTCGGGCATGACGCGCCCCAGCTGGACCGCCTCCGGCAGAGCCAGGACGTTGGCGGCGAACCGATGGCCGCCCTGGTGCGACGAGCGCCACAGCCGCTCGTTCGGCACGTGCCGGCGGAGCGCGTTGTACACCGGCGCCCCGAGCGTGCCGCAGCAGACGTCGCGTCGCGCGTGCGTGCACACGAGGACGAGCGGTCCCTCGACGGGCATCCCGTCGCGGAGGACATCGATCTCCAGGACGTCCTCGAGCCGCTCGACGGGTAGCTGGACGAGCGAGCCGCCGGACTCGGTCGTCCGTGCCGCGAAGGCGAGTGGCGGACCCTGAGGGCGACCCGGGCGCCGGATCAGGTGGACGCGGTCGTCGATCTCGCGAAACCACTCGACGAGCGCCTCCGGAAGCCCGGAGTCGTCCGTCCCGTCCGGCCCCCACGGCGGTCGATGCTCGAGCAGGAGCCACCGGTCGGCACGCCCGGCCGTCCCGGCGAGCGCCAGCCCGGCCGCGCGTGAGAGCTCCGAGCAGCTCACCGCGGGACCCCCGCGCGGAATGTGACGCCCGTGACGTCCGCTGCGTCACGGGCGTCGACGACGGCGCCGCCGGGCCCTCCTAGCCTCGTCCCAGAACCGCGACCAGGAGGGAGATCGACATGAAGCGCATGGTGATACTCGCGGCGATCGTCACCGGCATCGCCGCAGCGCCGGCCGTCCTCGCGGCGGACGCCGGCACCGGGCAGGGCGCCGACAACCCGTATGCGAACGCCCGGCTGGTCGACTCGCCGTTCGGGGTGCTCTACGGCCCGGTCCACGCCGGCCCGCCGTCCTCCGCCTCGTATGGCTACATCCCGCGCTGAGGCGGTGCGTCCCGGCTCGCAACGGGCAACGGTGTCGCGGCGCCTCATGCCTCGGAGACCACGCGGCAGAGGAGCTGACCGCTCGCGATCGCCGCCCCGGGCCTGACGGAAAGGTCCCTGACGATCCCGACGCGCGGGGCGACGATCTCGTTCTCCATCTTCATCGCCTCGACGACGCAGAGGAGCTGCCCGGCGGTCACCGCGTCGCCCTCGGCGACCTCGACCTTGAGCACCGTCCCCTGCATCGGGCTCGTCACTGCGCCGTCCGCGGCTCCGCCGCCCCCGGCCCCGCCGCGCTCGCGCCTCCTGCGCGCGAGCGCGGCCCACGGGGGCTCCGTCACCTCGAGCCGCACCTCGTACGACCGGCCGTCGACCTCGACGCCCTCCACGCGGGCGATCGTCGGGAGCGCTCCGTCCGACGCGCGTGGCACGCTTGTTGTCAGATGAGAAAACTCCTGTTCGAGCTCTTGCGCACGGCGCGCCAGGTCCTCCGACTCGACGACCCCTGCGCACGTCGTCGCGGCGACGAAGCACGGATGCTCGAGCAGGGCGCGATGGAAGCCGAGCAGCGTCGCGGGGCCGCCGATCCTGAACTCGGAGAGCGCGCGGAGCATGCGGGCCGTCGCCCGCTCACGATCGACGTCGTGGACGATCAGCTTCGCGATCATCGGGTCGTAGAGTCCGCTCACCTCGTCGCCGGCCTCGACGCCCGAATCGACGCGGACCCCCGGTCCGGCCGGCTCGGAGTACTCGGTGACCAGCCCCGGCGCCGGCAGGAACCCGGCCGCCACGTCTTCGGCATTGATGCGGCATTCGATCGCGTGTCCACGGAGCACGACGTCGGCCTGCGTCACGGACAGCGGCTCGCCGGCGGCGACCAGCACCTGCTCCCGGACGAGATCGATGCCCGTGACCGCCTCGGTGACCGTGTGCTCGACCTGGATCCTGGTGTTCATCTCCATGAAGAAGTAGTCGCCCTCGGCCGTCAGGAGGCCTTCGATCGTCCCCGCCGAGCGGTATCCGGCCGCCCGGGCGGCCTCGACCGCGATCGCCCCGATTCGTGCGCGAAGCTCGTCGTCCACGGCGGGCGACGGCGTCTCCTCGACGAGCTTCTGATGGCGCCGCTGGATCGTGCAGTCACGCTCGCCCAGGTGGACGACGTTCCCGTGCGCGTCGGCCAGCACCTGGACCTCGACGTGCCGCGGGTCCTCGAGGTACCGCTCCACGTACACGGTCGCGTCCGCGAAGTACCGCTCACCCTGGCGTGTCGCGGCCTCGAAGGCGCGCTCCGCGTCCTCGGCGCTCCGCACGATCTCCATTCCCTTGCCGCCGCCGCCCGCGGCCGCCTTGACGATCAGCGGGTACCCGAGCTCTTCTCCCAACGCGGCGATCTCGTCCGGGGATCCGACAGGGTCGACCGCGCCCGGGACGATCGGGACACCCGCGGCCCGCATCGCGGTCCGGGCCGCGGGCTTCGAGCCCATCAGCTCGATCGCAGCCGGCGGCGGGCCGATCCAGACGAGGCCCGCCTCCTCGACGAGGCGGGCGAACGCGGCGTTCTCCGCGAGAAACCCGTAGCCCGGATGGACCGCCTCCGCTCCCGAACGCAGGGCGACGTCGACGACGACCTCCGCGCGCAGATAGCTCTCGGCCGCCGGCCCCGGGCCGACCCGGTACGCCTCGTCGGCGGCGCGCACGTGCGCGGCCCTCCGGTCGGGGTCCGAGTAGATGCCCACGCACCCGATCCCGAGCTCGCGGAGCGTACGGAACACGCGGATCGCGATCTCCCCGCGATTGGCGACGAGCACCTTCGAGAAGGCAGCCATGCGCGGCGTATTCTCCCCGAACCGTGACGCTGCCCGACCAGCTGACCCTCGCGCGGGCGCTTGCCGTTCCGATCGTGGTCGTGCTGTTCGCCTGGGACTTCTCGGGGCACCTCTACTGGGCGACTGGGGTCTTCGCCGTGGCGATGGCGACCGACCAGGTCGACGGGTGGCTCGCGCGCCGGCGAAACCAGACGTCCGCGTTCGGCTCGCTCCTCGACCCGATTGCGGACAAGGTCCTCGTCCTCGCCGCGCTCGTGATGCTGATTGCCGAGGGCGTCGCGCCCGCGTGGATGGTCGCGGCGATCGTCGCCCGCGAAATAGCGGTCTCCGGGCTGCGACTCGCCGCGCTCGAGCGTGGCGTCGTGATGGGCGCGCGCGACCTCGGGAAGCTGAAGACGTGGGTCCAGTCGCTCGCCGCCGTGATCGCCGGTCTGCAGGCGGCGGGCGCCTGGGACACGGACGTGGCGTGGTGGGTGCTCCTCCTCGCGACGCTGTTGACGTGGGTCTCGGGGCTCGACTACGCGCGCGTCGCGCCGCGCCTCCTGCGCGGCGAAGGCGCCGCGACGTAGGAACTCCGGTCCGCGGGAACGCCGCGTGACCGGTGCGGCTCCCGCGCGACTCCCTCGCGAAGCGCGGCTCGTCGCCACGCACCGCCGAGGTCGGGCGGTGTCGCTCCGAGCAGCGCCTCGCGGTCGAGGAGTGACGCGACCGCCTGTGTGAGCGACGGGCCCGGGTCGGGGTTGAGCCGCAGACCCACGCGACGACGCTACACGAGCTCCGCAGTCATTGCGGTTTCTTATTTGACGCATATCTCCTCCTTATGTACCTTTCCGATGGACAAAGGGGGCCGCGACGGGCGAGACGCAGCTTGCGGCCGGCATCCGAACCCACGGAAGGAGAGGCATGCAGCGAAAGGGGATCGTCTGGCTGACGGCACTCCTCACCGCTCTCCTGGCGGCGGCGGTCGCGGGCGCGGCCACGTCGGCGGCAAAGAGCTCGCAGGACGTGACGCTGAACCTCGTCGCGTACTCCACTCCGCGGCCGGTGCTCACGAAGCTGATCGACGAGTTCCGGAAGACGCCTCAGGGCGCGGACATCACGATCCGGGCGTCCTACGGACCGTCGTCCGCCCAGGGTCAGGCGGTCGCCAACGGACTTCCCGCGGACGGCGTGATCCTGAACACGGGCAACGACATCAACGATCTCGTCGACAAGGGCCTGATCGACAGGAACTGGGACAGGCAGAGCTACAAGGGCGTCGTCTGGAACTCGGTTGTCGTCTTCGGGCTACGGGACGGCAATCCGAAGAAGATCAAGGGGTGGAACGACCTGGTGAAGCCGGGGGTACAGGTCGTGACCGTGAACCCGTTCACCGGCGGGATCGCGAAATGGAACATCCTCGCGTCGTACGTCGCGCAGCGTCGACTCGGGAAGACCGACGCGCAGGCGCTCGACTGGCTCCGCAGGTTCTACAAGAACAACGTCGTCTCACAGGACTCGTCCGGGTCGAACGCGACGAACACGTTCCTGTCCGGCAAGGGCGACGTCCTGCTCACGTTCGAGAGCGAGGCGATCAACGGGAAGCTGCCGTACGTGATCCCGCGTCAGACGATGCTGATCGACGTCTACATCGCGGCGATCAAGTCGAGCCGGCACAAGGCCGAGTGGACCGCCTTCTCGCGGTTCCTCAAGACCTATCCGGCGCAGAAGATCCTTGCCCAGAACGGGTACCGGCCGGTCGACAAGCAGGCGCTCTCGGAGTCCAAGAGCAGATTCCCGACCCGGCCGGGCGAGACGGCGATCACGAACAAGCTGCTCGGCGGCTGGCGTGCGGTCGACAAGAAGTGGTTCGACCCGCGGAAGAGCATCATGCAGCAGATCGAGCAGTCGCTCGGGGTCCCAACTGAGTAGCGCCGTCACCGAGACGCCGCGCCTCCCGGCGCCGTCCGCGCACCGTGGGGAGAGAGCCGCGACGACGGCTCTCTCCCTCCAGGTCGGCTTCGTGACGACGTTCCTTCTCGTGATCGTCGTGCTGCCGATCGCGGCCGTCGTCTGGAAGTCGACGGGCGAGGGCTGGGCCGGATTCTGGGAGGTGGTCTCGTCCCCGCAGGCCGTCGCGGCGTTCGAGCTGACGCTGATCACCTCGACGTCGGCGGTCCTCACGACGGCGGTGTTCGGGACGATCATCGCGTGGGTTCTCGTCCGCGACTCCTTCGCCGGGAAGTCCGTCGTCAACGCGATCATCGACCTGCCGTTCGCTCTGCCGACCATCGTCGCCGGCCTCGTGATCATGGCGCTCTACGGCCCCCGGACGCCGCTCGACTTCACCATCGGCTCGTTCCACTTCGACGCCAACGTGACGTTCACGCGGGGCGCGATCTACATCGCCCTCCTGTTCGTGACGCTCCCGTTCGTCGTCCGCGCCGTGCAGCCCGTGCTGATCGAGTTCGACAGCGAGCTCGAGGAGGCGGCGAAGTCGCTCGGGGCGGGCCCGTTCACGACCTTCCGGCGCGTGGTGCTGCCGGTGATCCTCCCCGGGATCCTGTCGGGGGTCGCCATGGCGTTTGCCCGCGCCGTCGGCGAGATCGGGGCGATCGTCCTGATCGCCGGCAACCTCCCGTTCAAGACCGAGGTCGCCTCGATCCACCTCTTCTACCGGATCGACCAGGACCCGGCCGGCTCGGCGGCGATCGCCGTCGTGCTGCTCCTCGTCTCGTTCACCGCGCTGATGGGCATCGGCGCGCTCCGCTGGTACGTCACGAGGCACGACCGTGGGTAGGCTCGGGCTCCGCTTCGCCGCCCTCGGCTACCTCGTCGTGATCCTCGTGGGCCCGCTGTTCATGATGGTGTGGCGCACCGCGGAGGATCTCGACGGTGCCTGGGCGGCGATCACCGCCCCTGACACGATCTCCGCCTTCAAGCTCACCCTGCTCGTCACGGTCATCGCGGTCGCCGTGAACACGGTGTTCGGGATCGTCTGCGCGCTGGTGATCGTGCGGGGCGACATCCCCGGCCGCGGGTTCCTCAACGCCTTCATCGATCTCCCGCTGGCGCTGTCGCCGGTCATCGTGGGCTTCTCGCTCGTCGTCCTCTACGGTGCCAACGGCTGGCTCTCGTGGTTCCAGGGCCACGGTTACGAGATCGTCTACGCGACCCCCTCGATCGTGCTCGCCACGATCTTCGTGACGCTTCCCTTCGTGGCCCGAGAGGTCGTGCCGACGCTCCGGGAGATCGGCACCGAGCAGGAGCAGGCTGCCCAGACACTCGGAGCATCGGGCTGGCAGACGTTCTGGCGGATCACGCTCCCGTCGATCCGCTGGGCCGTCGTCTACGGCGTCGTCCTCACCGCCGCACGGGCGATCGGCGAGTTCGGGGCGGTGGCGATCGTCTCCGGCAACATCGTCGGCAAGACGCAGACGGCGACTCTCCGCGTCGAGGACGCGTACCAGTTCTCCTACGGGAACTACGCGCCGGCATACGGCATCTCGTTCGTGCTCGCCGCGATGGCGATCCTGATCCTCGTCACGATGATCGTCCTCCAGCCGAAGGGAGCGAGGCGCTGATGTCGATCTCCGTCCGTCACGTCACGAAGCGGTTCGACGACTTCCTCGCGCTCGACCACGTCTCGGTCGAGGTCGCGCCGGGCTCCTTGACGGCGCTTCTCGGCCCGAGCGGCAGCGGGAAGTCCACGCTGTTGCGGATCATCGCCGGGCTCGAGACGGCGGACGCCGGGAGCGTCTCGATCGACGGCGCGGACGTGACCGGCCGCCCGCCGCAGAAGCGCGGAGTCGGGTTCGTGTTCCAGCACTACGCCGCCTTCAAGCACATGACCGTGTACGACAACGTCGCGTTCGGGCTCCAGATCCGCAAGCGCCCGAAGGCGGAGATCGCGGAGCGCGTCGGCCAGCTCCTGAAGCTCGTCCAGCTCGAGGGTCTCGCCAGGCGGTATCCGGCGCAGCTCTCGGGCGGGCAGCGTCAGCGAATGGGGCTTGCGCGAGCGCTCGCGATCGACCCGTCCGTCCTCCTCCTCGACGAGCCGTTCGGCGCGCTGGACGCACGCGTGCGCGCGGAGCTACGGGAGTGGCTGCGGCGGCTCCACGACGAGACGCACACGACGACGGTGATCGTCACGCACGACCAGGAGGAGGCGATGGAGGTCGCCGACGAGGTGGCGGTGATGAGCCACGGGCGGATCGAGCAGGTCGGCGCGCCGCGAGAGGTCTACGAGCACCCCGGAAACGAGTTCGTGATGACGTTCGTCGGTCAGGCTCACCGGATCGGCGACGTGTTCGTTCGACCGCACGACCTCGAGGTGGCGCTCGAGCCGAACGGCGCGACGCGAGAGGTGATGATCGACCGCATCGTCCACTTCGGCTTCGCTGTCCGACTCGACCTCGTCGATGCAGACGGCCAGCGGCTCTCCCTGCAGACGACTCGTGACCACGCCGAGCTGCTCGAGCTCGAGGCAGGCCAGATCGTCTACGTCAGGGCCGCGCGCCACACGACATTTGCGTAGCGGTCGGGAGCCTCACCCGGAAGTGCTCCGGGCGACGATGTCGCCGAGCGTCGTCTCCTCGAGAACGCCCCTCATCGCAGCCCGCAGGTCGAGCCACACGGGGGCGAGCGCGCGTGCCGGTCCCGTGTACTCGACGGCATCCGGCCGCTCGCCGCGGACGGTCGCGATGGGCCCTTCGACCGCCCGGATCACGTCCGCGACACTGATCTCGCCTGCGGGTCGCCCGAGCGCGTATCCCCCCTCGATCCCGCGCCGGCTCGTCACGAGCTCGGCATGACGCAGATCGAGGAGGATGTTCTCGAGGAACTTCTGCGGGATGCCCTGCGCAGACGCGACCCGCTCGCTCTTCACGAGCTCGCCGTCGGCCGCGGCCAGCTCGAGCATCGCCCGCAGCGCATAGTCGACCTTGGCGGAGACGCGCACGCGCGAACCGTAACCGTGCGTCGCGGGACGCTCCCTGCGGCACTCGCGGTCACACTCCCGTGGTGAGCGCGGGCGGCTACGAGCGCCGGTCGTCGATCCGCTTCGCCTTGCCCTGCGAGCGCTCGATGCCTCCGGGCGCGACGACGTCGACCTCGATCGTGACGCCGACCGCATGCTTCACCCGCTCCGCGAGCTCGACTCCGCGGCCCTCCACTCCCTCCGCCCACGTGTCGGGCGCCGCCTCGACGCGCACGGTCAAGGTGTCGAGCCGCCCCGGCCGCTCGAGGACGCAGAGGTAGTGCGGGGTCAGTCCGGGCGTGCGGAGGATCTGCTCCTCGATCTGGCTCGGGAACACGTTCACGCCGCGGACGATCATCATGTCGTCGCTGCGTCCGGTGACCTTCTCCATGCGTCGGTGCGGCGCGAGCGCGGTTCCGGGGAGCAGACGCGTCAGGTCTCGTGTGCGGTACCTGACGACGGGCATCGCCTCCCTCGTCAGCGACGTGAAGACGAGCTCGCCCTGCTCCCCGTCGGCGACCGGCTCCAGCGTCCCCGGGTCGACGACCTCCGGGTAGAAGTGGTCCTCCCACACGTGGAGGCCGTCCTTCGTCTCCACCGACTCCGCCGCGACGCCCGGGCCGAGCACCTCCGAAAGGCCGTAGACGTCCACTGCGTCCAGCGCGCAGCGCTCCTCGATCTCGCGCCGCATCTCGTTCGTCCACGGCTCCGCGCCGAAGATGCCGATCTCGAGCGACGTCCTCGCCGGGTCGATCCCGAGGCGCTCCATCTCGTCGACGATCACGAGGAAGTACGACGGCGTGACCATGACGATCCGGGGCCGGAAGTCCTCGATCAGCCGCACCTGGCGGTCGGTCATGCCGCCCGACATCGGGACGACCGTGCATCCGAGCCGCTCGGCGCCGTAGTGCATCCCGAGGCCGCCGGTGAAGAGCCCGTAGCCGTAGACGATGTGGACGAGGTCGCCGGCCCGACCGCCCGCTGCCTCGATCGAGCGCGCGACGAGCTCGGCCCACGTGTCGACGTCCCGCCGGGTGTACCCGACCACCGTCGGCTTGCCGGTCGTCCCCGACGACGCGTGGATCCGAACGACCTCCTCGCGCGGCACCGCGAACAGCCCGAACGGGTAGTTCGCGCGGAGGTCTTCCTTCGTCGTGAACGGGAATCGCACCAGGTCGCCGAGCGTCTCGAGGTCGTCGGGTCGGACGCCGGCCTCGTCGAAGGCTCGTCGGTAGTGGGGGACGCGCTCGTAGACGCGGTGCAGGGTCGCCCGGAGGCGCTCGAGCTGGAGCGCACGCAGCGCGTCGACGTCGGCTGCCCTCACCTCGCGAGTGTCCACCCCGGCACGTCACCGAGGCAAGGGCGATGCAACCGCGTCAGAGAGGCCAGGACTCGAGGACGTTGGCGAGGTGCCGGGTCGGCGCCTCCCCCCACTCGAGCCACTCCTCCTCCGTCGCTTCCGCAAGGCAGTCCCACCAGGTCAGCGATCGGTTGACCGGTTGCGTGACCACCGCCGCAGTCATGAGCTCGGCCATGTCGTGGAGCGAGAGCAGGTCGCCCCAGGGCTCGTGATACGCGGCGAGGAGCTCCGGCCACGGCGCGCTCCCGTCGTGCCGAACGACGGCCCAGGGAATGCACAGCGACTCGAGCGGATCGGCCCACTGCGCATCTCCGAAATCGAAGAAGCGCAACTGGTCGTCGACGGAGAACACGTTCCACAGGTGCAGGTCGCCGTGCTGAAGCGTGGCGGGGAGCGGCGAGTCCACGAGCGTCCGCGCCGCAGCGACCACACGTGGTCGCGCCTCGTGCAGCCGTCGGGCCAGATCCGCCGCCAGGTGGGCGGGGTGGTCGTCCGGCAGATCGGACAGCGCGGCGATCATGCGATCGAGCCGTTCGGGGACCGTCGCGGGCGAGCAGTCGGGCACACCGGCGCCGATCACCGCCCCACCGTCGCCAGCGACGCTGCGTTGCAACGTCGCCCACGCCTTCACGACGTGGCGCCAATCGTCCACCGTCGGCGCATGGCTCTCGCCCAGCGTTGCGCCGCGGTCTCGCGTCAGCATCCACGCGCGCTCGCCGTCCACGGCGAACGGCCCGTCGACCATCTCGGGGGCCAACCGCGCGAGCAGCGCCTGGAGACGCGGCTCGAACGCCTGCGCCGCGCAGCTCGCCTTGAACCAGATGGTCCCGCCGTCGGTCGGGAGGACGAGCTGCGTCGACCACGGCCGCACGCGCCGCTGCTCGATCTCGCCCGTGACGTGCAGGCCGAGGTCGCCGAGCCGCTCGCCGATCCACGCCTCGGCCTCCGCACGCCATTCGGGCGCGGTCACCCTCTCCGAGAACGGCATCACGGTCGGCAGCGTACGATCCGCCGTCGCACGTCTCTACGCTCCGGCGATGGAGGTCGAGCAGGTGACGGGCCCCGTCGCGGTCGCCGAGCGCATCGAGGATCTGCTGATCGTGGACGAAGCGCGGCACAACCTCGCCCTCGGGATCCTCTCCACCGCTCGGACGCATCCCACCGTGTATCCCGAGCTCCACGGCTGGGTTGCCACAGACTCCGGGCGGGTTCTCGGCGGGGCGATCCGGACGCCGCCGCACAACCTCGTGCTTGCCCAGCCCGCCGACGAGCGAGCGATCGGCGCGCTCGCCCGTGCCATCGACGCAGAGCTACCCGGTGTCGTCGGAGGCGTGCCGGAGGTCGACGCCTTCGCGAGCGCGTGGGCGGAACGGCACCGCCTCGACGTCACGTCCGTGTTCGATCAGCGCATCTATGCCTTGAGGCGAGTCTCGCCGCCCGACCCCGTTCCCGGCGCGATGCGCCTCGCCACGCCCGCCGACCGACTGCTCGTGATCGGGTGGGTCAGGGCGTTTGCACGCGAGGCGCTCGCCGGCGGGGACGACACCGACGGCTCGCGGGTCGAGCGCAACGTCGACGCCAGGCTGGAGGCAGCCGACGCGGGGATCGCGCTCTGGGAGGTGGGCGGCCTGGCCGTCTCGCTGGCCGGCTTCAGCGGCCGGACGCCGAACGGCATCCGCATCGGTCCGGTCTACACGCCGCCCGAGCACCGAACCCGCGGGTACGCCACCGCCGTGACCGCCGCCGTCTCGCAACTGCTCCTCGGACGCGGGCACCGGTTCTGCTTCCTCTACACGGATCTCGCGAACCCGACCTCGAACTCGATCTACGCACGGATCGGCTACGAGCCGGTCTGCGACTCGCGCGAGCTCGCCTTCTCGCCGTGGCTGCGGCGCGCGTCGGACTGAGGTCCGACAGCGGAAGATCGCCGCGCCCGAGCGCGTCGATGTGGGCTACAGCGGGATGTTCCCGTGCTTCCGCTTGGGGCCGGGCTCGCGCTTGGAGAGCGTCGCCTCGAGCGCGCGTGCGAGGTACGGCCGAGTGCGTCGCGGCTCGATCACGTCGTCGACGTACCCTCGCTCGGCCGCAGAGTACGGGTTCGCGAAACGCTCCTTGTAGTCCGCGATCAGCTCGGCGCGCCGCGCGTCGGGATCGGCGGAGCCCTCGAGCTCCTTCCGGAAGACGATGTTGACGGCGCCGTCCGGGCCCATCACCGCGACCTCCGCGGTCGGCCAGGCGACGTTCACATCGGCGCGGATGTGCTTCGAGCTCATGACGTCGTACGCGCCGCCGTACGCCTTCCGCGTGATCACGGTCAGCTTCGGCACGGTCGCCTCGGCGTACGCGTAGAGGAGCTTCGCGCCGTGCCGGATGATCCCGCCCCACTCCTGCGCGGTTCCCGGGAGGAAGCCGGGGACGTCGACGAAGGTGACGAGCGGCACGTTGAAGGCGTCGCACGTGCGCACGAACCGTGCCGCCTTCACCGAGGCGTCGATGTCGAGAACGCCTGCGAGGGCGGAAGGCTGGTTGCCGACGACACCGATCGCGTGGCCGCCGAGACGCGCGAAGCCGCAGACGATGTTCTCCGCGTACTGCGGCTGGAGCTCGAGGAAGTCTCCGTCATCGACGACGGCCTCGATCACGCGCTTGATGTCGTACGGCTTGTTCGGCGAGTCGGGGATCAACGCGTCGAGGTCCGGCGACTCGCGGTCGACCGAATCGTTAGGCGCGGCGTACGGAGCCGTGTCGAGGTTGTTCTGCGGCAGAAACGTGAGGAGGTAGCGCGCGTCGTCGATGCACGACTGCTCGTCGGGTGCGACGAGGTGCGCGACGCCGGACTTCGTCGCGTGCGCGCTCGCGCCACCGAGGTCCTCGAACGTCACGTCCTCGCCCGTCACCGTCTTCACGACATCGGGGCCGGTGATGAACATGTACGACGAGCCCTCGGTCATCAGGACGAAGTCGGTGATCGCGGGCGAGTAGACGGCGCCGCCCGCGCACGGCCCCATGATCAGCGAGATCTGCGGGACGACGCCTGACGCCTGAACGTTGCGCCAGAAGATCTCCGCATAGCCGGCGAGGGACACGACGCCCTCCTGGATCCGCGCACCGCCCGAGTCGTTGATCCCGACGACGGGACACCCGACCTTTACGGCCATGTCCATGACCTTGCAGACCTTCTCCGCGAAGACCTCGGAGAGCGAGCCGCCGAAGACGGTGAAGTCCTGGCTGAACACGCATACCGGACGCCCGAAAACCGTGCCGTAGCCGGTGACCACGGCGTCGCCCCAGGGGCGGTTCCCGTCCATGCCGAACTCGACCTCGCGATGACGGACGAAGCGGTCGAGCTCGACGAACGAGCCGGGGTCGACCAGCAGGTCGATGCGCTCGCGCGCGAGGAGCTTGCCCCGCTCGTGCTGGCGCGCGACGGCGTGCTCCGACCCCGCGTGCGCCGCGGCCTCCGCCAGCTCCCGGAGCCACGCAAGCTTCGCCTCGGTCGTGTCGTGCCGGGCCGACATCGGTGCGGAGCCTAACCCCGGCGCTCTGCTCCCGGCCGCCGACATAGGCTGCGACCGTGAAGCGGGTCGTGGGAGACGCATACGAGCTCGACGACGATCGCAGCAGGATCGACCGTGAGGCCGTCCATCGCTACCTGAGCGAGGAGTCCTACTGGGCGAAGGGCCGTCCGCGGGAGACACAGGATGCGCTGATCGACAACGCCGCCCGCGTCGTGGGGCTCTATC
>DASXAW010000021.1:0-6170 GCA_036406535.1 Gaiella sp.
ACCTCGACGCCATCCTCGCGCTCCATGCGCCCGGGATGGTGTTCGAGAACCACACCGCCGGCGAGCGGGCGGAGGGCGTCGAGGTGGGCGAGCACATCGCGGCGATCTTCGAGAACTGGCCCGACCTCTCGTTCGCCGGGCGGCGGCTCCACGCGCGGGATGGGCTCGTGGTCAGCGAGTGGACGGCCACGGCGACCGCGCCGGACGGCCGCCGTCTCACCTGGGACGGCGTCGACGTCTTCCCGTGCGAAGGCGGCCGAATTCTCCGTAAGGACGTCTACTCCGCTGCACATCGGGCGCGGGCGATCGACGGCTAGTCCGGCTCTGTGGCGCGCCCGCGGATCCACGTCACCGCGCCCGTCCCGGCCGAGGTCGAGCAGGCGCTCGGGCGCGACTTCGACCTGAGCCCGTCGCCGGAGGGGGTCGAGGGGATCGTCGCCATGCTCACGACGCGGGTCGACGGCGTCTATCTCGATCGGGCCGGGCCACAGCTCAGGGTGGTCGCCAACTATGCCGTCGGCGTCAACAACGTCGATCTCGCGGCTGCGACCGAGCGCAACGTCGTGATCGCGAACACGCCGGACGTGCTCACGCGCGCGACCGCCGAGCTCGCGGTCGGGCTCATGCTCGCGCTGCTCCGCCGCATCGTGGAGGGCGACGACTTCGTCCGCCGGCGCGAGGAGTGGGTCTTCTCCCTCGAGTTCATGCTCGGCGCGAGTCTCGACGGCAAGGAGCTCCTGGTCGTCGGGCCGGGCAGGATCGGACGCGAGACGGCACGGCTCGCCGAGGCGTTCGGCGCCCGTTCGACGTTCGCCGGTCGTGGCGACGACTTGCGCGTACTCCTCGCCGAGGCGGACGTCGTGAGCCTGCACGTGCCGCTGACTCCCGAGACGCGTCATCTGATCGACGCAGACGCTCTTGCCGCGATGCGGCGGACGGCGATCCTGGTCAACACCGCGCGCGGGCCGATCGTCGACGAGCAGGCGCTCGTCGAGGCGCTTGGCGCGGGAACGATCGCGGGCGCGGCGCTCGACGTCTACGAGCGCGAGCCCGCGGTCGAGGAGGGCCTCCTCGGACTGGAGAATGTCGTGCTGACACCCCATCTCGGGAGCGCGACCCGCGACACGCGCGTCGCGATGGGGATGCTCTGCGTGGAGGCGCTGCGCGCCGTGCTGCTCGAGGGCCGCAGGCCGGCGAACGCGGTCGGGTAGCGTCCGCCGCCGTGTCCGGGTACGGCAGCGCGTCGATGTGGGCCGACCTGCGGCGCGTCCTGGTCCGTCGGCCCCTCGTCCAGGACGTCGCGGCGTGGCAGGCGTACGGCTGGCGCGCGGCGCCGGACGTCGCAGCGGCGCAGGCCGAGCACGAGGCACTTTGCGCGGTGCTCGAGGAGGCGGGCGCGGAGGTCGTCGTCTCGGAGCACGACGCGGGGAACCCCGATGCGATCTACACCTACGACCCGACCCTCGTGGGACGCGACGGCGCGGTGCTCCTGCGGCCGGGCAAGGAAGGGCGGCGACGCGAGCCGGAGTCGACCGTCCCGGTTCTCGAGCGGGCGGACGTCCCGGTCGTCGGGCGGATCGGCGCGACCGCGACCGTCGAGGGGGGCGACACGGTCTGGCTCGACGAGACCACGCTCCTCGTCGGGGTCGGCTACCGCACGAGTCCCGCCGCGGCGGACGCGTTGCGTGGAGTGTTTCCCGGGACGGAGATCGTCGCATTCGACCTCCCGCACTGGAACGGCGCCGCCGAGGTGATGCACCTGATGAGCCTGCTCTCGCCGCTCGACCGGGACCTCGCACTCGTCTACACCCGGATCGCGCCCGTCCGCCTCATGTGGCTTCTCGCAGAGCACGGAATCGAGGTCGTCCAGGTGCCGGACGACGAGTTCGAGACGATGGGGCCGAATGTGCTGGCGCTCGGCCCGAGACGTGCGCTCGCGCTCGAAGGGAACGACGAGACCCGCCGCCGGATGGAGCGGAAGGGCGTCGACGTGCTCACGTACCGCGGCGACGAGATCTCGCGCAAGGGCGACGGCGGGCCGACGTGCCTGACCCGGCCGCTGCTACGCGGTTGATCGGCTCACAGCTCGTCGAACGTCAGCTGGCGGACGCCCGTCAGGCCCGAGACGCCGACACCAAGGAGCCGGAGCGCACCCGGACGGTCCGCCAGACCGCGGTCGAGGAGACGACAGGCGAGCTCGCCGATCCGCTCCGCCTCGTCGATCGGCGTCGGCAGCGTCGTCGAGCGCGAGCGGATCGAGAAGTCGGCGTAGCGAAGCTTCGTCGTCACGGTGCGCGCGGAGACTCCGTCCCGTTGCAGGTACGAGGCGACCTCGACGGCCATCCGCCGGAGCTCGGCGTGCATCGAGCTGCGGTCGGTCAGGTCGCGCTCGAACGTCTCCTCCGTCGAGATCGAGATCCGCTCCGCGTCGAGCTCGAGGTCGCGCGGGTCGATTCCTCGCGCCCGGTCGCGGAGAAGCCGTCCGACCTGCCCCGGCAGGACTGCGCGCAGATCGGTGTCGGAGAGCGCCGCGAGCTGGCCGATCCGCTCGACGCCGGCTCGGGCGAGCCGCTCCTCGGACCGTGGCCCCACGCCGGGGAGCAAGCGCGTCGGCAGCGGCGCGAGGAACCGCGGCTCCCGGCCGGGGGGCACGACCGTGATCCCGCCGGGCTTCCGCCGATCGGACGCGACCTTGCAGACGACTTTCGAGGTCGAGACACCGAGCGAGCACGACAGGGAGGTCGAACCGCGGACGGCGGCCTGTACCGCTTCCGCGAGACCACGCGCCTCGGAGAAGTCCGAGGCCACGGAGCCGAGGTCGAGGTACCCCTCGTCGAGCCCGGTGCGCTCCACGCGCGGCACGACCTCGCGTATCACCGACCACACCGCCTGCGAGTACTGGCGGTACAGGCCGTGTCGGGGACGCAGGAAAACGGCATCGGGGCAGCGGCGCAGGGCTTCGGCCGCGCTCATCGCGGAGCGGATTCCGAACGCGCGGGCGAGGTAGTTCGCGGTTGCGACGACGCCACGGCCGCGTGGATCGCCTCCTACGACCAACGGCCGCGCCCTCAGTGACGGGTCCTCGAGCTCCTCGACGGCGGCGAAGAACGCGTCGAGATCGAGGTGCGCGAGGATCGGCACGGCCCGTCCAAGGCTACGGTTCGGCCGTGATCGACGCCCCGCCGTCTCCGCCCCCGCGGCCCCCGGTCATCGAGCGTCCGGCCGCGTACGAGGTCTCGTACGGCGTCGTGCAGGGGATCGCCGCGCATGGCGCTCGACGCGTCGTCGTCCGCGTCGACGGGAAGGTCGTGCGCGACGCCGCGCTCCGGGGCCGCTCGTTCTCCGTCGACGTGCCTCTGCCGCCGCGGGAGGTTCGCGTACGCGTCGAGACGCTCGACGCGCGCGGTCGGCGCGCGGGCCGCACCGTGCTCCACGTGCTGGGACTGCCGCAGGCCGCACGGCCGGTCGAGCGGCCGCTCCGGCTCGACCGAAGGCTCGAGCGCGACCTCCGGCGTCTCGTCGACGGCTACCCGGCGACCGCCGGTGTGTACGTCGAGAACCTCGCAACCGGGGCGGGTGCCGCGTGGAACGCGCGTGCGACCTTCCCCGCCGCCTCCACGTTGAAGCTCGCGATCGCCGTGACCCTCCTCGGTCGGGTCGAGGGACCGCCGGCGCGGGGAAGCGAGCTCGACCTGCTGCTGCGCCGGATGCTGATCCCGTCCGACAACGCGGCGGCGAACACGCTGCTCGTCCGGTTGGGCGGCTCGACGAGCGGCGGGGGCGCGATCGTGAACGCGACGATGCGGGCGGTCGGCCTCGAGCGCACAGAGATGTACGGCGGCTACATCCTCGGCACCTCGACGGCGCCGCCCTCGCGCGGGGTCGCCGGTGGCGGGGTTCCGCTGAACGTGGTCTCGCAGCCCTACTGGGGAGTCGGCAAGTCGACGACCCCGCTCGACCTCGCGCAGCTCTTCCGCGCGCTGTGGCTCTCGAGCGGGGGGCGCGGCCCGCTGCTGCGATCGGGCTCGGGCGTCACCCCCGCGGAGTCGCGCTATCTCCTCTACGTGCTCGCACGCGTGGGCGACCGCGGAAAGCTCGCGCGCATCGTGGGTGCAGGTTCCGGCGTGATCGTGATGCACAAGGCCGGCTGGATCGACGCGGCCCGACACGACGCGGGGCTCGTCGTGTGGCGCGGCGGGATACTCGTCGCGGCCGCGATGACGTACCGGCCGTCCGGCACGGGAGTGCGCGAGGACGCATTCGCGGGTCGCATCGCCGCCGCCGCGCTTCGCCGCTTCCGCGGGTGAGCGCGGATGGTGTCAGACACCGTTTTCTGTCAAGGCCCCACGCGTGCCGATTTCGCGCCAGTTCCTCCACAAGCCCTGAAGCGGCATGAATTCTCGCTTCGCGGTCTCGTTACCACGCCACGTCGGCCGGCCGGGCGTGCGATGTCGCCTACCCGCCCGCTCGCAACGGGCGCTCGGGTGTGGACGAATCGACACGAACGCGGCACGAAAAGACCCTTGACGCCGGTCGGTGTCTGACACCGGGCGCGCCTGCCAGGCGCCCGAGCGGCTGAGGCGCGAGGGC
Organism: Gaiella sp.; assembly: GCA_036406535.1. Taxonomy (GTDB): domain Bacteria; phylum Actinomycetota; class Thermoleophilia; order Gaiellales; family Gaiellaceae; genus Gaiella. The sequence continues at coordinate 4,591 of DASXAW010000021.1, forward strand.
GCGGCCGGCGGACGACCGACGCCCTCGCTGCGAGCCCGGCGAGCGCCCTCGGAGTGCGCTGCCTGGCCCATCCGGCCATCCCAGGGAGGCGGTCGGGATCGCAGGGCCTCTGGTCGTCATTGCAACGGCGGGGTGCGAAGGCTTTGTGAGGTTTCGGTTCGGGTGCGGTCAAGATCGTCCCCACGGTGTCCGCGGCACGACACGCACAGCCTGACAGTAGCTATCCTTTCTGTACTTACTACGGAGAACGCCCGAGGAGCGTGAGGCTGGTCGTGAGCAAGTTGCTGCTCGTCCCACTCGACGACATCGTCGTCTTCCCCCACATGAACGTGACGCTGACCGTCGACGTCGGCGACGAGGAGCGCGTGCTTCTCGTGCCGAAGCACGACGGCGAGTACGCGGCCGTCGGCACGGTCGCGCGCGTCACCGACCGAGCGAAGCTGCCCGGCGGTGCGACCGCCGTCGCGGTCGAGGGGCTGTTCCGCGGCGTCGCGGGCGCCGCCGAGACCGACTCGCAGGGACGCCTCTTCGTCGAGGTCGAGGATCACCCCGACGGCGTGCGCCCCGACGCACGCACGCGCGAGCTCGAGACCGAGTACCGCGCCGTCGTGGAGGAGATCCTCGAGCTGCGCGGCGACGACGGCCGCGTGCAGGCGTTCGTCCGCTCGATCGCCGACGCGGGGGCGCTCGCCGACACGTCGGGCTACTCGCCCGACCTGAGCTTCGAGCAGAAGCTCCAACTGCTCGAGACGATCGACGTCACCGAGCGGCTCGAGCTCGCGCTCGCATTCCAGCGCGAACGGCTCTCGACGATGCAGATCCGCCAGCGGATCCGCGAGGACGTCAACGCGGGCATGGAGAAGCAGCAGCGCGAGTTCCTGCTCCGCCGGCAGATGGACTCGATCCGCAAGGAGCTCGGCGAGGACGACGCCTCCGTCGTCGAGGAGTACCGGACGAAGATCGAGGAGGCAGGGATGCCCGAGGCCGTCCGCGAGCAGGCCGACAAGGAGCTCGCGCGCTTCGAGCGGATGGGCGAGAGCTCGCCCGAGTCGCAGATGATCCGCAGCTACCTCGACTGGCTCCTCGCGGTGCCGTGGGGCGCCCGCTCCGACGAGGTCCTCGACCCCGAGCGCACGCGCGAGGTCCTCGACGCCGACCACGCCGGGCTCGAGGACGTGAAGAACCGCATCGTCGAGTACATCGCGGTCGCGAAGCTCCGCAAGGAGCGCGGCATCGAGCCGGACAAGCGCGCCGGCGCGATCCTGACCCTGATCGGCCCGCCCGGCACGGGCAAGACCTCCATCGGCGAGTCGGTCGCGAAGGCGCTCAACCGCGAGTTCGTGCGAATGTCGCTGGGCGGCGTCCGCGACGAGGCCGAGATCCGGGGTCACCGCCGGACGTACATCGGCGCCCTCCCGGGCCGTCTCGTCCGCGCGCTCCGCGACGCGAAGACCATGAACCCGGTGATCCTCCTCGACGAGGTCGACAAGGTCGGCGCCGACTGGCGCGGCGACCCGTCGGCCGCCCTCCTCGAGGTGCTCGACCCGGCGCAGAACTCGACGTTCCGCGACCACTACCTC
>DASXAW010000022.1:0-10181 GCA_036406535.1 Gaiella sp.
GTGAGCTCCCGCACCGTCTCCAGCTCGTTGGCCTCGGCGACGATGCGACCCCCCGGCACGAGCCTGTCGAGCGCCTCCCGCAGCACCGACCCGTCGCGGTACGTGACCACCCGCTCGCCGGCCAGCTGCCCGAGCCGGACGCGCTTGGCTCGCTCGAGCCGATGGCCGAGCGGAGCGACGAGGACGAGTTCCTCGGTGTGCAGGCGCACGCCGTCGAGCCCGTCGAGGGAGCTGGGATCGACGAGCGCCATCACGAGGTCGAGCCCGCCCTCGCGCAGCTCGCGGAGGAGCGGCATGGCGACGTCCTCGCGCACCGTGATCACCAGCCCGGGATGGCCACGACTGAAGTCGGCGATCAGCTCGGCGGGGTGGATCGCGCCTACCGGCGGCACGCCGCCGAGGCGCAGGGTGCCGCGCACCAGACCCTCGAGAGCCTCCACGTCCGCGCGCACGCCGTCCATCTCCGCGAGCGCCCGCCGTGCCCGTGCCAGGACGAGCTCGCCGGCCTCGGTCACGTCCACACGGCGTGTCGTGCGGCGCAACAACCCGATGCCGAGCTCGCGCTCGAGCCGGCCGACCTGCTGCGACAGCGCCGATTGCGCGACGTAGAGCTCCCGGGCAGCCCGCGTGAACGAGCGGTGACGGGCGACGGCATCCAGGTAGCGAAGCTGGCGAAGCTCCATGCACCAAACTTATCTCTCCAGCTTATGAGTGTGCGCGAATCTTTGTCTTGCGTGATCGATCACATGACTGGCACCGTGAGCTCATGACGGCCGACGTCGACCTCCTCACCGCCGATCGGTCACGTGACGAGGGTCTCGTCGACGAGCTCGTCGCCGTGATCAACGCCGCCTACGCCATCGGGGAGGCAGGGCTCTGGCTCGACGGTTGGACGCGGACCAACCCGACCGAGATCGCCGAGGCGATCGAAAGCGGCGGAATGCTCGCCGCGACACGGCAGGCCCGGTTGGTCGGCGCCGCATACGTACGGCCACTCGACGAGGAAACCGCGGACCTCGGGCTCGTGTCCACGGCGCCCTCCTCCTGGGGGAACGGGATCGGCGGCGAGCTCGTGCACGTCGCGGAGGACCTCGTGCGCTCCCGGGAGATGACCACGGTGCAGCTCGAGGTGCTCGTGCCGACCGAGTGGGTCCATCCCGCAAAGGAGCGCCTTCGCGCGTGGTACACCCGCCTCGGGTATCGCGTGATCCGCTCGGCGCCCTTCGACGACATCGCACGGCACCTCGCACCGCAGCTCGCGACGCCGTGCAGGTTCCTCATCTTCCACAAGACGCTCTGAGAGGACCGGCATGCATGCGCACCGGACAGGCCTCGGTGGGTAGCGAGCGCGAACCCGGACCCGCCCTGGTTACCATCGAGTTCCAGCGACCCGCGCGATCAGAAGGAGTCTCGATGAACGACAAGCCGACGTGGAAGGTTGCGCGTCTCGACGACATCGAGCGGCGCGACAGGGACATCCCTGTGCGCGAGCACCTCGGCATCCACGCATTCGGCATCAACGCCTATGCGCCCAGCGAGGAAGGCACGCTGATCAGCGAGCACGACGAGTCCGGGTCGGGCCAGGAGGAGCTGTACATCGTGCTCGACGGGAATGCGACCTTCGAGATCGACGGTGAGACGATCGACGCGCCCACAGGGACGTTCGTCTACGTCGGGCCTGGCTCGAGCCGAAAGGCCACCGGGGACGGGACCGTCCTCGCGGTCGGGGGCACCCCCGGCGAGGCCTACCAGGGCATCGACTGGGGCGACGCATGGCCGCTCCACAGGGAGTCGATGATCGCCTACGGCGAACAGCGCTACGCCGACGCGGTCGCGGCGGTTCGCAGCGCGCTCGAGCGCATGCCGGATCACGCAGGCCTGAACTACAACTACGCGTGCTTCGCAACGCTCGCAGGCGACACCGGCGACGAGACGTTCGCCCACCTCCGCCGGTCGGTCGAGCTGCTACCGCGGTTCCGGGAAGACGCGCGGAGGGACGACGACTTCGCCGCCGTCCGCGACGACCCGCGGTTCGAGGAGGCTCTGCGCTAGGAGCGCGCCGGCGCCGATGCGCCCAGCAAAAAGGCCCTTTTGCAGGGCCTTTTCAGTAGCGGGGGCGGGATTTGAACCCGCGACCTCCGGGTTATGAGCCCGGCGAGCTACCTGACTGCTCCACCCCGCGTCGCGGCCACTATGGTAGCACCGGTCGTGGCCTTCTGGATCGCGCTCGCCGTCCTCCTCGCCGGCATCGTCGGCGGGATCGCGTATGCCGCGCTCCGCGGGATCGCGCTGTGGCGCCAGGTCAAGCGCACGAGCAAGACGTTCGGGACGGAGACCGCCCGCATCGCGGACGCGAGCGCGAGCATCCAGGAGCACCTCGACCGCGCGAGCGCGTCCAGCGCGCTGCTGAGCGAGGCGACGGCCCGGCTCGCCGCGTCGCGCGCCAAGCTCGACGTGCAGCTCGAGGCGCTCCGCGAGGCGCGCCAGACCGTCCGCCGCGTGCTCTGGTTCCTCCCCGGCGTCTGACGCCGGGGGGCTGTTTTCCGCGGGGAAACCCCACTACGGTGAGGACGTGCGTGTCGCCGCCGTCGACCTCGGCACGAACACGACCCGACTGCTCGTCGCCGACGTCCACGACGGCCGGGTCGACCAGGTCGTGCGGCGCGAGGAGATCACGCGCCTCGGCGAGTCGGTCGACGAGCGTCGAATCCTGCTCCCCACGGCGATCGCGCGCGTGCGCAACGTCCTCGTCGACTACCGCCGCGAGGCGGAGCTCCTCGGCGCGGAGCGGGTCCTCGCGGTCGCGACGAGCGCCGTCCGCGACGCGGACAACGGCGAGGCGTTCCTCGGCGAGGTCGAGTGGAGCTACGCCTTCACGACGCGGCTGCTCTCGGGGGAGGAGGAGGCGAGCCTCACGCTCGCCGGCGTCGCGACCGACGGGTGGATCGCCCCGCGGACCCTCGTCGTCGACATCGGCGGCGGCTCGACCGAGCTCGTCGTCGTCGGCGACGCCGAGGTCGAGTCGCGGTCGAGCACCGAAGCGGGGAGCGTCCGGCTGACGGAGCGGTTCCTGCACTCCGACCCGCCCCACGGAGAGGAGCTGGCCGCCTGCGAGGCGCACGTCCGCTCGCTGCTGCCGAGGCTCTCGGTCGACCACGCGATCGGCGTCGCGGGCACGGTCGCGACGGCGGCGAAGATCGAGCGCGAAGGCGCGCTCTCGGTGCACGGCGACCGCCTGAGCCGCGAGGCAGTCGGGAGGACGCTCGACCGCCTCGCCGGGCTTCCGCTCGCCGAGCGCGAGCTGGTGCACGGGCTCGTCACGGCGCGTGCGCCGGTAATCGTGGCGGGTCTCGTCGTCCTGCACGAGATCCTCGTGTACTACGACATCCCGGAGCTGACGGTGAGCGAGCGAGACCTCCTCGACGGCGCCGCCCTCGCCGCGGCGGAGCTTCCCGCACCGGACGAGACCGGTGTGCCACCCGGCGCCTACACCTGCTGCTGAGGCTCGATCGCCGTGGCCGGCGACGTCGGCACGAGAGGAAGCGCGCCACCCGCGCCGCGCAGCGCCCTGGTCGCGGGGTTGTCGCGCTCGTCCCACGTGAACGCGCTCTCCGCCGCGAGGAGGAGCCCGACGTCGTCCGACGAGAGGAACTCCGCAGCAGCGGGGAGCGCCAGCCCACCCGGCGTGACGTAGCGGGCGTGCACCGCATGCACGAGGCGGGGGGCATCGTCTCCCCGTACGAGCTCGACCCGGCCGCGGATCGAGGCGCCGCAGATCTCGGTGCCGGGCCGCGAGTCGTGGATCACGAGCGTCGCCCGTGCGTCTCGTCCGAGGTTCGCGATCTTGCGGCTGCGCGAGGACGTCGCGAGCGCGATCCGGCCGTCGACGACCGCGAACCACATCGGGACGGCGTGGATCACCCCGTCCGCCTCACCCGTGCAGAAGACTCCGACGAGCCGGGCCGCGAGCAACTCGCGGACGAGAGGATCCGCCAGCACCGCATCCTCCCGGAGGAGCCGGCTCGGGACTGGCTGCGCGTCGTCGTGCATCGCCAATGCGTGATAGCACGTTCTCCGCACGGCGATTGTGGGGCCCTGCGGAGGGGTCTACACTCCCGCGCGGGGTCGAGGCGAACGGGATGGGAGGGCTTCGATGAGCTCCACGGCGACCTTCGATACGGCGCAGCTCGAGTCGTTGGCGAGCAGCGTCAGCGGCTCGGTGCTCCTGCCGGAAGACGACGGATACGAGGACGCCAGGCGCGTCCACAACGGGATGATCGACCGCCGGCCTGCGCTGATCGTGCGATGCCGGTCGGCGGCGGACGCGGCGGCCGCCGTGCGCTTCGCCCGCGCGACGAACACCGAGATCTCGGTGCGCGGCGGCGGCCACAACGTGGGAGGGCTCGCCGTCGCGGACGGCGCGCTGATGGTCGACCTCGCCGAGATGAGGCGGGCGACCGTCGACGCCGATGGGCGCCTCGTGGTGGCGCAGGGCGGCCTCACGTGGAACGAGCTCAACACGGCGGCGGCGGAGCACGGCCTCGCCGTCACCGGCGGAGCGGTCTCCACGACCGGCATCGCCGGGTTCACGCTCGGCGGCGGGCTCGGCTGGTTGATGGGCAAGTACGGGCTGGCGGCGGACAACCTCCTCGCGGTCGAGCTCGTGACCGCGGACGGCGAGATCCTCGACGTCACGGAGACCTCGCATCCCGACCTGTTCTGGGCGCTTCGCGGCGGGGGCGGCAACTTCGGCATCGCGACGACGCTGACCTATCGCCTGCACCCGCTGACGACCGTCACCGGCGGGCTGATCATCCACCCGGTGGACGTTGCGCCGGAGCTGCTGCGCTTCTACCGCGACGCGGTGGCCGACCTGCCGGACGACCTCACCGTGTTCGCGGCGCTCGTCCACGCGCCCGACGGCTCCGGCATGAAGCTGACGGGCTTCGCCGTGTGCCACGCGGGCGATCCGGAGCAGGCGCAGCGCGACCTCGAGCCGTTCCTGACGTGGGGATCACCCGTGATGACCGAGATCGGCCCGATGCCGTACCCGGTGATGAACACGCTGCTGGACGACGGCTACCCGGCCGGATCGCTCAACTATTGGCTGTCGAGCTTCACGGCCGGGCTCCCGGACGCGCTCATCGACGCGATGGTCGAGCGTTTCGCGACCGTGCCCTCGACGATGAGCGGGATCCTCCTCGAGCATTTCCACGGCGCCGTGACGCGCGTCGGCATCACCGACACGGCCGTCCCGCACCGCGAGGAGGGCTGGAACCTGCTCCTTCCGTCCGTGTGGCTCGACCCGGCGGACACGGAGAAGAACATCCGCTGGACGAAGGATTCGCACGCCGCCTTCGCGGAGCACCTCGTCGGGCGGCGTTGGCTGAACTACCTCGTCGCCGATCTGGGCGAGAGCGCCATCCGTGAGGCGTACGGCCCGAACTGGGACCGGCTCGTCGAGGTCAAGCGCCGCTACGACCCCGACAACGTGTTCCACCTGAACCAGAACATCGCGCCGTAGCGCGCCAGGCGAGACGGGCTACGACTCGTCGGGCTCCGGCGGCCCTTCGTCCTCGGCGAGGCGCCGCTGGAGCACCGCACGGGAGAGGACCCCGACGAGACGACCCTCGTCGACGACCGGCACGCGCTCGGCGTCGTGGTCCTCGATGAAGCGGTAGCCCTCGTCGAGCGGTGTGTCGGCGTCGATCGTGTAATAGGGTGGCTCGGCGACCTCGCCGAGGGTGGTCGCGTTCGGGTCGCGGCCTTCGGCGACGACACGGGAGACGAGGGTCTTGCGTGTGACGACGCCGACGAGCCGGCCCGTGCCGTCGACGACGTAGACCGCTCGGACCTCGGGCGGGGTGAGCACCTCGCCCGCTTCTCGTGCGGTGTCGCCGCTCGTGAGAGCGCGAGGCTCGGCGATCATCGCCTCGCGCACGCGCATCGTCTGGTCGTCGGGAGCGAGGGTCATCTACGGGTAGAGGCCGCGGGCCTCGAGCGCCGAGGCGACGTCGCGGATCCCGGCGACGAGGGCCGCGGTGCGCATCGGGATGCTGCGCTCGTGCGAGATCTCCCAGACGCGGTCGAACGCGTCGTTCAGCTTCTCAGCGAGCTTCGCGCGGATCTCGTCGCGACCCCAGAAGAGGCGACCGAGGTCCTGGACCCACTCGAAGTAGGAGACGGTCACGCCCCCGGCGTTCGTGAGGATGTCCGGGAGGATCGGGATCGCGCGCTCGCGGAGGATCGCGTCCGCCTCGAGCGACGTCGGGCCGTTCGCGCCCTCGGCGACGAGGCGGCAGCGGAGCCGCGGCGCGTTGTCGGCGTGGACCTGGTCCTCGCGCGCGGCGAGGACGAGGATGTCGCACTCGAGCTCGAGCAGCTCCTCGTTCGACAGCCGCGACCCGGTCGACCACGCCTCGAGCGACCCGTGCTCCAGCGCGAACGCGCTCATCGTCGGGATGTCGAGCCCGTCGGGGTCATGGACGCCGCCCGAGATGTCCGAGACCGCGACGACCGTCGCGCCCCGGTCGACGAGCTCCTGCGCGGCGATCCCGCCGACGTTCCCGAAGCCCTGCACGACGCAGCGCTGCTCGGCGAGCTTCCAGCCGAGGCGCTCGCACGCGCGGGCGATCACCATCACGACCCCTGCGCCTGTCGCCTCGTGGCGGAAGACGCTTCCGCCGATCGCGATCGGCTTCCCGGTGACGATCTCGGGAACGGCGTGCCCGCGCTGCATCGAGTACGTGTCCATCATCCACGCCATCGTCTGCTCGTTCGTCGCCATGTCGGGCGCGGGGATGTCCTCCTGCGGCCCGATGAACGGCAGGAGCTCCGACGTGAACCGGCGCGTCAGGCGCTCGAGCTCGGTCCGGCTGAGCGCGCGGGGGTCACAGCGGACGCCCCCCTTCGCTCCGCCGTACGGGAGCCGGAGCAGCGCGCACTTCCACGTCATCCAGACGGCGAGCGCGGCACACTCGCCGAGCGACACCTCCGGGTCGTAGCGCACGCCTCCCTTCGTCGGGCCGAGGACGCTCGAGTGCTGGACGCGGTACCCCGGGAGCACGACGCGGCGGCCGTCGTCGAGCTTGATCGGGCACGCGACGATGATCGACCGCTCCGGATGGCGCAGCCGCTCGGCGACGCCCTCGTCGACGCCGGCGTAGGGAACCGCCTGGTCGAACTGGGCGATCGCCGTCCGGAAGAGCGGCGTGTCGTACTCGAGATGCTCGTACGACGGCGCGTGCTCGGTGCTCGCCATGGCCGCCGGAGTGTAGCTCCGGGTGGGGGAAACCATGTTCCCCCCACCAGCCCCCCTTCTTTGGTCGTGCACCGGTCATCCACAACCTGGCCTCCCGGCCGGCAAAGCCGGTGTCCGGCCGCCAAGGGAGCCGCATGGCAACCGTTCCGGACTGGCTATGCCGGGGGAGGGACTCGAACCCCCACGTCCCGAAGGACCGCCGGGTTTAAGCCGGCTGCGTCTACCCGTTCCGCCACCCCGGCCGGGAGGCTAGTTGCGACCGGGTAAGAGCGTGTCCGCGGGGAAGCGCTCGGGGCCCTGGAACTGGAACTGGTCGAAGAACGCGCCGAACGCCTCCCCGTCGAAGGTCGTGCACTTGGCGAGGTGCGCCGTGCCGTTCGACGGGTCGTTCGCGTCCTTCGTCGTCCAGGCGCCGAGCGCGATCTTGTCTCCGAGCGACGGCAGCGGGGCGAGGATCGTGCCGCGGGTGTGGTCGTTGTAGAACGACCTGAGCTGCTCGACCGTCGCCTGGGAAACCCCCGGCCCGTACAGGATGTAGATCCCGCCGTGCTCGAGGTTGTGGACGAGCTGCGCCATGTTGACCGGCTCGGTGTATGCGCCCCAGACCGCGGGGATCTCGTAGTGCGGGCCCGACGTCGGCGGGTTCGTGTTCCAGAGCGGAGACGTGCCGGTCGGAGTGGTGACCGTGTGGACGCCGCGGAGCGCGGGCTGCTCGAGCAGGGTGCATCCTGCCTTGTCGAGCGCAGCAGCGGCATCCGTGCTGCCGCCGCCGAACGCGACCACGGCGCCGATCGCGACGGCCACGACCAGCGCGAGGCCCGTCGCCCCGAGGATGACGAGAAGCTTCCTGTCGGTGCCGCCGCGCGCGGCGGGCGGCCGGGATTTCCCATGGGGACGGGGCTTCGGAGGCATCGACCGCCAAAGATAGCTGCGACTTTCGCGGCCGCTCGGGTCGATCTGGGCTCCGTCCGGGGCGGGCGCTACGGTCCGTCGCCCTCATGACGATCGCAGCGCTCATCATCGGTCTCGCAGTCGGTCTCGCGCTCGGCGCCGTGGGCGTCGCGTTCGCGCTGCGCGACCGGCTCCGGGCCGCGTCCGCCGACGCGGCGCGCCTCGCCGCGCTCGATGCGGAGGCGCGTGGGCTGGAACGGCGTGCAGTCGAGGCCGAGGCGCGGCTCGAGGCCGAGCGCGGCACGCTGGACGAGCGGGTCGCCAGCGCCGTCCAGACGGCCTCCGCGGCGGCGATGAAGGAGAGCTCGGGCGCCTTCCTCGACCTCGCCCAGACGAAGCTCGACGCCTACGTCGCGCCGCTCCGGGAGTCGCTCGGGAAGGTCGAGACGCAGGTGACCGCGCTCGAGAGCGCACGCAAGGAGGCGTACGGGTCGCTCACCGAGGCGGTGCGCAGCCTGCGAGAGGACCAGCTCCGCCTCCGCGGCGAGACGACGAACCTCGTCACGGCGCTGCGGGCGCCGCACGTGCGCGGCCGCTGGGGCGAGATCCAGCTCCGCCGCGTCATCGAGCTGGCCGGCATGGTGCAGCACTGCGACTTCGTCGAGCAGCAGACGACGGCGGACGGCGAGGGGCGGCTGCTGCGGCCGGACGTACTCGTCCGGCTGCCGGGCGGCAAGCAGATCGTGATCGACTCGAAGGCGCCGCTCGCCGCATACCTCGAAGCGTTCGCAACCGACCTCGGCGACGAGGAGCGGCAGGCGCGCTTCGCCGAGCACGCACGGCATGTGCGGGAGCACATCCTGAAGCTCGGTCAGAAGGGCTATTGGCGGCAGATCGAGTCGACGCCGGAGTTCGTCGTGATGTTCCTCCCCGACGAGTCGTTCCTGCGGGTGGCTCTCGAGCACGACGCGTCGTTGATGGAGCTCGCGCTGGACAACAACGTGATCCTCGCCTCGCCGACGAACCTCATCGGCCTGCTCCGGGCGGTGCACTACGGGTGGCAGCAGGAGACGATCGCGGAGGGCGCACGCCAGATCTCCGACCTCGGCCGGGAGCTCTACAAGCGCCTCTCGACGATGGGCGCGCACGTGTCGAAGCTCGGGCGCTCGCTGGACGCGGCCGTCCGGTCCTACAACGAGACGGTCGGCTCCCTCGAGCGGCAGGTGCTGCCACAGGCCCGCCGCTTCGAGCAGCACGGGATCACAGGCGTGACGCCGCCGGAGCTGGCCCCGATCGAGCGCCAGACGCGCGTCCTCGCCGCTGCGGAGCTCGTCTCGGAGGACGGGGAGGCGATACTTCCGGGCGAGGCGCACGCTGCATGAGCTGCGGAACATCGGAGAACCGGTATTCGTTTCCACATTCGAGGGGTATTTCTCGACTGAGGAGCACTGCAGAGCTTTGGACGACGTTCGCAACCTGATCGTGATCGGCGGCGGTCCCGCCGGGTACACCGCCGCGCTGTACGCGGCTCGCGCGAACCTCGAGCCGCTCGTGATCGAGGGGTTCAACTGGGGTGGCCAGCTGATGATCACGTCCGACGTGGAGAACTACCCGGGGTACGCCGACGGCGTGCTCGGGCCCGCGATGATGCAGGACTTCCGCCGCCAGGCGGAGCGGTTCGGCACGACGTTCCTGACCGACGATGTCACGCGTGTCGACTTCTCGGAGCGGCCTTTCCGGGTCTGGGTCGGTGACGACGAGTACCGCGCAGAGGCCGTGATCGTCGCGACCGGCGCGACGGCGCGGCAGCTGGGCCTCGAGTCGGAGCGGACACTCCAGGGTCGCGGCGTCTCGTACTGCGCGACCTGCGACGCGGCGTTCTTCCGCGACAAGGTCGTCGTCGTCGTCGGAGGCGGAGACTCCGCGATGGAGGAGGCGAGCTTCATCTCGCGCTTCGCGAGCAAGGTGATCCTCGTCCACCGTCGGGACGAGTTCCGGGCGTCCCCGATCATGGTCGACCGGGCTCGCG
>DASXAW010000023.1:0-12081 GCA_036406535.1 Gaiella sp.
GGCCTGCAGGACCTTCGCCTCGGGGAACGCCTTCGCGACGGCGAGCGAGCCCTGGTACGCGGCCTGGTTGTAGCCGTAGTCGTTCTTCGGCCCGACGTAGAGGAAGCCGATGGTCAACTGCTTGGCGCCGTGCACGCTGCCGGCGAACCCCGCGGCGAAGACGAGGCTCACGAGGACGAGCGACGCCCAGATGAAGTGTCTCTTCATCACGAGCTCCTTCGTGGTCGACGCGGACATCGGCTCAGGCACCCGCCGTCCCGAACACCGCCCGAATTTCGTCGGGCGCGCGCTGCGCACGCCCGCGACTCGTGGCGACGAGGATCGCCAGGGTGAGGATGTACGGCGTCATGTTCAGCAGGAACGGCGAGATGTCCACGCCGCGCGCCTGCAACTGGAGTTGCAGCGAGACCGCGCCTCCGAACACGAACGCGCCGGCCGTCGCTTTGAGAGGGTTCCAGGCGGCGAAGATCACCAGCGCGACGGCAACGAAGCCGCGGCCGACGGTGACGTTCTCGACCCAGTTGAGCGTGTAGGCGAGGACGAGCTGCGCACCTCCCACCGCGGCGAGCGCGCCGCCGGCCATGACGGCGAGGTAGCGCACGCGGCTCGGTGAGTGCCCGTAGGCGAACGCGACAGCCCCGCTCTCGCCGGTGGCGCGGAGGACGAGCCCCCAGCGGGTGTACTTGAGGAAGAGCCACAGAAGCGGTCCGAGCGCCAGGCCGCAATAGGTCAAGATGTCGTGGTCGAAGAGGATCGGCCCCACGAAGGGCACGTCCGAGAGCAGCGGGATCGGAACGGGGTTCAAGGGGTTGACGTCCTTGGCGACGTAGTCCGAGCCGAGAGCCGCCGTGACGCCCAGGGCGAGGAACGTGATCGCAAGCCCGGTGGCGAGCTGGTTGGCGCGTCGCGTCACCACGAAGAAGGCGTGCAGGCAGCCCATGAACAGGCCGACGCCTACCGCCGCGGCGACGCCGAGCCACGGGCTTCCGGACCACGACGCCGTGGCGAACGCGGCGAGCGCGCCCGTGAGCATGCATCCCTCCGTCCCGAGGTTGATCACGCCCGACCGCTCCGCGATGACCTCCCCCTGGGCGGCGAACAGCACCGCGGTACCGGATCGCACCGCCCCGATGAGGACGTCCTCGACGAACATCAGCCTTCCGCCCGGCGCGTTCCCCCGCGGAGCCCGAGCACCGCGAGGACGACCACTGCCATGAGGATGTACACGGACGTCGACGGCAGGTTGTGATCGATCTGCAACGAGTCGCCCGCGATCGAGATCGAGGCCAGCAGCAGGGCCGCGGGAAGGATCTCGAGCGGGCGATGACCGACGAGCCAGCTCGCGAGGAACCCGATGTAGCCGAACCCCACGCCGATGCCCGGCCTGAGCCGACCCTCGATCCCGGTGAGCTCGATCATCCCGCCCAGGCCCGCGAGCGCGCCGCCCGCCACCAGCGCGACGAACAACGTGCGCCGCACGGCGATTCCGCTTCGCCGGGCCGCCTCGGGGTTGCCGCCGAGCACACGCGCCCGGAAGCCCCAGCGCGTGAAGTCGAGCATCACCCACACCACCACCGCGGCGACGAGCGCGAGCGGGATTCCCAAATGGAGCTGGGTCAGCCCGTAGACGGGCAGGCGCGCGCTGTCCTCGAACTCGGCTGTCTGCGGGAGGTTCGAGTAGGTGGCCGGATCCTTCCACGGGCCGAAGACGAGGTAGCCGAGCATGAGCGGGGCTACGAAGTTGAGGAGCAGTGTCGACAACGCCTCGTTGAGGCTCAACGTCACCTTCAGGACGGCTGCGATGCCCGCCCAGACGAGCCCCCCGAGGGCGCCCAGGATCCCGAGAACCGGCAGCAGGACCGTCGCCGGGAGCTTGTCGTCGAGGGCGAGCGCGGCGCCGGCCGCGAAGACCATGCCCGCGACGAACTGTCCCTCACCGCCGATGTTCACGAGCCCTGCCCGGGCGGGCACTGCGACCGCGAGCCCCGTGAACACGAACGGAGTAGCGCGGATGAGCGTGTCGTCGAGGGACACGTCGAAAGCCCGCGAGATCACGGCGAACCCGACGAGGAGGAGCAACGGCAGGGCCATGGCTTGCACGAGCTCCAGGTCGGCGAGGTGTCGTCGGTGGACACTCGCCTCGTGACCGGTCGCGATCATGCAGCCATCCCCAACATGAGGCTTCCGACCTCGTGGCGGGTCGTGGCTACGGGGTCGAGCGAGGCGACCGCGCGGCCGCCGTGGATCACGACGATGCGATCGCTGAGCAGGAAGAGCTCGTCGAGGTCCTCCGACATGAGCAGCACGCCGGCACCGTCCGCCGCGCGGGCCAACAGCAGCTCCTGGGTGGCCAGGACGCTCGCGAGGTCGAGACCCCGCGAGGGATAGGCGGCGATGATCAGGCCGGGATCACTCGCCAGAGCGCGGACGAGCATGACTCGCTGGACGTTCCCGCCGGACAGCGTCGCGACCTGCCGGCGTCCAGGGGGGAGCTTCAGGATCTTGGCGACCGGCAGGCTCTCGACCCGGAGCGCAAGCGCCTTCCAGTCGTAGCTGATGCCCCGTTTGGGCACCTGGAGCCGGGAGAGCGCCATGTGCTCGGTCACCGTCAGGCCCGGCACGAGATCCGTGCCGAGCGGGTCCTCCGAGATCCCCGAGACGCCGGCCGCGAGAGCACGGGCGGCACCGCCCGAGGTGATATCGCGGCCCAGCAAGGCGATGCTCCCCGCGCGGACCTTGCGGAGTCCGAGGATCGCCTCTGCCAGCTCCCGCTGACCGCTGCCCGAGACACCGGCGACGCCGACGATCTCGCCGCGTGCGACGGTCAGGCTGACCCGACGGAGCGCGAGGTGTCCCCGCTCGCCTTCGACGTCGATCTCCACTGCTTCCAGGGCCGGCGTCGGGGCTCTGCCTTCCGCGGGCTGCTCCGCCCGTGATCGCAGCTTCGGCAGATGACGTCCAACGACGGCCTCGACCAGCGAGGCGTCGTCGATCGCTGCCAGGTCGTCGACTTGCGCTCGAACGATGCCGCCACGCAGGACAGTGACACGGCCGGCCATGGCGCGCACGTCCGCGATCTTGTGCGTGATGACGGCGAGCGCGATGCCCTCGCTCCGCAGTTCGAGGACGACCGAAGCGAGGCCCTCGATCTCCTGAGGCGCGAGCAGGCTCGTCGGCTCGTCGAACAGCATGATTCGCGCGCCGCTCAGGAGAAGCTTCAGGATCTCGACCTGTTGACGCTCGCCCATCGACAGGTCGCGGACAGCTGCACGGGGGTTGACCCTGAGGCCGTAGCGCGCGGCCACGTCTTCGATCTGCGCCGTGATGTCTCGCTTCCGCAACTTCACGCCGCCGCCCGGGAGCGCCAGAGCGACGTTCTCCAGAACAGAGAGCGCCGGCACGAGCCGGAAGTCCTGGAAGACGAGCCCGATCCCGAGGGCGCGAGCCTTCGCCGGCGACTCGATGACCGTTTCCCTCCCGTCTCGCAGGATCGAGCCCGCGTCGGGGGTGTGCACGCCGTAGAACGTCTTGCAGAGCACGGATTTCCCGGCGCCGTTCTCGCCGAGGACCGCGTGCACCTCGCCCGCCCACAGGGCGAGATCGACGCCGTCGTTCGCTTGAACGTCTCCGAAGCGCTTCGAGAGGCCGCGCGCCTCGAGGAGCGGGAATTCGCGTGGTGGATCGGCGGGCGACAGCGCGGCGGTGGGCGCCAGCGCCGGCTCGAGGGCTACCACGACCGTGCCTCGAGCCCGGACGTCGAGCCCGGGAGACGCGTGCGCCCGGCAAGCTGACCGATCGCGGTGACACGAGCGTTGCTCTCGAGCGTGAGGCGGTGTTGCTGGCCGCAGCTCGGACTCGTACCGTCGGCGTTGCAGACGTCGGCCTCGCTGTCACCGCTCCTGACGCCGATCGGCGTGCCCGCAACGGCGTCCCGTCCGGCGATCTGGTTGACGGCCGTTCCTCCGGTGTCGCCCGCCGTCGCGGCTCCCGAGACGGTGTTCGCCTGCGCGCAGTTGACGAGCTCTCCGCCGGCGTT
The DNA here is from genome assembly GCA_036406535.1 of Gaiella sp. Classification (GTDB taxonomy): domain Bacteria; phylum Actinomycetota; class Thermoleophilia; order Gaiellales; family Gaiellaceae; genus Gaiella. Next base: position 4,037 of record DASXAW010000023.1, read on the forward strand.
GCAGACACCGGCGGCGCTGCTGCTGTCCTGATTCGAGCCGCCGCTCGAGCCGGCGCCGGCGTCGCGGCCGGCGATCTGGTTGGCCGCGTCGACGTCGGCCCCCTCACCGATCGACAAGACGGCGACCGTGTTCTCCTGTGCGCAGTCGACGACGGGCCCGCCGGCGTTGCAGACCCCGGCCGCAGATGTGGTGCCCTGATTACTGCGCCCCTCCCAGCTCGCGCCCGTATCCCGGCCGGCGATCTGGTTGAGCGCGGTCGCGTCGGTGCTTCCGGTCGATGCGACCGAGACCGTGTTCTCCTGCGTGCAACTGAGGCTCCCACCGCCGGCGTTGCAGACACCGGCGGCGCTGGTGGTACTTCGGTCGTCGGCCCCACTCGAGCCGGCGACGGCGTCGCGGCCGGTGATCGCGTTGATGGCCGCCACGTGGGTCGCGCCTGCCGTCGGCGCGCGGTCCCCTTCGGCGGATCCGGCGAAGGCGTCGCGGCCGGCAATCTGGTTGACGGAGGCGACGTCGGCCCGGCCCGCCGCCAGCGCCTCGTCACCGTCGGCGGCAGTCGTGATCTCGACGGAGAGCGTATTCTCCTGCGCGCAGTTGCCGATAGTCGGCCCGCCTGCGTTACAGACGCCCGCGGCGCTGGCCACGTTCTGGTTCACGCCGCCCGTCGCCCCGGCACCGGCGTCGCGGCCGGTGATCTGGTTGACGGCGGAGAGCTCGAGGGCGCTGTTCGCCGCTGCGCCCCCGCCGACGGCGATCGTCGTCTGCTCTACCGCGACGACGTTCGTCTGCGTGCAGTTGACGGCCGGCCCGCCGGCGTTGCACACCCCGGCCGCGCTGCAGTTGTCGACCGAGGCGTCCTCGGCGCAGACCCCGGCGCCACCGCTCGTGCTCTCGTTGCCTCCCCCGATGGAGTCGACGGCGGCGTCGCGGCCGGCGATCTGGTTGACAGACCAGACGTCGGCCTCGCTCGTGGCCACCGCACGGTCGCCGTCCGCGACCGACGTCTGCGTCAGCACGAGGGTGCTCTTCTGCGTGCAGTTCACCGCAGGCCCGCCGGCGTTGCACACCCCGGCCGCGCTGTTCGTGTCGGTGCTGTCTCCCGCGGCCGAAGCGACGGCGGCGTCGCGGCCCGCGATCTGGTTGGCCGTGTGCACGTCGGCGTCGTTCACGGCGACGGCTCCGACACCGTCGGCGAGCGCCCTCTGCGAGACGGTGACGTCGTGTTCCTGGGTGCAATCGACGGCCGGCCCGTCGGCGTTGCAGACCCCGGCGGCGCTGTTCGAGCTATCGCTGTCGCCCTCGGCGGCGCCGGCGTCGCGGACCGCGGTCTGATCGGAGTGCTCGACGGTCGCGACATTGAGCGCGAGGGAGCCGGCGCCGTGGGCCTCGGCTGTTTGCTCGACGCTCGCCGAGTTCCCCTGCGCGCAGGCCGCTGGGCTCTCGTCTGCGTTGCAGACGTCGGCGCCGCCGTCGCCGCCGCTCGTCGATCCGGCGTCGTGGCTGCTCGAGGGCGCGATCCTCGCCACGTTCATCGCCACTGCGGGGGCGCCGCGACCCCCCTCTCCCCCGGCGGTTGCCTTCGCAGTCTGGACGACGTCCGTCGACGATTCGTTCGAAGGAGGAATCTCCGCCACGTTGCCCGCGACCGCGCTCGAGCCGTCGCTCGCGGTGGCCGTAGCGGATTGGACAACGTTCGTGGACGACGCGTCCGCGGACTCCAGGTCGGCCACGTTTCCGGCGACGGCGGTCGAGCCGTCGCCCGCAGCCGCGGTTGCGGTCTGAGCAACATGCACCGCTTGCTGGTTCTCGGGCTGCGTCGACCCGGCGCCTGATGTCTGGCTCACGTTGGAGCTGCTCGTTGCCGTAGAGGTCGCCGTCGCCGAGGTGCCCGTCCCGCTCGTCGTCGACGAGGCGACCGTGGACTGACTGACGTGCACCGACTGCACGGTCGACCCCGTCTGGCCCGAGTCGCCCTGCGGTCCCTGATCGACGCCGGCTTGGTCGGTGAGGATCGCGGCGGCCCGAGCGGTCGCGGTGCCGGAATCCGCGGCGTGCGCCGCCGCACCCCAGATCAATGCCGCCGGAAGCAACACGGCGAGCACGAGTGCGAGCGGGCGATGCTCTCGGGCCCGCCGCGACGAACTGCGGCGGGGCTCACGAGCGGTGCCTCGTGAGGTGCCCGACCTCCTGATCTCCCCTGACACGGCTGCGGCCCTGCTCCCGAATCCGACTACTCCGCCCCGTCGTCCGTTGTCTTTCGCGACGAACGGCGCGAGCGCCGCAGCCACACGAGCTTACTCCCCTATGCAGGGGTGTACAAGATCGAGTCGAGGTTCCTCTTGCGCGGGATGCGCCCGGCTTGGAAACGCGGCGGCGACGAGCCGGACGACTAGCGCGCTCGCCGCCCGTAGGAGCCGAGCCCGGACTCGAGGCGTCGGATTGCACGTCTCGTCTGCGCCCGGAGGTCACGCGCGAGGCGCTCGAGATCGTCCTCGCCGGCGAGGACGCGACGGCGCACGTCGTCGATCGACGCCCGGTGGACGCCGATCAGCGCGTTCGCGACCACCCGAGGCTCGACGTCGTGCGCGCGGGCGCCGGTCTCCTCCGCGAGGAGCGCGGCGAGCGACGCGGTGTACCGCTCGAAGACGCGCTGCTCGCGCGCGAGCAGCGCGGGGCTCTCCGTGATGACCCTCGTGATCGTGCGTAGCTCCTCGAGCGCCGCGTCGCGATCATCGGACGCGCGCCGCGCGAGAACCCCCCGCGGCCTCAGGAGGAACTCGGCGAAGGCGTCGACGACCGTCCGACCGGCGTCGCGTTCCCGGATCGCGCCGAGGAGCTCCTCCTCGAACGACTCGAGGCGCGAGTAGAAGAGGTCCTCCTTGGTCGGGAAGTAGTTGAACACCGTCTTCTCGGCGACCTCGGCCTCGCGCGCGATCTCGGCGACGGTGACGCGCTCGAAGCCCCGCTCGGCGAAGAGCTGCCGCGCCGTGGTCGCGATGTGCTCGCGCGTGCGCTGCTTTTTCCGTTCCCGCAAGCCGTCGGGCACGTCCTCGTCCTCCTTTGATACTGTCACAGCAACTTTACTGTTAATATTAGTTTATAGTACAGGTAGAAGGGGAAGGAGATCGCGATGGAGAACATGGACGCAACGTCTCCGACAGCTGGGCAGAGAGGGCTCGATCGCGAGATCCTCGTTCTCGGGGCGGTCGTCGTGCTCGGGACGATCATGACGATCCTCGACGTGACCATCGTCAACGTCGCGATCCCGACGCTCGGCGAGGAGTTCGGCGCCTCGATCTCGACGATCCAGTGGGTGCTGACCGGATACATGCTCGCGTTCGCGAGCGTGATCCCGGTCGCGGGCTGGGCCACCGAGCGGTTCGGCGCGAAGCAGGTGTGGCTCTTCTCGCTGGCGCTCTTCCTCCTCGGCTCCGCGCTCGCGGCGGCCGCGTGGTCGATCGGCTCGCTGATCGCGTTCCGCGTCGTCCAGGGCCTCGGCGCGGGGACGATCCTGCCGGTCGGCCAGACGATGCTCGCGCAGGCGGCCGGCCCGCAGCGGATGGGGCGCGTGATGAGCGTGATCGGCGTCCCGATGCTCCTCGGCCCGATCTTCGGCCCCGTGATCGGCGGGGCGATCGTCGACGCGGTCAGCTGGCGCTGGATCTTCCTCGTCAACCTTCCGGTCGGCGCTGTCGCGATCGTGCTGGCGCAGCGACTGCTGCCCGACGCGCAGGCGCGGCGCGGCCAGCGACTCGACCTCCGTGGGCTCGCGCTCCTCTCCCCCGGGATCGCGCTCTTCCTCTTTGGCGTCTCGGAGGCGGGCAGCGAAGGCGGCTTCTCCAGCTCGCGGACGGTCGTCCCGACGCTCCTCGGCCTCTTGCTCGTGGCCGGGTTCGCGGTGCATGCCGTTCGGGCCGGCAAGGATGCGCTCATCGACCTGACCCTCTTCACGCGCCGCGGCTTCGCGGTCGGTGCGACGACGAATTTCGTACTCGGGCTGGCGCTCTTCGGCGCGTTGATCCTCCTGCCCCTCTACTACCAGCTGGTCCGTCGCGAGAGCCCGCTCGACACGGGCCTGCTGCTCGTACCGCAGGGCGTGGGCGCCGCCGTCGCGATGCCGGTCGCCGGATGGCTCACCGACCGCTACGGCGCCCGGCGCGTCGTCCCGGTCGGGATGCTCGTCGCCCTCGCCGGGACATTCGCGTTCCTCACCGTCGGGGACGACACGTCGTACGTCCTGCTCTCGGGCGCCCTGTTCCTGATCGGGGCGGGGCTCGGCAGCACGATCATGCCGTCGATGGCGGTCGCCTTCGCCTCGATCCCGAAGGACGCCGTGCCTCGCGGGTCGAGCGCCCTCAACACGATCCAGCGGATCGCCGGCGCGATCGGCACCGCGCTCTTCGCGATCGTCCTGCAGCGCCAGATCGAGAGCGGCGTTCCGTCGCTCGAGGGCGGCATCGAGGAGATCGCACGCCTCGGGCCGGCCGCGCAGCAGCGGCTCGCGCCGGCGCTCGCCGACGCGTTCGGGCAGACGTTCTGGATCGCCGTCGCGCTGATCCTCGTCGCGCTCGTGCCCGCGCTCCTACTCCCGAAGACAGGTGGGACGCAGGCCGAGCCGGCCGTCGTCGCTCCCGCGGAACGAAAGGCCGCGTGACATGGCCATCGTCGCCGTGCTCTACGACTGGCTGCTCTTCCTCCACATCGTCGCTGCGATGGTGTGGGTCGGTGGACTCGTCGCGCTCAACGTGCTGGTCGCGATCGTGCTCCGCGGCGGCGGGACCGACGAGGTCGCGCGATTCGTCTCGGCCCTTCGCGTCGTCGGCCCGGCGACACTCGCCCCCGCGATGCTCGGCGTCCTCGCCTTCGGGATCTGGCTCGTGCTCGACAGCGACACCTGGAGCTTCGGCCAGACGTGGGTCTGGCTCGCGCTCGTGCTGTTCGGCGTCGCCTTCCTCGTCGGCGCCGTTTTCCAGAGCCGCTCGGCGCTCGCCGCCCAGCACGCCGTCGAGTCGGGCGACGGCGCCGAGGCGGCGCGTCAGCTGCGACGCTGGGCGTGGGGCATGCGTGTGATCCTCGTGGTCCTGCTCGCCGTCGTCTGGGACATGGTCTTCAAGCCCTGGCTGTGAGACGGCGATAGGGTGAGCCGCTGATGGAAGCGCAGTCGGCGAACGTCGTCGAGACCCTCGCGAGCCTGAGCCTGTTCGGCGACCTGAGCTACCCCGAGCTCGAGGCCGTGGCGCACACGTTCGAGGAGGAGGCGTTCGCGAAAGACCAGCGTGTGCTGCGCCAGGACTTGTCGGGCGGCAGCTTCTACGTGATCCTGAGCGGTGAGGCACGCGTCGTGATCGACGGCGAAGAGCGGGCCGTGCTGACGCGCGGCGACTTCTTCGGCGAGATCTCGGTCCTCACCGACACCGCGCCCACGGCCGACGTCGTCGCCTCGACGGTGCTGCGGTGCCTCGTCGTCCCCGCCCACGAGCTCAAGCCGCTGATGCTGAGCCGGCCGAGCGTCGCGTACCGCATGCTGCAGATCGAGGCGAGACGGCTACGCGCGGCCAACACATGGGCGGGGTAGACGAGAGGCCGTTCCCGCCAGGCGATTACGACGTCGTCGTCGTCGGGAGCGGCCCCGGCGGCCTTCAGGTGGCGTACTCCCTCGCCCGCTCGGGCGTGAACCGCTGCGCGGTGATCTCGCGCGACGACAGGCCCGGCGGCATGTTCCGCCGGTTCCCGGTCTACCAGCGGCTGATCAGCTGGACGAAGCCCGACGCACCTGTCGCCCGCGGGACACGGGAGTACGAGTGGTACGACCACAACAGCCTCCTCGGCGACGTCGAGAGCCATCAGGCGCTGACGCCGCTCTTCATGGACCGCGCGCTCGATCTTCCCGCCCGCGCCGAGATGGAGTCGGCGCTCGCCGAGTTCGCAACACGCGGCGGCGTCCAGGTCAGGTACGGCTGCGAATGGGAGTCGACCCGCATAGAGGACGACGGCTTCGTGCTCGCGACGTCGGACGGCGAGTACCGGTGCCGCGTCTGCGTGTTCGCGGTGGGGATGACCGAAGCCTGGCGCCCGCCGATTCCCGGCCTCGACGCGGCCCCGCACTACGCGGACACCGGCTCCCCGGAGCGGTACGAGGGAAAGCGCGTCTTCATCGTCGGCAAGCGCAACTCCGGCTTCGAGGTCGCCCAGGGTCTCCTGCCTTGGGCGAAGACGCTCGTGCTCGCCTCGCCGCGCCCGGTCGACACGGCCGTGCTCGCGTTCTCACCGCTGCGCCTCCGATATCTGCAGCCGTTCGACGAGCACGTCCGCGGCGGCTCGGGCAGCCATGTCGTCGACGCGTCGATCGAGCGGGTCGAGCGTCACGACGACGGCTACCGGATCCGTGCTCGCGGGACGACGTGGAGCGGCGAGCTGACCTTCGAGGCGGACGAGGTGATCGCCGCGACCGGTTTCCAGACGCCGCTGCGCGATCTCCCGAGCGTCGGCGTCGCGACGGTCAACGACGGGCGGCTTCCGGCGCAGACGCCGTACTGGGAAAGCGTGTCGGTGCCGGGGATCTTCTTCGCCGGCAACGTGACCCAGGCCTCGTCCGGCCTTCGCAAGCACGGCGTCTCGCCGAGTTCGAGCTCGGTCCACGGATTTCGCTACAACGCGCGGCTCGTCGCGGAGAGGATCGCCGAGACGGTGTTCGGCAGGCGCCGCGAACGGCCCGCTCTCGAGCGCGACGAGGTGGTGCCGTTCCTCGCAGGCGAGCTCGCCCGGGCGCCCGAGCTCTGGAGCCAGAAGGCGCACCTTGCGCGGGTCGTGGGCTTCGACTCCGGGGCCGGGATTCGCGACGAGGGAATCGTGCCGCTCGCCCAGTTCGTCGACCACGACGACGGCGACGCGTGCGCGGTCGCGGTGGAGTACGACGCCGGCGGCGCGATCGTGCCTGCGCTGTACGTCCGGCACGGAAGCCGCCTCGCGGAGCACGTCCTCCCGCCGCACCCGCTGCATGCCTTCGACGGGGACGACTACCGCGAGGAGCTCCGCGCGCGCCTCGACGCGCTACTCGCCTAGGTCGACTCCGAGCGGGCACCGCTCGTCACGGCCGACCCGCGGTCGCCTCGCCGGCCGACGAGGTACCACGCCTCGACGTCGCCCTTCCCCTTGATCGCGATCGTCCCGCGCGGCAGGCATTCGAACTCGTCGGCGACGAGCTCGTACGTCGCGCGCGTGATCTGGATCCGACCCGGCGTCCCGTGCGACTCCATGCGGCTCGCCGTGTTCACCGCGTCGCCCCAGAGGTCGTAGAGGAACCGCTTGCGCCCGATCACGCCGGCGACGACGGGCCCCGAGTTGATCCCGATCCGCAGTTCGAGCCCGAGGCGCCCGACCTCGTCGTCGGCGCACATCGCCTCGAGCATGTCGAGCGCCATGCGCGCGAGCGCGGTCGCATGGTCGGGCCGTGGCGTGGGGACGCCGGCGGCGACCATGTAGCAGTCTCCGATCGTCTTGATCTTCTCGAGCTCGTGACGCTCCGCGAGGTCGTCGAAGCAGCTGAACAGCCGATCGAGGTAGCCGACGACCTCGGCAGGCGCGTGGCGCTCCGACCAGGGCGTGAAGTCGACCACGTCGGCGAACAGGATCGAGGCCGACCCGAAATGATCCGCGATCGGCTGGGCTCGGGCCTTCAGCTTGTCGGCGACCGACCGCGGCAGGATGTTGAGCAGGAGGCTTTCGGACTTGGCCTGTTCCTGCCGGAGGGCTGCCAGCGCGGCGCGGCGCTGCTTGGCGAATACCGCGAGCAGTGTGAACACGATCGTGCCGCCGACCGCGATGTTCAGGGCGAGCATCGTGCTCGTGAACCAGTTGGGGAGCGGCGACCAGATCGGGCCGATGAGCTCGCCGGCGATCCCCGACCCGAGGAACACGACGAGGTACGCGACGTACCAGCGGGCCGCCGAGCGGACGTCGCTGAAGACGAGGGCTGCGAGCGGGGCGAGGATGCCCCAGAGGCCGACGCCGCCGGAGTCGAGGAACCCGCCGAGCGGGATCATCG
>DASXAW010000024.1:0-21857 GCA_036406535.1 Gaiella sp.
GTCGCAGGTCGTCGACGTGCACGCCGGCGAGGTTCTGCAGATCCCGTCGTGGCTGCCCCACAGCGCGGAAGCCCTGGAGCCGACGCTGGACTGCGACATCTTCTGCCCGCCGCGCCAGGACTGGCTCGACGGGACGGACGCGTATCTCAGGGACGCCTAGGTCGCGCCGGACGCCGACGGAAAGACCTTGTTGACGAAGTCGTCGCAGTCCTGCTGATTCGCGAAGTGGTATTTGCGCCAGCCCTGGTTCGCGCAATCGGCGAGGCTCGTCGGCGCGTCCCCCGACCCGCCCGCGACCGGTGGGGTGTACGTCCCACTTGGGATGTTCACGCTCGGGTCGCTGAAGATGCCGTCGAACGGCTTGAAGACGAGGATCAGGACGGCTATGCAGGCAACGGCGACGCCGGCCGTGACGAGCACGTACTCGGCACTCGCCTGACCCGATTCGCGCAGCATCCTCCAGCGTGCTTGCATGGTCTGACGGTACCCGGCTTGTCGGCTGCCGTCGACGGTCCCTGAACAACTGCTCGGTGTCAGGTTCTCAGAGGATCACGCGCCAGCTCATCGTGAGAATGACGAGAACCAGCAGGGCGACCCAGACCCGGTCGAACCACGGGAGGCCCTCATACCCGTACTGGGGCGCGTTGCGTTCGGGGGTCGTCTCGCTCATGCGCTCGGACTATCGGCGCTGCGAGCGAACCCGTGTCCAGCCGAAGGGCTAGAGCGAGCCTAGACGCGGTGGCGGAGCGTCGAATGCCGCCGGCCGTCGAGCGGGTCGCAGTCGGTGGAGCGGTCGTTCTCGCGGAGCACCACGATCGTGACGATCACCGATCAAGTCTCTCGACGCGTCGAGGTGCTCGAAGAAGCGGGCGATGGGGCTCGAACCCACGACCCTCAGCTTGGGAAGCCAATTCGACCGCGACAACGCGCGCCATCAATCGACATCGGTCGGTTGCAACCATGCGGATTCCTGCCAGCCGAGTGAGTGCAGAACCGCTTCCGCTCCGAGCGCGTGGCTCGGATCGTTTGGGCCGCTAGTGGGCCACCTCCGCATCACTCATGAAGGCGCAAGAAGGATCGGTCAGATGGGCGACGCACTGGCCTAGTCGCGATCCAAGGGGGTGGCTCAACCAAGTGGTCGAGCCACCCCCTTCTGCTTGTCGGATATCGCACGCCGCTTGGCGCCGGGAACGACTAGCCGACACTTCCAGCCGCCGCTGGAGGGTTCTACTTGAGGTTCTTCTGCTTCGCGATCGCCCCGGCGAGCAGGTCGCCGGTCATGAACATGTGGTCGTAGGCATGCTGGTACATGGTCGCCGCCTTCGTGTACTGGCGGTTCGCGTAGGCGTCGAGCTGTCCCTTGAGCTCGAGGACGTGCCCGAGCAGGTCGTTGCGCACTGCCAGCTTCGGCAAGCCCGTGGCTCCGGCGAGGAAGTCGCCGAACTTCACGGTGTACGTCTGCAGGTTGGCCACCGCCCGTTTCTTGGCGGCGTCATCCTTCTTCGCCGTCGCGACGGTGTAGTCGACGAAGAAGTTCACGTGCGCCCGCCACATGAACGGGCCGTCGAGGAACGCCTTGCCGGCCTTGGCGCCGTAGATCGAGCCGATCGCCTGGGAGAGCGCAACGGAGTTGCGGTCGAGCGCCTTCGCAGCCGCCGGGAAGGCCTTCGATCCGGTGACGCCGAGGTTGGTCGCATTCATCGCGAGCACCGCATGCTCGCCGAGGAGCCGGTCGAGCGTGACGCGCAGATCGGCTGCTGTCACCGTCATCGCTTCGTGCATGTGCATCGTGTGGCCGTTCGCGGGCATCGAATTGCCCTTGGTTCCCGCAAGCGCGGCAGTGACGCCGAGCACGAGTGCAGCGGTAGCCGCAGTCGCGAGCGTAACGAGGGATGTGCGGCGCATGAGCGTTCTCCTCTCTTCGGATACGCCGCGTATTCGTGACGCGCAGGCTCCTTGGTTCGGCCCGACCTCATCTCCTCGCAATCCTCGGATCGGAACGCGCCAGCCCGATCTCGAGATCCCGACGCCGAACCGGTCCTGGCCGTTGCGCGAATCGGTCGCGACAACGTCAGCGCGGCGCCCGAAGGTTGGCGCTCGTCCAAGAGAGGTGGTCATGTTCAATCACGGTCTGGTGACGGACGGCAGAGCGCAAGGGCGACCACGGCGCGGTTGGACCCAATCGCTGAGCAGACGCGAGTGGCTGCGGCTCGGCGGGTTCGCGAGTGGGGTCGCGTTCCTGCACCTGCTCGGGTTCGGACTGTTCCTCTACTACGCGCGCGACAACCCTGCGTTGGCCGGCCTGGCGTCACTGGCGTACACATTCGGTCTGCGTCACGCGTTTGACGCCGATCACATCGCGGCGATCGACAACACGACGCGCAAGTTGCTCCAGGACGGGAAGCGCTCGATGGGCGTTGGGTTTTTCTTCTCGCTGGGCCACTCGACGATCGTGTTCTCACTCGCCGCCGGTCTCGCGATCGCTGCGAAGACCGTGAACTCGAAGATCCCGCTGTTCCAGGACTACGGCGGCTACATCGGCGCGTCTGTGTCCGGGACATTTCTGCTTCTGATCGGACTGCTCAACCTGATCGTGCTGATGGACATCGTCGGTGTCTTCCGCCGCATGAAGCGCGGCCATTACGACGAGGAGAAGCTCGAAGCCGCGCTGCTCAACCAAGGCTTGATGAGCCGCTTCTTCCTCAGTCGGGTCGGCGACAGGATCGACGCAAGCTGGAAGATGTACCCGCTCGGGATCCTGTTCGGGCTCGGCTTCGACACCGCCACCGAGATCGGCCTACTCGCGCTCGCGGCAGGTGTCGCCACCCACCAGGTGCCGTTCCTCGCGGTGGTCTCGCTGCCGATCATCTTCGCGGCGGGTATGAGCCTGATGGACACCGCGGATGGCGCGTTCATGAGCCACGCCTACGGGTGGGCCTTCTCGAATCCGGTTCGCAAGGTCTATTACAACATCACCGTCACAAGCCTCTCCGTCGCCGTTGCCCTCGTGATCGGGATGATCGAGCTACTGCAGGTGCTGGCGGCGAAGTTCTCTCTCGAGGGTGGGTTCTGGACCTTCCTCGACAGCCTCGATTTCGGACACATTGGCTACGTCGTCGTGGGGCTCTTCATCGCGACCTGGCTGCTCTCCATCGCCTACTGGAAGGCGAGGCGAATCGAGCAACGCTGGGGCTCGCTGCTGGAGAGAAGCTAGGCCGAGGACAGATGCGCACTTTGTTCCAGAAGCTGACCACGCCGAACAAGGACGTCGCACGCGTAGCCCATGCGGTCGGCGTCCTCGTCGGCGTCCTCGTCCTTGTCGCGCTCCTGATCGCGCTTCGTGGCTGACGGACCGGCGTCGTGCGTCATCCACTCGTGAATAGGATTGTGGGTCGTGTCTAGACGGAGCGTTGTCTGGCTACTGACCGTGCCGCTCGCGGTGGTTGGGTCGCAGCTGGGGCATGCCCTTGCATATCGCCTTGTTACGCCGGACACCGAGGAGCGCGCTCACGTGTTGGCGGCAACAGGACACTCGTACCTTGCCTACCTGCCTTTCGCCTTGGCCGTCTGTACCGCCGTCGTGCTCCTCGCCCTGACGGTCGAGCTCGGGCACGTCGTGCGCGACGGTCGTGTGGCCAGGCCGTCTGGATTGCCGTTTGCGGTTCTCGCACCGGCGATCTTCGTCTGCCAGGAGCACTTCGAGCGACTGCTCCACGACGGGACGTTTCCGTGGGACGCCGCACTCGATCGGACGTTCGTTGCAGGGCTGGTCTTGCAGTTGCCGTTTGCCGCTGTCGCGTTCATCGTGGCGCGTTTCTTGCTCCGGGCTGTGTGCTCGTTGGGTCGGATCCTGGGCGGACCGCCGCCAAGGAGTGTGTCGATCATCGCTGCGCGCCCGCGTGTCGCCTTCGTCTCCGCGCCCCGTGTTCCCGTGCTCGCCCTTGGGTACGGGTCGCGAGGGCCGCCTGTTTCTTCGCTCTGAGGCCGGGGCGCCGCTTGGCGTCCTGAATCGCGAAGGGAAGGAAAGAAGAGATCACCGACAAGCGACGCTTGTCCGCGTTGCGTGCCTGCGCAGTTGCGGTCGCGACCGTGGTTGCCGCGTTGGCGATCGTCGGAGCGGCGTCCGCGCACGCGACGCTCGTCTCGTCGACGCCGGCCAACGACGAGGTGCTTCGCCGTGCTCCGGCGCAGGTTGTGCTGCGCTTCAACGAGCCGGTCGAGACCGCGTTCGGCTCGGTCCGCGTCTACGACGGCGCAGCGCGTCGCGTCGATGACGGCCACACCACGCGGCCACAGCCGCAGGAGGTGGCGGTCGGGCTTCGTCAGGGTCTTCCGAAGGGCACGTATACGGTCGCCTGGCGGGTGATCTCAGCGGACTCGCACCCGGTGAGCGGGGCGTTCGTCTTCCATGTCGGGAAGCCGGGTGCCGGGGCGGCCGGCATCGCAAGCCAAGTGCTTGGCGAGCAGGCCGGCTCGGCCACGATCGACCGAACGTTCGACGTCGTCCGCTTCCTCAACTTCGCGTTCATCCTGCTCTGCGCAGGCGGCGCCGGCGCGCTCGCACTCGTGTTCGTGAACGAGGCTTCCGCCATCCGAAGGCCGCTCTGGGCGGCGCTTGCGATCACCGGGGTGCTCCTCGCGGTGGCATCGGTCGCGGCGATCGGACTCGAGGGGGCGAAGGCCAGCGGGCTGGGGCTTGGCTCCGCGTTCCGCGCGTCGCTGTTCAGGGACGTCCTCGAGACCCAGTTCGGGAAAGTCTCGCTGGCTCGAGCAGGGCTCGCCTTGGCGGTGACCTGTCTGGCCACGTTCGCCCTCTGGCGGCCCGGTAGAACCGAGCGGAGCCTCGCCTTCCTTGCTGGGGCGGTCGGTGCGGCCATCGCGATCACGCCGGCGAGCTCGGGACACGCGCGCGTCGAGGGAACGTTCGCGGTCGTCGTCGACTGGGTGCACGTCCTGGGCGCGTCGGCCTGGGCAGGAGGGCTTGCGTTCCTCCTGCTCGCGCTCTGGCGTGCCCAGGGCGATCGTTGGCCGCTTGCCACGAGAGTGGTGCCGCGGTTCTCGTTGCTGGCCGTCGTGTCGGTGACGGCCCTGCTGCTCGCGGGCGTGGTCAGCGGCTACCTCGAAGTTCGCTCCTGGAACGGACTCTGGGACACCACGTATGGCCGCCTGCTCCTCGTAAAGGTGGCGCTCCTCCTACCGGTGCTCGCACTCGGTGCCTTCAACAACCGCGTGTCGGTACCAAGGCTCCGCGCAGGGATCGCCTCGACGTTGGAGCGACGACGGTTCCTCCGATCGACCGCGACAGAGCTTGCGCTCGTGGTCGCGATCGTCGGTGTCACCGCGGTACTCGTTGCGGAGCCGCCGGCGAAGGCGCAGGTGGCCGCGCAAGCCGGGCCGGTGTCCCAGGACACGACGGTCGGGCCGTTCGACCTCAACCTCGTGGTCGACCCCGCCCGTACGGGACGCAATCAGATCCATCTGTATCTGCTCGAACAGTCCACTGGACAACCCGCGAACGTCGATGAGATCCAGCTGTCGGCCTCGCTGCCGGCCGCCGGTGTTGGCCCGCTCCGCCTCGAGGCGGTACCGGCCGGCCCCGGCCACGCGATCGTCACGGGCGCCACGTTCCCGCTCGTGGGGGACTGGCGGCTGAGGCTCGACGTACGCCGAGGCGACTTCGACCAGTGGACGACCACGTTGACTGTTCCGATTCGAAAGGACACATGAGATGAAGTCATGGATCGTTCTTCTCGCGACGGTCGGCCTCGCAGCTCTCGTGCTGGCGGCCGTTGCACAGGCCCACGTCACGGTGCACCCCAACGCGCTTCCCGCGGGCGGGTTCACGGTGATCAACATCCAGGTCCCCAACGAGCGGGACAACGCCTCGACGACCAAGGTCGACGTCCAGTTCCCTCAGGGGATCTTCACCGCCTCAGTGATGGCGATGCCCGGCTGGAAAGGCCGCGTGATCACCAAGAAGCTCCCCAAGCCGGTGCAGATCGAGCCTGGCTTCACCGTCACGAGCCGCGTCGACCGCGTTGTCTTCAGCGGCGGCCGTATCGCCCCGGGGCAGTTCCTTTCGTTCCCGGTCTCCATCAAGGTCCCCGACTCCAAGGCCGGGACACTCCTCACGTTCAAGGCGCTCCAGACCTACTCGAACGGCGAGGTCGTCCGCTGGATCGGCAACCCCAGCGCTGACACCCCCGCGCCGCAGGTGCTGATCCGGCCCTCCGCATCCCCAGTGCTCGACTACCCGGCCGGTGCCGGCTCGGCGAAACAGAGTATGAGCAAGACGCTAACCGGATTCGCGATCGGGCTACCCCTCGGCGCACTCGGCACCTATCTGGCGGTACGCCGCCGGAAGCAAGCCGCGTGAGACGGGCCCTCGTCAGCGCGACGCTGACGGCGCTGGTCGTTTGCTCCGCCGCCTCCGCTCATGGCGGCGGCGGGGCACTCGGCTTCCGGTCGAAGGTCACGCGAATCACGCCAACCACACAGGGCGTCTCGGTACAGGTCGTCGACTACGACGACCGGCTCGAGCTCCGAAACAACACCGGCAAGACGCTCATCATCCTCGGCTACCAAGGCGAGCCGTACCTCGCCTTCCGAGACGGACGCGTCTACCGCAACACCCACTCGCCCGCCACCTACCTCAACGACGACCGCTACGGCCAGGTCGCACTGCCGGCGCAGGCCGACCCCAAGGCACCGCCTGACTGGGACCAGGTCTCGCCACGCGAGGACTACGACTGGCACGACCACCGCATCCATTGGATGAGCCGCACCCTGCCACCCAAGATCCAGGCAGCCAAAGACAAACCACACCACGTCTTCAACTGGACCGTCCCGGCCCGCCTCGACGGCAAACCGCTCACGATCGCCGGAACCCTCAACTACCAACCGCCGCCGGACAAGATCCCCAAGGTTCTCATCGTCATCCTCGTTCTCGTTGCTGTCCTCGGCGCCGCGGCGGTCTGGCTACGACGTCGACGCGACCGCATTGAGGACGAGCTCGGCGGACGTCCATCGTCCCCGTAGGGAGGGTGGGAAATCGCGTGCCCCTCGCGATATCGGCTGGGCGACAACTGTTCCGACGCTGAGACGTGCGGACGATTCCCGTTCGGGCCAGGAGCGGGCCACGAGCAGAAGAGGGTGTCGCGGGAAGGAGACCTGGAACCGCTGGAATCGTGAAGCGGGCGATGGGGCTCGAACCCACGACCCTCAGCTTGGGAAGCTGATGCTCTACCAACTGAGCTACGCCCGCGAGGCGGCAGTGTAGCCATTTCGGATTTTCCTCTCGGCGCCCGACAGGTAGCTGCGATCGGTCCGCAGAGCAGGACGCTTAGAGATTCCCTTCGCTGGCGTGGCCGATCTAGACGACCTTTCCGCCGCAGAATCGCGTCCGGCTCGTGTTGAGACACAACAGCCCGCGCAGGTCTCCGCCGTCGTCGAGGACGACGACCCTTCGGTCGGGGTTCCTCCCCGCCCGCTCGAACGCGACCGTTGCGTCCTCGTCGGGGGTGATCGTCTCGGCTGCGGTCGCGTACCGAAGCGCCCGTTCGTCCGGATCCGCGTCAGGCGGGATGTCGGTTATCGCACCCGCGAACCGCGGGCCATCGACGAGCACCAACATCTGAACGCCGTCGTTGGCGAGTGCGGCCCGCGCGGCCCGTACCGTCACGTCGTCCGGCAGAGTCTTTGGGCTGGCGAGCATCACGTCGGCAGCCGTCAGGCCGACGAATCGCTCCGCAGAGGACGAGCTCACGTCCAGAGTCTAGGGCGGACCACCTCGACAACGCGGCGGCCGCGTCGGACGGGTAGCCCGTCAGGCGCGCGGCTTCCCTCCCGGTCGCCGTGCCCGCCGCTGGCGACGGGAGCCTGGAGGGACGACTCGATGTGACCGACCATCCCCGCCACCGGTTTCTCACCACCCCTTAACCGCGGCGCGGCGTAAGGTCGCTCCGAGGGTCGGCGCTCCTCAACCGCCGCCCTTGGCCTGGCGACCGGTTTGGCTGAGCCGGCCCTGGCTTCCTCCTGCACGACCGAGGGGCGGTGTGACCGCCGCCTCTCGGCTGCGGGAAGAGAGGTTCACCCCAGGTCTGATCGCCGCTCGAGAGGAAACCCCGAGGGCAGTCGAGCCCCGGCTATCGCGCAAGCCTCCGGCGTGCTCGCCGCTCAGCCTGCCAATCCGAGACGGGCTTGGTCTGGGCGAGAAGGTCGTCTGGACCGTCGGCGAGAAACCTGACGATCTCGCAAGCCCCGGTTGTACTCCAGATGCCACTGCTGACGAGGTACTTCTCGATCTGTGAGCGATCGGCCCCGGCGCCGAGGAGCCACCGAACGTCATCCGCGGTCAGCGTCTGGCGCATGGGCATCGTGGAAGTCGTACCCCCACAGCGCCGCAGGCGAAGCCCCTCGTTGGGGGAAATGGCGACTCGCCTCGTTGCCGTCTCGTGGCTATCCGAGGAGCGCGCCCAGGCGAGCTGCGTACCAGTCCTCCCACCGGTCGCTCGGCTCGGCCGTGACGTAGTCCCGGTCGAGCTGGACAAGGGCGGACACGAGGTGGCTGCGGACGGGCCGGATGCCGAGAACCGCGGGAAGCTCGGAGAGGTCGAGGAGCCAGGACGCATACCAGGACGCCCAGTCCGGATCCTCGCCGTCGCTGATCCGATAGACGGTGTGGTGGGTTTCGGCGGCTTCGTGCAGCAGGGCGGCCACCTGTCGGTCGCGATCGCTCGACATGACGGGGACTCTACGTCCGAAGGCGAGATCGGGCGAGGCGGGGGCCGAGGCGGACACTCGACCCCCGTCAGTGGTCCGTTGCACGCGCGTCGAGACTCAGGCCTTGGCGAACTCCTCGGCCGTCGGTGTCTCGAACTCGAATCCCACGAACGGATCGTCTCCGACGACCCATGCAGTGTGACCGGGCTCGATGACGTACGCCTGACCTGCACGGATCTCCTGCTCCGTTCCATCGTCATGGGCGATCGCCATTGCCCCCGAATGCGCAAGGCCGACGTGCCGCAGCTGGCACCTGTCGGTTCCGACGATGGGCTTGATGCAGTCGACCCACGTCCAACCCGGCTCGAGCGTCATGCGGGCCGCGGTGGCTCCACCCAACCGGACGAGCTCGACCTTCGTCTTGCTCGGCGTTCGGGTTTCGTCGGGCGTGTCGAAACTTCGGCTCTCTACCCCTGCCATGGTGGCCTCCTTTCGATGGGCGAGCCAGGCAGCAGGGTAAGACAGTTCTCGGTCCGACACCACCTCTACTCGAGTCCCGCTCGCACCAACACCGCTGTTCCCTCGGCCTGGCCTGGCGGGCCGGCGTTTCGTTTTCCGAGCCCGGGGTACGACGGGAGCCGTGGGCGTGGGGGAGGAGAGCGGTGAGTCGGCGGCGGTGGCCGACGCCGAAACCGACGAGACCGACGAAGAGTGGCCGGCGCTCTCGGAGCTGGAGCTGGACGTGTGTGTCGCCGATTTCGTGCCGGGCGGGGACATGATCGACGGCTACTCGGAGGAGTCATGAGCGTCTTGATGGGTGGACGGAAGGCGCGAAGGCGTCGAAGCTGGGCGTTTCGCCTCTGGGTCGTCGCTGCGGCGCTCGCGCTCGTCGTGGGCATCGCCACGGTCGTCCTCGACCTCTCGTAGCGTCGCCTCCGGGAACGCGTCGCAGTCGGCGGGTGGCATGCGGTGTCGACCGGTGGCACGATGTGCTCAGCTGCCCTGTGAACGCGGGCCAGCGATCCTTCCTCTCCGAGGAAGGATTCCCGCGGCCCCCCGGACCTCGTTCTGGGGGGCTATCTACGTTGTGGTCCGGAGCCGCTTCGAGAAGTACGCAAGGGCCTTGCGCGTCTTCGTCTCCTGCTCGCCGCCGAGGTCGACGCCTCGGCGCCCGAGGAACGCCCTCGCCTCTGCCGCGACCTCGATCGCCTCGGCGGGAGCGCACTTCGTCGACAGCTCGAGGATTCGTGAGTTGTCGGGGTAGAGCCACATCTCGGCGACCATCCGGCGCTGGAAGCCCTTCGGCGTGAACTTCAGCTTGAGGACGAAGATCGGGCCGAGGACCGAGAGGTCGTCGAGCCCGATGCCGTCGGGGGCGTGATCGGCGTAGAAAGCGCGCTGAGTCTTCGTGAACAGCTTGCGAAGCGGTCGCTGCGCCTCGAGCGTGCGCCGGACGTCCGTCCCCGGCGTTCCCTTCATCGAGGCTGAGCAGACGAATCCGCCGGGCATCGCGTCGACCTCGACACCGAGCTCCGGGAGCCTGCGGATGCGCGAGGGGAGTTCGGAGGGCACGACCGGCCGGAGCTTGACCACCGAGTCGTCCCCCTTCTTCTGAACACGCCGGGCGCGCACGACGACGCCGCTCCGGCTGAGCGCCAGGTCGGGCGTGTCGAAGAAGAACACCTGGCGCACCTGCGCGTCGAGGGGATCCATCGACAGCGCCGCGACCGTCGACCCGTGGTCGCTCTCGGGCACGGTCAGCTTGAGCTCGACGCTGTCGGCGCCCCTCGCGAGGGCGAGCGCGCTCGCGAGATCGTCGTCGGAGAGCCGCGGCGCATTCCGGGTCGTCGCCATCGCGGGTCAGCATCGCACAGCGCCGCGCCGCATCCCACCGGACGCGGCTCCTCCCGGCGAGGATCAAAGATCCATCACACACCCCGCGTACGCTCCCGCTCGCCGATGCGCGCCCTCGTCCTCATCGTCGCGGTCGCCCTTGCAGTCGTCGTCGCGGGTCTCGAGTCCTCCCAGGGCTCGGCGCGCTCGACCCGGAGCGGTGGCGCAGACGTCTTCCAGGGACTCGGGACGTGGATGGACGTGTACGACACGACGCTCTACAACTCGTCGACGGCGGTCGCGGCGCGGCTCGCCGCGCGCGGCGTCCGCACCGCGTGGATCGAGACGGCGAACGACCGCTCGAAGACCGACATCGTGCAGCCCGCCGGGCTCGCGCGGCTCGTCGACGCGCTTCATACCCGCGGGATCGCAGCGGTCGCCTGGTACCTGCCGGGCCACGACGCCGGGGGGAAGGATCTCCGTCGAGCCCGCGCGATGCTCTCGTTCCGCACGCCTGCCGGAGACGGCTTCGACGGGGTCGCGCTGGACATCGAGTCGCTGCGCACGAAGAACGTCGAGCGGCGCACCGCGCGGATGCTCGACCTGCTCGACCGCCTTCGCGACGAGGCCGGCTCGACCCCCGTCGCGGCGATCACGTACCCGCCTCGCGCGTTCGAGCGCCACCTCAGCTGGTGGCCCGGATTCCCCTGGTCCGAGATCGCAGGCGAGGTCGACGCGATCGTCCCGATGCTCTACACGGGCGGCGGGTTCAAGGGCTACGACGCGACCTACGGCTACGTCGCCCGCTCGCTCAGGCTCCTCCGCTCCGCGGTCGGCGACGAGATCGCCGTGCACGCCGCGGGTGGCGTCGCGAACCGGATGACGAAGGACGAGCTGAAGGCCTTCGACGACGCCGTGCTCGACGACGGCACGGCGACGGGCTGGAGCCTCTACGACTTCCAGACGACGACGCCGGCCGGGTGGGCGGCGATGGCCAGGCTCGGCGAGTCGCTCGGCTAGGAGCTAGTCCGGCCACGCGGCGCGCAGGCGATCGCGCGTGGCGAGGAGGTGCTCGGGCACGACCTTGACGTCCGCCAAGACGGGCATGAAGTTCGTGTCTCCCGACCAGCGCGGCACGACGTGCTCGTGCAGATGGGCGGAGATCGACCCGCCGGCGACCTGGCCGAGGTTCCAGCCGACGTTGAACGCGTGCGGCGCGTAGACCGCGCGGAGCGCCGCGATCGACTGCGTGGTCAAATCGTGGAGCTCGGCAGCCTCGTCGGACGTGAGGTCGGAGAGCTCGCCGAGATGCCGCACCGAGGCGATCATCAGGTGCCCGGACGCGTACGGGAACTTGTTCAAGAGGACGAAGCCGCGTTCGCCCCGCTGCACCGTGAGGCTCTGGTCGCCCAGCTCGCCCGCCGCCTCGGCACAGAAGACGCAGCCGTCCTGCTCGTGTGCCTCGCCGATGTACTCGAGGCGCCACGGTGCCCAGAGCTGCCGTGTCACTCGGCCATCCTCGCAGGTGCTACTCGGCGACGCGGCCGCCTGCGAGCCGATGGCGCACGCGATCTCTCGTCTCCGCGAACCGTCGCACCTCGTAGACGACGAGGCCGGACACCACCACCATCACGAGTGCGACGGTCGCGAGCGCCGGGATCTCGAGGGCCAGGGGGAACAGCGCCACGAGCACGAGCGCGCAGACAAGCCGGTGGCGGGCGAGGGTGTGCACGATCCGCCAGCGGACTGCGACGTGACCCAGGAGGTAGAGGGCGACGCCGCCGACGAGCGCGGCCGCCGGGACGGCGTCGAGCGGGTCGTTCACGTCGGCGAGCGTGGTCTTCAGCCCCAGCGCCGCCAGGACGATTCCGGCCACGATCGGATAGTGGAGGACGCCGTAAGCGTCCCGCGCGAGCTCGTTCTGCTCTCGACCGGGCTCGGCCTCCACGAGCCGCCGAACCGCCAGCCAGGCGATCACGTCGAAGTACAGCCACCAGAGCGCAGCCGCGATGCCGACCCCGAGAATCGCGGCGGTGACGACGCCGAGATCGACGACCTCGTGCGAGCCGACGCCGATCGCGACGATCGACTCGCCGAGCGCGATGATCACGATCAGCCCGAACCGCTCCGCGAAATGGGCGGGCATCAGCTGCCAGCCCTCCGCCCAGAAGAGGAGCGGCGCACCCACGTCGATCACGAGGGCGAGCACCCACAGCGCCCCCTGCTCCCAACCGTCGACCGCCGATGCGGCGAGGAGCAGGCAGACGCCGATTCCGGTGCTCGCCGCGAGCCCCGTGACCGAGCGCCGCAGCCCGGGCGCGTCGCTGCTGGCGATCACGAAGAGCCAGATGTGCGCGAGTCGGACGAACCCGTACGCGAGCGCAAACGCGAGGGCGTCGTCGCCGAACGCGTTCGGCACCGCGAGCGCCGAGACGAGGAACGCGGCCATCGCGGCGAACATCGCGATCCGGACGGCGCCCTCCTCGGGATCGACGACGCTGGTGAGCCACGCGTAGCCGCTCCACGGCCACCAGAGGACCGCGAGGACGAGCAGCCCGCGGAAGAGACCCTGCCAGGTCGGATCGTTCGCCATCAGCGTCGTGCACTGCGTCACCGCGAGCACGAACACGAGGTCGAAGAACAGCTCGAGTGCGGTGACGCGGCCGTCGGAGCGCCGGACGGTGGTCAGTCGTCGCGTCCGTGCGCCGGCCTCCATTCCGCGATCCTCGCACGCGAAGCCGGCAGCGCACTATGCTCGGCGCGGCTGCGGCGCTTCGGGAGGAAGGTCGCGTGGCATACCCGTTCGTCGAGAGCCCCAACTTCACGCGCGCACCGGGGCGCGCGATCGGCGTCGTGGTGATGCACACGATGGAGATCTCCGAGCGCCCCGACGCGGCGGAGATCTGCGGCCGCTGGTTCCGGACGGAGGTCTCGCAGGTCTCGGCGCATTACTGCGTCGACGCGGACTCGGTGATCCAGTGCGTGCGGGAGAAGGACATCGCCTGGCACGCGCGCGGCGGCAACACGAACTCGATCGGCGTCGAGCTCGCGGGCTTCGCGAGCCAGGCCCCGCGTGACTGGAAGGATCCGTACTCGAGCGCCGTGCTCGCCCGCGCCTCGAGCCTCGTCGCCGATATCTGCCGGCGCCGGCGGATCCCGGTGCGCTGGCTCGTTGCCGACGACCTCGTCGCCGGCCGACGCGGAGTCACCGGCCACAGCGAGGTGAGCCTCGCGTTCGAGCGGAGCGATCACTGGGACCCGGGCGACGGCTTTCCCGTCGAGTCGTTCCTCGACAGCGTGCGCAAGACCCAGCAGGCCCAGCGCCGCGCCGCACGTGCCCGGACGAAGGTCTAGCGCGCCACGGCGTCGAGCGCCGCGCGGAGGCCGCCCGACAGCTCGGCAAGTCCGTCGCCGTCGATCGTCAGCGCGGGCGAGATCTGAATGCTCCCGCCGGCCAGCCCGCGTGCCAGGACCCCGTGCTCTCTCGCCGCGCCGAGCACGCGATCGGCGACGGCCGGATCGTCCGCCAGCGCGTCCGCCGAGAGCTGCACGGCCGCGACCACTCCGAGGCCGGCGCGCACCTCGGCGACGAGGGCGTGCGCGGCGAGCGGCTCGAGCGCCCCGGCGAGCTCCTTCTCGAGCCCGACCGCCCGCTCGGCGAGCCGCTCGCGTTCCATGATGTCGAGGTTCGCGTGCGCCGCGGCGGTCGCCGTCGCGTGACCCGAGTACGTGTAGCCGTGGCGCCATACGCCCGCCCCAGGGCTCCAGAACGGCTCGCGGACGCGGGCACCCGCGATGACGCCGCCGAGCGGGAGGTATCCGGACGTGACGCCCTTTGCGAAGGTGACGAGGTCGGGCTCGAGCGCGAACCGCGTGCTGGCAAACCAGTCGCCCACGCGACAGAACCCGCAGATGACCTCGTCTGCGACGAAGAGGACGTCTCGGTCGCGGCAGACGCGACGCGCGTCCTCGAGGTAGCCGGGCGGGGGAAGCAGCACCCCACCCGCCCCGACGATCGGCTCGCAGAAGAAGGCCGCGACGCGCTGCGGCCCTGCCTCGTCGATCGCGTCCGCCAGTGCGGCCGCGTCGTTCCACGGAACCTGCAGCGTGTCTCCCGCGAGCGGCCCGACGCCGACCGTGAAGACGTCGATGCCGACGAGCGACGTGCCATAGCCCGCGAGGCCGTGATAGGCGCGCTCGCGCGACACGACGATCGTCTTCTCCGCACGGCCGAGAAGACTCCAGTAGCGGCGGACGAGCTTGACCGCCGTCTCGACCGATTCGCCGCCGCCGCTGGCGAAGAACACGGCGGCATCCTCCATCGGCGCGATCCCGGCGATTCGCTCCGCGAGGTCGGTCGTCGAGCGTGACGAGACGTCGCCGTAGTGGGAGTACGCCGGCAGGCGGCGCATCTGCGCCATGGCCGCGTCGACGATCTCGTCGCGACCGTAGCCGACGTTGCAGTACCAGAGGCCGCCGGTCGCGTCGAGATAGCGCCGGCCGCTCTCGTCCCAGACGTGCACGCCCTCGCCGCGCTCGAGGATCAGCTCTCCGACGGCCGCGACCGCGGACATGTCGGCGACGGGATGCCAGAAACGCGTCACACCGGCCAGCCTAACCCGGTGCCCGGGACGCTCGTACGGGAGGCGTCAGCGGACGAGCGTGACCTTTGCGAGCCCGTGCGGTGCGTCGGGGTCGAGGCCACGGGCGCGCGCGAGCGCCCACGCGAACAGCTGGCCGGGAACGACCGAGAGCAGGGGGGAGAGGAGTTGGGGGGCAGGCGGTGGGACGGGAAGCACGTACGCCGCCCCGTCGAGCTCCGCTGCGGCGGTGCCGCTCGCGACGAGCGTCGCACCCATCCCGCGGGCGCGCGCGGCCGCCTCCTGCACCGGTCCGAGGGTCGCGTCGGGCGAGGCGATCGCCCACACGGGGAAGAGCGGGTCGAGCGCCGCCACCGGCCCGTGCGCGAGATCGGTCGCCGTGAGCGGCTCGGCCGCGATGCGGCACGTCTCCAGCAGCTTCAGCGCGATTTCGCGGGCGGTCGCGAACTCGACCCCGCGCCCGATCACGAACATCCGCCCGGTGTACGCGAACGGCAGCGCCATCCCGGCAGCGGCCCGCTCGAGCGACGGGAGGACTCCGGCGAGTTGCTCGGCGCAGCGGCGGATCCCGTCGGAGACCTCCGGCCCGCGACCGGCGAGATGGCCGGCGAGGAGGGCGAGCACCGCGAGGGTGTTCACGTACGTCTTCGTCGCCGCGACTGCGAGCTCCGGCTCGGCGCCGAGCGGGATCGCCACCTCGGCGGCGGCGCCGAGCTCCGAGCCCGGGTCGTTCGTGACCGCGATCGTGAGGGCGCCTGCGGCGCGCGCACGGGCGACGTACTCGACGACGTCCGGCGTCTGGCCCGACTGCGAGAGCCCGATCACCGTGGAGCCGGTCATGTCGAGCGGCGTGTCGTAGTGGACGGTGAGGGTGATCGCGTCCCGCATCGCCGTCCAGCGCGGCAGAAGCCCGAAGGCGTACACGCCGAACGACGCCGCGTTGTCGGACGAGCCGTGGCCGACAAGCCGGATCAGCCGTGCGTTCCGCTCGATCGCGAGCTGCGCCGCGCGGCCGACGATGCTCTCGTGGGCGAGGAGCCGTCGCAGCGCGGCCGGCTGCTCGTGGATCTCCGCGAGGAACTGCGTGCCGGGTGCGTCGGTGCGGGTCGCGCGCTCAGCCGGCGACACGAGTCTCGCCTCCGACGATCGCGCGCGCGACCTCGAGCCGGTCGTCGATCACGGTGACGTCGGCCGGGCCGCCGGGGAACAGGCGGCCCAGGTGGGGAACCCCGAGGATGCGGGCGGGCACGGTCGACGCCGCCCCGAGCGCCTGCTCGAGCGGCGCGCCCGCGGCGACGAGGTTGCGAACGGCCTGTGGCATCGTGAGCGTGCTGCCGGCGAGGACGCCGTCCTCGCGCCGGACGACATCGTCGGCGACCACGACCTCGACGTCGCCGAGGGCGTACGTGCCGTCGCCGAGCGACGCGCCCGCGATCGCGTCGGTGACGAGGGCCAGCCGGCCAGCGCCGACGGCCCAGAGCAACCGGACGATGTCCGCGTCGAGGTGGACGTTGTCGACGATCGCCTGAAGGACGACCTCCGGGCGGACGAGCGCGGCGCCGATGATTCCGGGATCGCGATGGAGCAGGGGGCGCATCGCGTTGAACACGTGCGTCACGGTCCGGACGCCCCGGTCGAAGGCGGCGTTCGCCTCGGCGGCGGTCGCGTCGCTGTGACCGAGCGACACCGTGATCCCGCGGACGTGGAGCAGGCCGATCAGCTCGAGTGCGCCGGGAAGCTCGGGCGCGAGCGTCATCAGCCTCACCGGTCCGGCGTCGATCAGCCGGTCGAGGAGCGCGGGATCGGGGTCGCGGCGGCCTCCCGGCCGGTGCGTGCCGAGTCGGAGGGGGGAGAGGAAGGGGCCCTCGAGGTGCACGCCGAGGATGCGGGGGCCGTGCCCGCTGTCGGGCACGGCACGGAGGGCGGTCGCTAGGTCGTCCTCCGAGGACGTGATGAAGGTGGGCAGATACGCCGTGACTCCCGTCTCGAGCAGAGCGTCCCCGGCGGTCGCGTAGCCGTCCGCGTCGGCGCCGAGGAAGTCGACGCCTGCGAAGCCGTTGACCTGGAGGTCGACGAACCCGGGGACGGCGAGGCCCTGTCCGCCGTTCTGCTCCAGTCCGACGGCGGCGATCCGGTCGCCCTCGATCGCGACGTCGCCGGGGACCAGCGTGCCGTCGACGAGCGCCGCTTCGACGCCGAGCCTCACTGGGCCAGCGCCCTTCGGACGTCACCCTCGGCCGCGTCGAGCCTCGCGCGCGCGCTGGGGGCGTCGATCTCGCGCACGAGAGCCACGATCGCGACCTTGGCGTCGCCGTCGGCCTCGTCGAGGGCCGCCTCGACCCGCTCCGGCGGGGCGCCGCTGGCGGCGGCGACGATCCGGCGGACCCGCGCGCGCAGCTTGTCGTTCGTCGCGACGACGTCGACCATCAGGTTGCCGAAGGTCTTGCCGAGCCTGACCATCGAGATCGTCGAGATCATGTTGAGCACGAGCTTTTGGGCGGTGCCCGCCTTCAGCCGCGTCGAGCCCGCGATCACCTCGGGTCCGACGAGGACGACGATCTCGTGCTCGGCGATCGACCCGAGCTCGGATCCCTCGACGGAGACGATCGCGACGGTGACCGCGCCCGAGCTCCGCGCTGCCTCGAGGCCCGCGACGACATACGGCGTGCGACCGCTCGCGCTCAGCGCGACGACCGCGTCGGACGGCCCGACGCCGAGCTCACGGACTGCGCCGGCGCCTGCGTCCCGGTCGTCCTCGGCCTCTTCCTGCGCCGTCGCAGCCGCCTCGGGCCCGCCGGCGATCAGCGCGACCACGCGTCCCGGCGGGACGGCGAACGTGGACTCGCATTCCGCGGCGTCGACCAGGGCGAGCCGCCCAGACGTCCCGGCGCCGAGGTAGACGAGCCGGCCGCCGAGCGACAGCCGCTCGGCGACGGCGTCGATCGCGGCCGCGATGGCCGCGTCGGCGCGAGCGACGGCGGTGGGGACGCCCGCGTCCTCGGCGTTCATCCGGCGGACGAGCTCGAGCGTGGTCTGGAGGTCGAGATCCGCGGCATCGTGGTCGCGCGCCTCGGTTGCAAGCTCGTCGAACACCGTTCGCCCCGTCACGAAGGCCAGTCTACGCATGCGACCGTTGAGTGGTCAAGACCAATATGGGATACTGCGCGCGACGCTGGTCCTGAACTGTCCCGGAGGACGACTATGCTCATGGCCCGGTAACGCACATGGCGAAGAT
Source organism: Gaiella sp. (assembly GCA_036406535.1). Taxonomy (GTDB): domain Bacteria; phylum Actinomycetota; class Thermoleophilia; order Gaiellales; family Gaiellaceae; genus Gaiella. Next base: position 18,391 of record DASXAW010000024.1, read on the forward strand.
CGAGATCGACCACGTCACGAAGGTCTTCGGCCACGACGTCGTCGCGGTCGACGACGTCAGCCTTTCGATCCACGACGGCGAGTTCCTCGTTCTCGTCGGGCCGTCGGGGTGCGGCAAGTCGACGCTCCTGCGCATGCTGGCGGGCCTGGAAGAGGTCACCGCCGGCACGATCATGATCGACGGGAAGGACGTCACCGACCTGGCGCCTCGCCACCGCGACATCGCGATGGTCTTCCAGAGCTACGCGCTCTATCCGCACATGACGGTGCGCGAGAACCTCGGATACGGGCTCAAGGTGCGCCGCGCGCCGAAGCAGGAGTCCAGGCAGCGCGTCGACGAGGTCGCCGAGCTGCTCGGGCTCGAGGAGCTGCTCGACCGGAAGCCCGCCCAGCTGTCGGGCGGCCAGCGGCAGCGGGTCGCGATGGGGCGGGCGATCGTCCGTCAACCGCGCGCGTTCCTCATGGACGAGCCGCTCTCGAACCTCGACGCCAAGCTCCGCGTCGGGATGCGCGCGTCCCTGGCGCAGCTCCACGCGAGGCTCGGCGTGACGACCGTCTACGTCACCCACGACCAGACGGAGGCGATGACGCTGGGCCAGCGCGTCGCCGTCCTGCGCGACGGGGCGGTCGTCCAGGTCGACCGGCCGCAGGAGCTCTACGCGCACCCGCGGGACGTGTTCGTCGCGGCTTTCATCGGCTCGCCGGCGATGAACCTCGTCGAGGCGGCCGTCGACGACCGGGTCGTGCGGTTCGGGCAGTACAGCCTCGCGCTCGACCCCGACCGTCGGCCGCTGCGGAGCGGCCCGGTCGTGCTCGGCATCCGCCCCGAGGCCTTCGCGGACGCGGCCGGCGCCTCGCCGGCGCTCCCGCGGATCGAGGTCACGGTCGAGGTCGTCGAGGAGCTCGGCGCGGACACGCACGTCTGCTTCTGGGTCGAGGCGAACAGGCCCGACGTCGAGTCGGGCGAAGACGACCCCGACGACGCGGCGCTCCCGGTCGGCCAGAAGACGCTGTTCACGGCTCGTGTCGATCCGCGCTACGCGCCTGCCGTCGCCAGCCGGCGCGAGCTCGTGGTCGACACCGCGCGGCTCCACTTCTTCGACCCTGCAAACGGTGCCGCCCTGGCGACCGGCGCGCGCGAGGTCGAGCCGACGAGGGCGGAGGCGCTCTCCGTCGAATAGGTGGTCTTGACCACAATCCGTCGAGCGGTAGGATGGCGGTCTCGACGGGAACGGAGCAGACGATGGCCACAGTGAGCGGCGCGAAGCAGGTCGTGACGAAGCAGAGCGAGGCCCGAAGCCGGGTCCTCGACCTGATCGAGCAGCTCGACGTGGGGGAGGCGATTCCTTCCGAGCGGCAGCTCACACGAGAGCTCGGCGTGTCGCGGCTGACCGTGCGCGCCGCGCTCGACGACCTCGTCCGCGAAGGGCTGCTCGTTCGCAGGCACGGCTCTGGGACGTTCGTGAGCGAGCCGAAGATCGCGCAGGAGCTGACGATGACGTCCTTCACCGAGGACATGCGGCGCCGCGGCATGGTGCCCGCGAGCCGGACGCTCAGCCTCCGCGTGACCCCGGCCGGCGCGCATCTCGGCCGCCTCCTGCACGTCTCGCCGTCGGAGCCCGTGATGATCATCAGCCGCCTCCGGCTCGCCGACCGCGAGACGATGGCGATCGAGACGCTCCATGTCCGCGAGTCGCTCGTTCCCGGCCTCACCGCGCCTGACCTCGAGCGACGGTCCTTCTACGAGATCCTCGAGGGACGCTTCGGGATCACGATCGTCGGGGGGCACCAGACGATCGAGCCGACCGTGACCAACGAGGAGGAGTCCGCCGCGCTCGGCGTGCCGCTCCACTCGCCGGCGTTCCAGTTCGAGCGGACGACCCGCTCCGAGAGCGGCGAGATCGTGGAGTACGTCCGCTCGATCTATCGCGGCGACCGGTACAAGCTGGTCACCGAGCTGCGCCGCTTCTGATCGTTTGGTCAGTACCAATGGTCGACCGGAGACAGCAGCCGACACGCTTCTGGGCGCTCGGCCCCGTCCGGGGATTGTCGCTGGAAATCGAGGATACGAGTGTATCTGGGTCGTGTCGATCGTGTCTCGAACTGGTCTTGACATCCTTCGACGACTGTGCGACTGTTCCGAATCGTGGCAGAGTGGTATAAACCAGTAGGCGGCTCCGGCGTCTGTTCTCCGTCGGCCACGCGGAAACCCCGAGCGACGCGCACCGCCTCCCGATGCGCTTGGGGGAATCGCCCATGATCAGAGCACGCATCATCGGCGCCGCCGTCCTCGTCGGCGTCGCCCTCGCTGCGGTGGCGTCCACCGCATCCGGCGGGACGACCGCCGACAGCGTCACCGTCTGGCTCCAGGTCGACGCGCAGGCCGAGAACTGGGCGCCGATCGTCAAGGCGGCGAACGACCAGTTCCAGAAGGCGCACCCAGGTGTCACCGTCGACGTCCAGTACCAGACGTGGGGTGACCACCTGAAGAAGTTCGACGCGACCCTCGCGGGCGGAAACGCGCCCGACGTCATCGAGATGGGCAACACCGAGATGACGAAGTACATGGCCGCGGGCGCCTTCCAGGACCTCAGCTCGCTGAAGGGTTCGTTCGCGAACTCGTCGACGTGGCTCTCCGGCCTCGCCGCGGCGGGCGTCTACAACAAGAAGACGCTCGGTGTGCCCTACTACGCGGGCTCCCGGGTCGTGACGTACCGCACCGACCTGTTCAAAAAGGCCGGCATCAAGGTGCCGCAGACGCTCGCGCAGTTCACGGCAGACGCCCGCAAGCTCGGCACGACGAGCAGCGGCAAGGGCTTCTCGCCGGTCTACCTCGCGGGCACCGACTGGTACGCCGCGATGAGCTTCGTCTACGAGTACGGAGGCAGCATCGCGTCGCAGGTCGGCAGGCGCTGGAAGGGCGAGCTCGCTTCGCCGCGCTCCATCGCGGGGCTCACGGCGTACAAGACCTTCTTCGACGCCGCCTCCCGCGCCTCGAAGACGACCGACGAGACCCATCCGAACCCTTACGACGTGTACGCGCAGGGCAAGGCCGCGTCCATCGTCGGGCCGGCCTGGTTCAGCTGCTGCGTCGGCAAGAAGTACACGAAGACCACGGCGCAGTTCGTGATGCCGGGCCGCACGGCCGGACAGCCGCTGCCCGGGTTCCTCGGCGGGTCCCTCCTCGCGGTGCCCGTGGGTGGCGACAAGACCCTCGGCGCCGACTGGATCAAGGCCTACACGAGCAACCAGTCCATGACCGCGCTGCGGTCGATCGGCAACATCCCCAATACGACGAGCCTGCTCGGCAACAGCGTCAACGAGCGTGCCGCGAAGCGGAGCTGGTTCGTCCCGACCGCGAAGAACTGGGTGAACGTGGAGAACGGCAACATCCTCCGGAACATGCTCGCCCAGATCCTCACCGGCAAGCTGACCGTCAAGCAGGCGGCGCAGTCGGCGAGCGACAAC
>DASXAW010000025.1:0-8069 GCA_036406535.1 Gaiella sp.
GCTGCGCGTCGTCGACTGGGAGTACGCGGGCATGGGCGACGTCTTCTTCGACCTCGCGAACTTCAGCGTGAACCACGAGCTCGACGAGGACCGCCGTGACGCGCTCCTCGAGGCGTACTTCGGCACGCTACGGGCGGCCGACCGGCGCGTGCTCGAGCTGATGCGCTTCATGTCGGACTTCCGCGAGGCGATGTGGGGGGTCGTGCAGGCCGCCGTGTCCGAGCTCGACTTCGACTTCGCGGGGTACGCCGACGAGCACTTCGCGCGGCTCGAGCGCACCGCCGCCGAGCCGTCGTTCCAGGCGGCGCTCGCCGGGCCGTGACGCGCGAGGGGCGCCCGCCGGCGCCCCTCGCAAACGGATCGTTCGAGGTCGCGCGCTACACCGGCTCCGCCTCCGTCGGGAGGTCGTACCGGCCGAGCGTCTCCTCCTCCATCTGCTCGAGCTCCTCGTCGGTGCCCATGCGCACCGGGCCCTTGAACCAGCGGCGGGCCGAGATGAGCCACCAGCCGCCGAAGAAGACCAGCGCGCCGCCCACCGTGAGCGGGGCGTAGTTCGCGACGTCCCAGTTGAACCCGTCCTTCCACGGGATCCCGGTGGGTGCCACCGGGCCCAGGAAGAGGATCGAGATGATGAAGACCCAGACGATCGCGATCGGGTCGATCCACTTGTAGTGCTTCCCGAGCGTCCAGGCCCCCGGCTGGAAGGCGTCGCCCATCCGGTACCGGAGGATCACCGGGAGGATGAAGGCGATGTAGAGGCCGATCACGGCGATCGACGTGCCGACGAGGTACCCGGTCGCCGAGTTCCAGTACGTCGGGATCATCAGGGCCCACGCGAGGATCCCGATCGCCCAGACCGCGACGACCGGCACGCGGTTCGGAGCCACCCGGCGCCACAGCCGGTGCCCGGGGACAGCACGGTCGCGCGAGAACGCGAACATCATCCGCGAGGCGGACGTCACCGACGCGGTCAGGCAGAACATCTGCGCCACGCAGCAGATGAAGAGCAGGATGTCGGCCCACGTCTCGCTCATCGAGGTCGCCCAGATGTACGTGACCGCGCCGCCGACGGCGTCGAGCACGCCCTGGGTGTCGGGCACGGCGAACGTGACGGCGAGGAGCAGGATCCAGCCGAACACGACCGAGGCGACGACGGACATGTACATCCCGACGGCCGCCATGCGCGACGCCTGGTTCGTCTCCTCGGCCATGTGCGCGGAGGCGTCGAAGCCCGTGATCGTGTACTGCGACATCAGCAGCCCGAGGCCGAACACGTACCAGAAGACGATGCTGCCGAAGTTCGTGCCCGAGAAGCCCGAGTTGTTGATCGTCTGCGTGAACACGTAGCTGACCGACTGATGGTGGTCCGGGACGATGATCAACACGAGCACGATGAACGCGACCCCCGCCATGTGCCAGTACGCCGAGATCGTGTTGAGCATCGCCGTGATGCTCACCTTGAACATGTTGACGAGGACGGCGATCAGCATCACCACCGAGTAGGTGAGGAACGTCCATTCCCTCGTGTTCGGGTAGTCGAACAGGAGGTTCAGGAGAGACGTCGAGAAGATTGCAAGGCCATAGCCGATCGCGGCGGTGACGGCGATCTGGCCGACGAGGTTGAACCACCCGGTGAACCAGCCCCACGCGGGGCTGCCGAGCCTCGACGACCAGTAGTAGAGGCCTCCGGCGGTCGGGAACGCCGACGCGATCTCCGCCATCCCCAGCGCGATGATCGTGCTCATCAGGCCGACCAGGAGCCAGCCCCAGGAGATCGCGATCGGGCCGCCGTTGTTGAACGCGATGAAGTACGACGTCAGACAGCCGGCGAGGATCGAGATGATCGTGAAGCTGATCGCGAAGTTCTGGAACCCGCCCATCGCCCGGAAGAGCTCCTGGGCGTAGCCGAGCTTGTGAAGGAGCTGTTCGTCCTCCGAGGTGTGGTATCCGCCGCTCGTCGACGGTCCCGTGCTCATCCTGCCCTCCCTGGTGGTGAATGCGTGGACGGCTGAGCGTCGTAGTCAGCCAGGCTGACGCGCACGAGTCAAGTCATGTCACCGCTGATCGACGGGTCGGGTTTCTCGCGACCCGACGGTCCGAATAGGATCGCGCCGTGCTTACCCGGGACGACCTGCGCGCGCTCGTCGCCTCGGGCGAGATCGACACGGTGATCGTCGCGTTCACCGACATGCAGGGCCGTCTCCTGGGCAAGCGGCTCCACGCCGAGTTCTTCGTCGAGGAGATGGACGCGGGGCACTCGGTGGAGGGCTGCAACTACCTCCTCGCGCTCGAGATGGAGATGGACCCGGTGCCGGGCTACGAGATCGCGAGCTGGGAGCAGGGCTACGGGGACTTCGACATCGTCCCCGACTTCGCGACGCTGCGGCGGATCCCGTGGCTCGAGGGCACCGCGCTCGTGCTCGGCGACGTGATGTGGCACGACGGGAGGCCGGTCGAGCCGTCGCCGCGTCAGGTGCTCCGTGCGCAGATCGCCCGCGCCGAGGCGCTCGGCCTCACGCCGATGGTCGGCTCGGAGCTCGAGTTCTACCTCGTCCGCGAGACCTACGCGGACGCCTACGCGACGGGCTACGAGGGCCTGACGCCGTCCGTGCCCTACATCCTCGACTACCACATCCTCGCGACGACCTACGACGAGCCGCTGCTCCGCTCGATCCGCAACAACATGCAGGCGGCGGGGATCCGCGTGGAGACGTCCAAGGGCGAGGCTTGGCCCGGTCAGCAGGAGATCAACTTCCGCTTCTCGGACGCGCTGACGATGGCCGACAACCACGCGATCTACAAGAACGGCGCCAAGGAGATCGCGTTCCTGCACGGCTGCGCGATCACGTTCATGGCGAAGCCGTTCGAGTCGTGGATCGGGAACTCGTGCCACATCCATGCGAGCCTCTGGCGCGACGGCCGCAACGCGTTCGCGCGCGGCGAGTCCCAGACGACGCTCTTCCGGCGCTTTCTCGCAGGGCAGATCGCGTCCGCGAAGGAGCTCGCGATCTTCTTCGCGCCGACGATCAACTCGTACAAGCGCTACGCGGCGGGTAGCTGGGCGCCGACCACGCTCGCGTGGGGGCACGACAACCGGACGTGCGGCTTCCGCGTCGTCGGGCACGGTCAGCGGCTCCGGGTCGAGACGCGGATCCCCGGAGGGGACGTCAACCCGTACCTCGCATTCGCGGCGATGATCGCCTCCGGCCTCCACGGGATCGAGAACGAGCTCCGGCTTCCGGCGGCGCTCGACGGGAACGCCTACGAGTCCCGAGCCGACCGGTTCCCGAGCACGATGCGCGACGCGATCGCGGCCCTCGAGGCGGGGACGGTCGCGCGGGCCGCCTTCGGCAACCAGGTCGTCGACCACTACCTCAACTACGCGCGCACCGAGCAGGCGCTGTTCGACCGGCACGTCACGGACTGGGAGCGCAAGCGCTATTTCGAGCGGACGTGAGGCCCCCTCGCTGACGTACGAGAGGCGCATCGAGGTCCGCTGGCGCGACGTCGACGCGTTGCGCCACGTGAACAACGCCGTCTATGCGACGTACCTCGAGGAGGCCCGCGACGGCTGGCTCGAACAGGCTCTCGGGGACGACGGCGCGCTCTGGGACTACGTCCTCGCGCGGGTCGCGATCGACTTCCGGAACGAGATCGGTCTGGGCGAGGAGGCCGTCGTGGCGCGGGTCTCGCTCGCCCGGATCGGCACGTCGAGCCTCACGCTGCGCGAGGAGATCCGGAAGCTGGACGGGACGATCGCAGCCGAGGCCGAGTCGGTGATCGTCGCGCGCGACGGGGAGACCGGCCGGTCGCGGCCGCTCAGCGACGCAGAGCGGGCACGGCTCGATGCGGCGCTCCCCGAAGCCCCTGAGGCGGGGTAGCGTGCGGGCATGAGCGATCGTCCTCTCATCGGGATCACCTCGTACGCTCAGTCGGCGCGGTGGGGCTCGTGGGAGCTGCCTGCGGCACTGGTGCCCCTCTTCTACGTCCAGTCGGTCGAGCAGGCGGGCGGAAGGGCGCTCGTCGTCCCGCCGAGCACCGATGCGGTGGACGAGACGCTCGACGTCCTGGACGGCGTCGTGTTCTCGGGCGGGATCGACATCGACCCCTCCGCCTACGGCGCCGACCGACATCCGCAGACCGACCCGGCGCAGGCGCATCGCGACGCGGGGGAGCTCGCGCTCCTGCAGCGTGCGCTGGAGCGCGACATGCCGACGCTCGCGATCTGCCGCGGGTTCCAGCTCCTCAACGTGGTCCGCGGCGGGGACCTCGTGCAGCACCTGCCCGAGTCGATCGGACACGAAGGGCACCGTGAGGAGCTCGGCCGCTTCTCCGAGCACCCGGTCGAGGTCAAGGACGGCACCCGACTCTCGACGATCCTGGGCCCGCGTCATGACGGCGTCCAGTCGAGCCACCACCAGGGCGTCGGCCGCGTGGGGGAGGGCCTCACGGAGACTGCGTGGGCCGACGACGGCACGCTCGAGGGGCTCGAGGACCCGGACAAGCGCTTCGCCGTCGGTGTGCTCTGGCACCCGGAGATGGAGGAGGACAAGCGCCTCTTCGCCGCGCTCGTGGACGAGGCCCGCAGGTACCGCGCAGAGCGGAACGGCGCGTAGCCCGCGCGAGATGCCCGAGCCCCTCCCGTCGTTCCACGCGCAGCTGCCCGTCCGGATCGCATTCGGCGACGGCGTCCTGGCGGAGCTGGCCGACACGCTCGTCGCGCTCGGTGGCCGGGCAGCGCTCGTGGTGGTCGAGGAGCCGGTGGCGGAGCACCCTGACGTCGTCGCCGCGCTCGCAGCGACCGAGGGCGCGGGCGCGCGCATCGACCGCGTCGTGAAGGGGCCGGGCGAGCCGACGTTCGCGCTCGCGGACGAGCTCGCCGAACGGGTGCGCGCCGCGAGCATGGACGCGGTCGTCGGGATCGGCGGCGGCTCGGCGCTCGACGTCGCGAAGGCCGCGCGGATCGCCGCCGACCAGGGCGCAGGCATCGCGGAGTACGCGTCCGGCGCGCGCGTTCCGGCGCCACCGGGGATCGGACTCGTCCTGTGCCCGACGACCGCCGGCACCGGGAGCGAGGTCTCCGGCGCGAGCGTCCTCACGGACACCGTCGCCGACCGAAAGGTCGGATTCGGCCACCCGAACATGCGCGCGCAGCACGCGCTCGTCGATCCGCTGCTGACCCACGGGCTCCCCGCCGCGCCGACGGCGCACTCCGGCGTCGACGCGCTCGCCCAGGCGATCGGCGGTTGCACCGTGGGGAACTCGACGCCGCTCTCGGTCGCATTCGGTCTCGAGGCGTGCCACCACGTCGCGCATTCGCTGCGCGAGGCCGTCGCGGGCGGGAGCGACGCGGAGGCGCGCAGCCGCATGGCGTGCGCGAGCCTCACGGCCGGCCTCGCGATGAACCTCTCCGACTGCGCAGCCGACCACGCGCTCGCGCAGGCGCTCGGGAGCGTGGCGCACCTCCCGCACGGGCTCACCGTCGGCCTTGTCCTCGCGGAGACGCTCGAGCTCTCTCGTCACGACTGCGCCGACCGGCTCGAGCGGGTCGCGGACGCGCTCGGCGAGTCGACGGACGGCACGGCCGACGGGTCGCGCGCGGTACGCGCGGTACGACGTGTGCTGGCCGACGTCGGCTTCCCGACGCTTTCCGAGACCGGGGTCACCGAGGAGGCGCTTCCCGCGCTCGTCGCGAGCGCGACGGGCGACCAGTCGTACAACCTCGAGATCGACTCTCATGCCTGGGCCGAGGCGGAGGTCGAGCAGGCGTTCCGCGCGGCGCTCGCGCTCGAGTCGCGCTGAGTCCTACGGCTCGGTCGAGACGAAGACGCTCTTGAGCTCGGTGTTGTGCACGAGCCCCTCCATCCCGAGCTCCTTGCCGACGCCGGACGCCTTGTAGCCGCCGAACGGCGCCTGCGGGAAGACGGAGCTGTTCGAGTTGACGCCGATCGCGCCGGTCCGCAGCGCCCGCGCAACGCGGAGCTGACGCGCGCCGTCGCGCGTCCACAGGGAGCCCGACAGGCCGTACGGCGTGTCGTTCGCGATCCGGATCGCCTCCTCCTCGGTCGAGAACTCGATCACCGAGACGACAGGCCCGAAGATCTCTTCCCGCGCGACGACCATCTCGTTCCTGCAGCCGTCCAGGATCGTCGGCCGGAGGTAGAAGCCGTCGGCGAGGCCGTCGCCGTCCGGTCGCACGCCCCCTTGGAGCAACGTCGCGCCCTCGTCGACCCCGCGCGAGACGTAGCCCTCGACGGTCTCGCGCTGCGCCGCCGAGACGAGCGGTCCCATCTGCGTCGCTTCGTCCTCCGGATCGCCCACCACGATCGCGCGCGTGGCCGCCGCGTAGCGCTCGAGCAGCTCGTCCTTCGCCGACGACTCGACGAGCAGGCGCGAGCGCGCGCAGCAGTCCTGGCCCGCGTTCTCGAAGACGGAGAACGGCGCCATGCGTCCCGCCTTCTCGAGGTCGGCGTCGGCGAACACGATGCACGCGCTCTTGCCGCCGAGCTCGAGCGTGACCCGCTTCACCGTCCCCGCCGCTTTGCGGGCGATCTCGATCCCGACCTCGGTCGACCCCGTGAAGCCGACCTTGCCGACGAGCGGATGCTCGACCAGCGCGTCGCCGACCGCGCCGCCCGGCCCCGGCAGCACGTTGAGCACCCCGGGCGGCAGCCCCGCCTCGAGCCCGAGCTCGGCGTAGCCCAGCACCGACAGGGGCGAGAGGCTCGCGGGCTTCAGTACCACGGTGTTGCCGGCCGCGATCGCCGGCGCGGTCTTCCAGTTCCCGATGTTGAGCGGGAAGTTCCATGGCGTGATCAGCGCCGTGACGCCGATCGGCTCGCGGAACGTGAGCACGATCCCGTCGCGGTCGACCGGGATCGTCGAGCCGAAGAACTTGTCGACCGCGCCCGCGTAGTACCGCATCACCGCCGCCGCGTTGTGGGCGCACCAGCGGGCGTCGCCGATCGCCATCCCCATGTCACGTGTCTCGACGAGGGCGAGCTCGTCGGCGTGCTCGTCGATCAGGTCGGCCCAGCGGTGGAGCACCCTCGCCCGCTGGATCGGCGTGCGGGCGCTCCAGTCCTCGAACGCACGGGCTGCGGCCCGGACCGCGCGATCGGCGTCCTCCGGCCCCGCTTTCGCGACGCTGCGGAAGACCGCGCCGCTCGCGGGGTTGACCGTGTCGAACGTCTCGCCCTGGGCGGCGCTGACGCGCTCGCCGTCGATCAGGAGATTCTCGACCGCGCTCATCGCGCGGATTGAATCACCGGGCCCGGGCCGTCACACACCGACGACGTGCACGAGCCAGCGCCGGTCGCGCTCGCGGTCGAGCTCGAGGAAGAGCACGCGCTGCCAGCGGCCGAGGCAGAGGACGCCGTCGCGCACGGGAATCGACTCGCCCGCCGGCCCCATCAGCATCGACATGCAGTGCGAGTGGCCGTTCGACGCCTCCATGTCCTCTTCGGAGACGTTCTCGGTGCGTCGGTCCCAGTCGTCGTGCGCGTAGTAGTGCTCGGTCGGCACGAGACGGCGGAGGAGGACGGAGAAGTCCTCGAGGAAGCCTCGCTCGTACTCGTTCACGCGCACGGAGCACGTCGTGTGCGGCGAGTAGACGCAGCACACGCCGTCCTTGACGCCGCTCTCGCGCACGGCCTCCTGGACCTGATCCGTGATGTCCGTCACCGAGAGGCCGCCCGCGGTGCGGAGGCTCGTCTCCCGGTGGAACGTCTTCATCGAGCCGTCGCTCGCGCCTGCCTCGTGCCGGCTGACCGTTGTCGTCTGGGGCGCGCTCGCCATGCCCGGGCATTGTGGCAGCGATTCGCCTCCTGCGGATTGCCGAACCGTTCGGGCCGGCCGCTGAATCTATGGCCCGGCGGGAGGGACCGAACTGGACTTCCGGGGGGGCCACGCACGGAGAGCCTGCGTAGCGTGTGTCGTGATAGCGGCGCGCCCTTCTGGGAGGCCGCGAACGAACGCCACGGGGGGACCCTGGGGAGGGGGACATCCTGCATGCCCGGCTGGCGGCATCCGGCCCCGGCCACGCGCATCGGCATCGCCGACGTGCGCCG
>DASXAW010000026.1:0-14749 GCA_036406535.1 Gaiella sp.
GCGCGGATCGCGCCGGCGGGGTGCTCCTTCGTGTGCACGTTGACGTAGAAGCCGCCTGCGTTGGCGACGATCTCGTTGATCAGGGCCTGGTCGGACGTCGTGCAGCCCGTCGAGTTCCCGTCGTCGCCGGGCGGCGTGAACGGGACGACGACCGGGCCGTTGACGTTCGCAGCGCCGCGGTGGATGTGCGCGGCGACGGCCGGCAGCGTGATGTTGGCCGCATGCAGTCGGTAGCACACCATCGGGGCGTCGGTGCGCAGCCGGACGACGGCGGTGCCGGTCGCGTTCGGTTCGCTCGTGCCCTGGAGGTTGATCGCCGCGACCCAGCCGAACGAGGCGGTCGAGGTGCCTGTCAGCTGGCCCCGGATCGCGCCCGCCTGGAACTCCGCGGTGTGGATGTTGAGGTAGAAGTTGGCGGGGCTCGCGAGGATCGCCGCGACGAGAGCCCGTGCCGCCGGGGCGCAACCGCCGGCCGTGCCGTCGGCGGCGGGCGTGGCCAGCGGGACGACCACCGGCCCTGCGACGCCGGCAGCACCGCGATGGATGTGCATCGCGACGGCGGCCGGGAGGTTCTCGGCGGCGACCTGGTAGCAGAGCTGACCCTGACCCGCGCGCAGCCGCACCGTGGCGGTACCGGTCGCGACCGGATCGCCGGCCGGGCTCTCGGCCTCGCCCGTCAGCGCGATCGTGAAGGCGCGTCCACCCGCCGTCGGCGTGAGCCGGGTGCGCGGGCAGGCCGCGTTGCCGGCGAGCACGATGTCCGCGGCGTGCTTCGTATGGATCCGGAGCAGCTTCGCGGAGACGGGCACCTTCACGTACGGCTTCGCCGCCGTCGAGGTGCGGTGGCAGATCGTCCTGGTCGCGGTCGTGCCCGCGTTGGCGGTCGCGAGCGCGCCCCCTGCGAGCCCGACGACGACGAGAAGCAAACCGAGGCGCTTCATGTGCTCGTCCTCCTGGTCGGTGTCGTCGGGAGTAACGGACGAGGGTGCGTTCCGGTTTTGCCCGCTCGGCCCGTCTCGGATGCAGCGCTCGCCCGTGTCGGAACGGTCGCGAGCGGGTACCACCGCTCGGTGACGGCCGGAAAGCTGGGAATCGACGGGCTGGACCGCGACCTCGAAGCCGGACGACAGCCGCGAGTGGCCGGCGACCTGTCCCGTTGGGCGGGTCGTGTGGCGATCGCGACGCTCGTCGTCGTCGGGATCCTCGTCGCGATGCTGGTGCTCTGGGAGGCGCGCCTCGTCGTCGCGCTTCTCTTCATCGCGATCATCCTCGCCGCCGCGCTGCGGCCGGGTGTCGAGTGGCTGGCGCGGCACCGCGTCCCGCGCGGTGTGGGCGTGATCCTCCACTACGCAGCCCTCGTGGGGATCCTCGCCATCGCACTCTGGTTCCTCGTGCCCGCCGCGACCGACCAGGTGCAGGCGGCGCTCGGCGACCAGCATCAGCTCCGTCAGGCGGCGCAGCAATCGACCGGGATCAAGCACGACATCCTCACGGCGATCGACCGGAAGCTGAACGACCTGCCGTCGGGCTCGAGCCTGATCGACCCCGCCGTCGAATACGGGAGGAAGGCATTCGAGGCGATCATCGGGATCTTCTTCGTCCTCGCCGCATCCGCCTACTGGATCATCGAGCGCGAGCGCGCCGTCGACGCCGTCTGCTCGGTGCTGCCGCGACCGAAGCGGAAGACCGTGCGCGACGCGTGGGACCTGATCGAGCTACGGCTCGGTGCCTTCGTCCGCGGTCAGGCGGTGCTGGTCGCAGTCGTCGCGGTCGTGCTCTCGGCGTGCTTCTGGGTGATCGGGCTGCCCTACTGGCTGCTCGTCGGCGCCTTTGCCGGTGTCGTCGAGATCGTCCCCGTGATCGGGCCTCTCGCAGCCGGGATCGTCGCGGTGGGTGTGGGCCTCTCGCAGTCCGTCCATCTCGCGGTGCTCGCCGGGCTCGTGGTCGCGGGCGTGCGCGTGCTCGAGGACTACGTCGTCGTCCCGCGCGTGCTCGGGCACTCCGTCGGCCTGTCGCCGCTCGTCGTGCTCGTCGCGGTCACGACGACGGGACTCGTGCTCGGCGGCTTCGCAGTGATCCTCGCGGTTCCGCTCGCGAGCATCCTCGTGACCCTGATCGACATCGTGATCCGCGACAAGGACCCTGCCGAGGAGCCCGCGCCGTCGGTCCTCTTCCCGGCGAAAGACCTGGAGTAGGCGGCGTCCCGCTGTTGCGGGGCGGGGAGGGGAAGGAACGGCTTCACGGCTACGATCGACGCCGATCAGCCATGGACCAGAGCCGCATCCGCAACTTCTCGATCATCGCCCACATCGACCATGGCAAGTCGACGCTCGCCGACCGCATCCTCCAGGTCACGGAGACCGTCTCCGAGCGCGAGATGCGCGACCAGCTGCTCGACTCGATGGAGCTCGAGCGGGAGCGGGGCATCACGATCAAGGCGCAGGCGGTGCGCGTCCAGTGGAAGGGCCACGAGCTCAACCTGATCGACACGCCGGGCCACGTGGACTTCACGTACGAGGTCTCGCGCTCTCTCCAGGCGTGCGAGGGCGCCGTGCTCGTCGTCGACGCGGCCCAGGGCATCGAGGCGCAGACGCTCGCGAACGCGTACCTCGCGATCGAGAACGACCTCGAGATCGTCCCCGTCGTGAACAAAGTCGACCTGCCGTCGGCCGACCCCGACGGCACCGCGGCGGAGGTCTGCGAGCTGCTCGGCGGATCGCCCGAGGACGTCGTCCGGATCTCGGCCAAGACCGGGCTCAACGTCGAGGAGGTCCTCGACGCGATCGTCGACCGGATCCCGTCGCCCGACGGCGCCGTCGACGCGCCGCCGAGGGCGCTCGTCTTCGACTCGTCGTACGACCAGTACCGCGGGGTGATCGCGTTCGTCCGCGTCGTCGACGGCACACTGCCCACCGGCGCGGGGCTGCGCGCGATGGCGACCGGGACGGGCTTCGAGGCCGAGGAGCTCGGCTTCATGGCCCCGGGCCGCGTCCCGGTCGAGACCCTCGGCCCCGGCGAGGTCGGCTATGTCGTGACCGGTCTGAAGGACGTCTCGCGGCTGCGCGTCGGCGACACGCTGACGCTGCCGAAGGGCGGAGCGACGACGCCGCTGCCCGGCTACAAGGACGTCAAGCCGATGGTGTTCGCCGGGCTCTTCCCGTCGGACTCGGACGACTACCCGGAGCTCCGCGACGCGCTCGAGAAGCTCAAGCTCAACGACGGCGCGCTGTTCTACGAGCCCGAGACCTCTCAGGCGCTCGGATTCGGCTTCCGCTGCGGCTTCCTCGGTCTCCTGCACATGGAGATCGTCCGCGAGCGGCTCGAGCGGGAGTTCGATCTCGACCTCCTCGTGACCGCGCCGAACGTCGCGTACCGGGTGAAGCAGCGGAACGCGGACTGGCTCGAGGTGCACAACCCCGCGGAGATGCCGCGCGAGTTCGACGAGGTCGAGGAGCCGTACGTCCGCGCCCAGGTGATCGTGCCCAAGGACTACGTCGGCTCGGTGATGGAGCTCTGCACCGACCGGCGCGGACGGTTCGATCACATGGAGTACCTCTCGGAGACTCGCGTGCAGCTCACGTACGAGCTTCCTCTCGGCGAGATCGTGATCGATTTCTACGACCAGTTGAAGTCGCGCACGCGCGGCTACGCGAGCTTCGACTACGACCTCGCGGGCTTCCGCAGTGGCGACGTCACCCGCGTCGACGTGCTCGTCGCCGGCGAGCAGGTCGACGCCCTCTCGCTGATCGTCCACCGTGACGCCGCCTACGAGCGGGGGAGGCTCCTCGTCGAGCGTCTCCGCGAGGAGATCCCGCGGCAGATGTTCGACGTCGCGATCCAGGCCGCGATCGGCTCGCGTGTGATCGCGCGCGAGACCGTGAAGGCGAAGCGCAAGGACGTGCTCGCGAAGTGCTACGGCGGCGACATCACCCGCAAGCGAAAGCTGCTCGAGAAGCAGAAGAAGGGCAAGAAGCGGATGAAGCAGGTCGCCGGCGTCGAGGTGCCGCAGGAGGCGTTCCTCGCCGTGCTGAACCTCGACGGGGAGAAGCGTCGATGAGCGCCGTGGGCGCGCGGGCCAGTGCTGCGTCGGTGCCGGTCGACGGAGGGGAGCGCGGGCGCGGTGAGGTGCGCCATCTCTACGTGCACCTGCCGTTCTGCGCGCATCGCTGCGGCTACTGCGACTTCGTGACGGCGGTCGGGCGACGGGACGAGCACGGCACGTACGTCGACGCCCTGCTCTCCGAGCTCGAGGAGGAGCGCTGGCGGCTCGCGGCGCGGGTCGAGACCGTGTTCCTCGGCGGCGGGACGCCCACATTCACCGAGACGTCCGCCCTCGAGCGGGTTCTCCGGGCGCTGCCCCAGGTCGCGGAGCTGACGGTCGAGGCGAACCCCGAGACGGTCACCCCTCCCCTGGCCCGCCTGCTGCGGCGCCACGGCGTGAACCGCGTCTCGCTCGGCGCGCAGTCGTTCCGCCCGGAGCTGCTCGAGGTGCTCGAGCGGGTTGCCGGTCCCGACGACGTCCGGCGCGCTGTGCACACTCTTCGTGATGCCGGCTTTGACAACATCTCGCTCGACCTGGTCTACGGGATCCCCGGCCAGAGCCCCTCCGCTCTCGCGGCGGATCTCGCGGACGCGCTCGCGCTCGAGCCGGAGCACCTCTCCTGCTATGAGCTCGAGGCGAAGCCGGGAACGCGGTTCACGCATGCCCACGGGGAGCAGCTCCAGCGTCAGGCGGAGGCGATGGAAGGCTACTTCGAGCAGGTCGTGGAGACACTCACCGGCGCGGGCTACCACTGGTACGAGACGGCGAATTTCTGTCGCGACGGCGGCCGCGAGCTCCGTGCACTGCACAACCTGGGGATCTGGCGCGGGCACGACTACCTCGGCGTCGGGATCGGGGCCGTGTCGACGCTCGACGGCGTGCGGCGGAGAAACCTGCCCTCGCTCCGGCGCTACGTCGAGGCGCTCCACGTCGGTGACGCACCGCCGCGTGAGGTCGAGCCGCTCGACGACGCGACGCGGGCCGTGGAGCTGCTCATGCTCGGGCTGCGGCTGGACCAGCCGCTGCCGCTCGACGGGCTCGAGCCCGTGGTCGACGACGCTGCGCTCGGCCGGCTCCTCCAGCGCGGGCTCGTGGAGCGGGTCGACGGCGGGATCCGCCTGACGCCGCGCGGGCGGATGCTGGGCGGGGGCGTGACGGCCGAGCTCCTGGCCGTCTGACCGCTCCACGGCCGAGGGCCGTCGCGCGAGGGCCGCTTTCCGGCGAAGAGAGGGCCGTCTGGGGACGGGATGACACGAGTTCTCGCCGGTACCATCGTTCCATGATTGCGGCGTTCAGGGCACGTGACGGAGCGAGTCGACGTCGGCTGCTCGTGCTCGAGGCGCTACTCGTCGCGAGTGCGGGTGTGGCGATCGGTGTGGCCGCGCGCGTGGTCTACCTGGAGAGCCTCGAAACGACGAACCTCGTGTGGAATCTCTTCCTCGCGTGGATCCCGCTTGCGCTGGCCCTCGTCGTGTACGACGGCGCGCGGCGCGGTTGGACTGCGGGCACGCTCGCGACGGTCGGGCTTGCGTGGCTGCTGTTCCTCCCGAACGCGCCGTACATCGTCACCGACCTGAAGTGGTTGGGCCACTATGACAGCGGGACGCATTGGTATGACCCCGTGCTGATCGGCGCCGCGGCCGGAACCGGCCTCGTGCTCGGTTTCCTCTCGCTCTACCTCGTGCAGGCGGTGGTCGTGAGCCGGCTCGGCCGTCTCGCAGGCTGGACGCTTGCGCTCGGCGCGCTCGCGGCGAGCGGCGTCGGCGTGTATCTCGGTCGCTTCCAGCGCTGGAACTCGTGGGACGTCTTCACGGAGCCGACGAGGGTCGTCGGCCAGCTCGCGTCGGCGGCGATCGATCCGCTCGCGCACGGACGGCCGCTCGCCTGGTCGATCGCGTTCGCGCTCGCCTGGTGCAGCGGCTACGCGCTGTTCTACGCGGCCTTCCGCGAGCGGCTCGGCGGGCTCGAGGAGCGCTAGCCGCGGAGCCGAACCGGCTGGAGACGACCGTACGATGAGCTCCATGGAGTTGACGGCGCGGAAGCGCGAGATCCTGCGACGGGTCGTCGAGGAGTACGTCGCGACCGGCCAGCCGGTCGGCTCGAAGGCGCTCGTCGAGCGTCCGGGCCTCGACGTGTCGTCGTCGACGGTGCGGAGCGAGCTCTCGGAGCTCGAGGCCCTCGGGCTTCTCACGCATCCGCACACGTCGGCGGGCCGTGTGCCGACGGAGAATGGCTACCGCCTCTACACGGAGGAGCTCGTCGTCGCCATCGAGGGACGACCGGGACCGTTCAGCGTCGACCTGCGCACGATGCGAAACGAGCTCGAGGAGGCGCTCCGCCAGACGACCGAGGCGCTCTCCGACGCGACGCACCTGCTCGCCGTCGTGTCGGCGCCGTCGCTCGAGGCTGCCGCGGTGCGCCACGTCGAGGTGCTGCAGCTGCAGCCGCGCGTCGTGATCATCGTCGTGATCACGGCGTCGGGGAGCGTCTCCAAGCGGGTCTTCGAGCTCGAGGAGCAGGTCGATTCGGGGCTCGTCGAATGGGCAGCGTCCTACCTCGACGAGACCGTCGTCGGGAAGCGGCCCAGCCCGGCCGTCGTACGGCGCGCGTTCGACGACCCGGCGCTCACGACCCGCGAGCGCCACTTCCTCGGGACGGTGCGGCCCGCGTTCGACGAGCTCGTCGCCGAGGCGACGGATCTGTACGTCGGCGGGGCGGCGGGGCTGCTCGGCGACGTGCACGGGGCGGAGCTCGAGGCGTGTCAGCGTCTGCTCGAGGTGCTCGAGCGGCGCGCGGCGGTGCTCGCCCTGCTCCAGGATGCGCTCGACCCGAAGCGTCCCGTCGTGCGCGTCGGCCCGGAGCTCGAGGGCGAGGAGCTCCACGGCGCGGCCTACGTCGGCGCGACGTACGGCCTCGCGAACCGCTCGCTCGGCGCCGTCGGCCTCCTCGGCCCGCTGCGGATGGACTACGAGAAGGCGATCCGGTCCGTGCGAGCCGCCGCGTTCGAGCTCTCCCGGCTCGTCGACGACGTCTACGGGAGCCAGTGATGGCGACGGCTGAGCAGGACTACTACGAGCTGCTCGGCGTCTCGCGCGACGCGAGTCATGCGGAGATCAAGCGCGCCTTCCGTCGCCTCGCGCGCGAGCTCCATCCCGACGTGAGCGACGACCCCGACGCCGGGCACAGGTTCCGCGCGGTCGCGGAGGCCTACGAGGTGCTCGCGGACCCCGAGCGCCGCCAGCTCTACGATCGCTTCGGTCACGCCGGCGTGCGGGGCGGCGGCTTTGCGCCGATGACCGATTTCGGCAGCCTGTCCGACGTCTTCGCGGCGTTTTTCGGGGAGACGCTGTTCGGCACGTCCGGGCCGACGACTCGCGGGCCTGCGCGCGGGCCTGATCTCGTGGCGCACGTCGAGATCGACCTCGCGGACGTCGTCACCGGCACGACGTTGGACGTTCGGGTGCACGCCGCCCGGACGTGCGAGCCATGCCGTGGGACGGGCGCCGCACCGGGGACCTCCCCCGTCACGTGTCCCTCGTGCGCGGGCGTCGGCCGCGTGCAGCAGGTCTCGCGGACGATTCTCGGCCAGATGGTCCGCTCCGGCACGTGCCCGCGCTGCGACGGGGCCGGGACGATCGTCGAGACGCCCTGCGAGCGGTGCGACGGGGACGGCCGCACGATCGAGGACGTCCCGCTCGAGCTCGAAGTTCCCGCGGGAATCCACGACGGCCAGCGGATCCGGATGCGCGGCGCCGGGCACGCGGGCGTTATGGGCGGGCCGCCGGGCGACGTCTACGTAACGGTTCGCGTCAGGTCGCTCGAGGGCATCGAGCGCGACGGCGACGATCTCGTCGTGCGGGCGCTCGTGACGATCACGGGGGCGGCGCTCGGCACGACCGTCACCGTGCCGACACCCGAGGGCCCGCTCGAGGTCGAGGTCCGGCCGGGAATCCAGCCTGGCGCGGTGCACACGGTCCCCGGCCGGGGGCTCCCGTCCCTCGACACGGGGCGCCGCGGAGACCTCCATGTCCTCGTCGGCGTCCGCGTGCCCACGAACCTGACGGGCGAGCAGCGGGCCGAGTTGCTCCGGCTCGAAGGCGAACTGGGCGAGGACGCCTACCGAAGCGACGACGACGGATTCATCGGGAAGCTCAAGAGCGCCTTCCGGTGAGCCACGCGTTGCGCCGTCCGTGACGTCGCTCTGGCGCGTCTCGGTCCGTGTGCCGCCCGACGAGGCGGAAGAGGCACGCGCGAGGTTCGTCGCGCTCGCGCCGCAGGGCTTCGAGGAGTTGGAGGTCGACGGGCAGCTCGAGCTCGCGCTCTACACGGGCGCGGAGGGGCTCGACGGTCTGCGCGCGCGACTGCCCGCGGCGACGGTCGCACCCGTCGAGGACGGCTGGGAGGACGCCTGGCGCGCGTTCCATCGCCCGGTCGAGGTCGGCGGAATCTGGCTCGGCCCGCCGTGGGAGACGCCGCCGGACCCCTCGCGGGCCGTCGTGATCGACCCGGGCCGTGCGTTCGGCACGGGCGCGCACCCGACGACCCGGCTCTGCCTCGAGCTCCTCGGCGGGATCGCGCCCGAGGGATCGCTGCTCGACGTCGGATGCGGCTCCGGGGTGCTCGGCATCGCCGCGGCGAAGCTCGGCTTCGGTCCGATCACCTGCGTCGACGTCGACCCGGTCGCGGTCGAGACGACCGCCGTGAACGCTGCGCTCAACGGCGTCGCGATCGACGCCAGGGTGGTGGATGCGCTAACGGAGCCGCTCCCTCGGGCCGAGGTCGCCGTCGCGAACGTGCTCCTCGCACCCGTCGAGACGATCCTCGCCCGACTCGATGCTCGAGAGGCGATCACGTCGGGCTACCTCGACGGCGAGCGTCCGGCCCACCCGGGCTGGGCGCACGTCGAGACGGCGTCGCTCGACGGCTGGGCTTCGGACCGCCTCCGCCGGCACCAATGAGCGCCGCCGCGACGGCGTTGCGCATAGGTTGCGCCGCCCTCCAGGCGACGAAGCCGGCGAACGGCGGGCGTACCCTGTGGCCATGCCCCGGCGCCGGACGCTGCTCGCGATCACGGCGCTCGTCATCGTGGCGTCGGAGGGAACGGCGGCGGCCGGATCTACGTCGCAGAGCCGGCGACCCGCGCCGCGGGTCACCGCCGCCGGCATCCGCGAGCACCTCGCAGCGCTTCAGAGGATCGCCGATCGGAAGGGCGGAAACCGCTTCGCGGGCACGGCCGGGTACGACGCCTCTGCCCGTTACGTCGCGGAGCGCATGCGCGCCTCCGGCTACCGCGTTCGCTTTCAGGAGTTCCGGTTCCCGTTCGTCCGCGACCGCACGCCGCCGCTCCTCCGGCCCGTGGGGAACGATGGCCGGCGCTTTCTCCCGAATCGTGACTACGGGACGCTGCTGTACTCGGGGAGCGGCCACGTCGAGGCGCCCGTCGTCGCGGTCGACCTGCTCCTCCCGAGCCCGTCGGCCAACGCCTCGACGAGCGGGTGCGAGACCGCCGACTTCGCGTCCTTCCCGCGCGGCGCGGTCGCGCTGCTCCAGCGCGGGGGCTGCTTCTTCCGACAGAAGGTCGAGAACGCGGCCGCCGCCGGAGCCGGCGCGGTGGTCGTGATGAACGAGGGCAACCCGGGCCGGCACGGGCTCTTCCAGGCGACGCTCGGCTCGCCCCAGGCGTCGATTCCCGCCCTGGCGGCGAGCGTCGCGGTGGGCGATGCGCTCCGCCACGGGCGCTCGTCGGGGCCGACCGGTGTCACGGTCTCGCTCGGCGCGGACGTGAGCGCGGAGACCCGGCGGACGAGAAACGTGATCGCGGAGAGCCAGACGGGGAATCCGGCGAATCTCGTCGTCGCGGGGGCGCACCTCGACAGCGTCGATCGCGGCCCCGGCGTGAACGACAACGGCAGCGGGTCCGCACTGGTCCTCGAGGTCGCGGAGTCGCTCGCTCGCTCGCATCCGGCCAACCGGCTGCGGTTCGTCTGGTGGGGCGGGGAAGAGCTCGGGCTGCTGGGCTCGCGCCACTACGTCGCAGGGCTCTCGCAGGCGGAGCGCCGCCGCCACGCGCTCTACCTCAACTTCGACATGGTGGGCTCGAAGAACTTCGTCCCCTTCGTCTACAAGGGGTCGGGTGACACCCCGCCACCGGGCTCGGCGGAGATCGAGCGTGTGTTCATGCGCTACTTCGACGCGCGTGGGCAGCGGTTCGTCGTGACGGACATCGGCGGCGCGTCCGATCACGCGGCGTTCGCGCGGGCGGGCATTCCCGTCGGCGGGCTGTTCTCAGGCGCCGACGGGGACAAGTCCGCCGCGCAGAGAGCCGCCTTCGGCGGGCAGGCAGGCGAGCCGTACGACGCCTGCTACCACCGCTCGTGCGACACGCTCGCCAACGTGGACGTCGCGTTCGCCACGAACCTGGCCCGCGCCGCTGCGTCTGCCGTCGCCCATTTCGGGCGGAGCGTCGCTGCCGTCCGCCGCGCCGGCTGACCGACGACCGCACGAGCGCCGTCCTCCTGGACGCCGCGAACGACCGCTCCCTGTGAGCGTCTAAGCTCTTGAACCCGCATGGCGACGTTCTCCACGCGATTCCTCGGGTGCAAGGTCTCGTTCGCCGACGCCCAGGCGATCCGCGAGCGGTTGCTCGCCGACGGGCACGTCGAGGTCGCCGAGCGAGGAGAGATCCAGGTCGTCAACACGTGCTGCGTCACGCACGAGGCGGTCTCGAAGTCGCGCCGGGCCGCCGCGAAGGCCGCCCGCTCCGCAGAGTCGGTGTACGTCACGGGTTGCGCGTCGAACCTCGACGATGCGTTCGCCGGCGCCGCCGACAACGTGGTCGTCACGAGGCGCACGGGCGACGAGGCTGCCGCGTTCGTCGCCGGCGACGTGGGGGCGATCGGCTGCGTGGACGCGCCGCACCGCCTCGACCGCGTGCGTGCGTTCGTCCGGATCCAGGACGGCTGCTCGTTCTCGTGCGCGTTCTGCGTCATCCCCCTCGTCCGCGGCGGGACGCGGAGCCGCACCGCCGCCGCGGTCCTGGCCGAGGTGCGCCGCCGCGTCCGCCAGGGTCACCGGGAGGTCGTCCTCACGGGTGTCAATCTCGGCTGCTTCCGCGACCGGCGGGCGGGCTTCACGCTCGCGCGCCTCGTGCGCGAGGCGGGTGCGACACCGGGGCTCGAGCGGCTGCGCCTCTCGTCGATCGAGGTGAACCACGTCACGGACGACCTCGTCGCCGCGCTCTCGGACACCCCGACCGTCTCGCCGCACCTCCACGTCCCGATGCAGTCGGGCGACGACGGCGTGCTGCGGGCGATGGGCCGGCGCTACACGGCTGACCAGTTCGAGCGCCGTCTCGAGCCGCTCCGCGGCCTCAACCTCACGACCGACGTGATCGTCGGCTTCCCGGCCGAGGACGAGGCGGCGTTCGACCGCACCTGCGGGCTCGTCGAGCGCCTCGGGATGACACGCGTCCACGTCTTCCCCTACTCGCCTCGCCCGGGCACGCGCACGGCCGACGCCGACACCGTTCCGGCAGAGACGAAGCGTGACCGGGGCCGACGCCTGCGGGAGCTCTCCGACGAGCTCTCGCGCCGGCGGTGGGCGGCGAGGGTCGGGACGACCGACCGCGTCCTGGTCGACCGGCCCGGCCGAGGCTACGCGGACGACTACACGCCGTGGCTGGTGGACGGCGAGGTCGGCGCGTTCGTCACCGCGCGGGCGGTGGGCGTCGCCGACGAGGGGGTGCTCGCCGTTGCCGCCTGAGGACTGCCTGTTCTGCCGGCTCGTGCGCGAGGGCGACCACGTCCACGCGGCAGACCGGTTCGTCGCGATCCGCGACATCGTGCCCAAGGCGCCGACGCACCTGCTCGTGCTTCCCGAGCGGCATGTCGACACGTTCCGCGACATTGCCGAGTTCCCGCCGGAGGAGGCGAAGCGGATGCTCGAGTTCGTGGCGGAGACGGCCGCCCGCGAGGGGCTCGACGACTACCGCGTGATCGTCAACGTCGGTCGCGGCGGGGGACAGACGGTGTTCCACCTGCACTGGCACGTCCTCGGTGGCGTTAGCCTGCCCGGGTTCGAATGACCCTGATCGCCGACATCGAGAGCGAGTTGAAAGAGGCGCGCCTCGCACGCGACGACCAGCGTCGCGACGCGCTCGCACTCGTCCTCAACGCGCTGCGCACCGCGCAGAAGGAGCTTCGCCGCGAGCTGTCGGAGGACGAGTCCCTCCAGGTGCTCCAGCGCGAGCGAAAGAAGCGCGCCGAGGCGATGGAGGCGTACGACGCCGCCGGACGCGAGGAGCAGGCCGACCGCGAGGAGTTCGAGCTGGACGTCATCGAGGAGTTCATGCCGGAGCCTCTCTCCGAGGACGACCTCGAGGAGATCGTCGACAACGTGATTGCGGAGGTCGGGGCGACGTCGATCCGCGATCTCGGGCGCGTGATGGCGGACGTGATGCCCCAGGTCTCGGGGCGCGCCGACGGCTCGACCGTGAGTCAGCTCGTCCGCGAGAAGCTCGCGTAAAGATCGCGCCGAACTGCCGCGGTGCCCCGTTGCAGGTCGGCATAGTGGATCGCCGTGCGAACCACACTCGCACCAGCTCCCGAGGCGGTCGGCGGGATTCACCTCGCCGGTCTCGCGAAGACGTTTCAGTCGCCGCAGGGCCCGGTGCGCGCGGTCAGAGGGATCGACCTCGACATCGCGCCGGGAGAGACCGTCGCGCTGCTCGGGCCGAATGGGGCGGGGAAGTCGACGACGATCGAGATGCTGCTCGGGCTCACGCGGCCCGATGCCGGAACCGTCTCCGTCTTCGGCCTCTCACCGGAGCGGGCGGTCGACGAGGGCAACGTCGGGGCGATGCTCCAGACGGGCTCGCTGATCCGCGACCTTTCGGTCGAAGAGCTCGTGACGATGATCGCGTCGCTCTATCCAAAGCCGCTCGACGTCGACGACGCGCTCGAGCTGGCCGGCATCGGCTCGCTCGCGGGCCGGCGGACGCAGAAGCTCTCCGGCGGCGAGACACAGCGGGCGCGCTTTGCCGTGGCGATCGTCGCCGACCCCGAGCTCCTCGTGCTCGACGAGCCGACCGTCGCGATGGACGTCGAGAGCCGCCGGGCGTTCTGGTCGGCGATGCGTGCCTTCGTCGCGCGCGACAAGACGGTCCTGTTCGCCACGCACTATCTCGAGGAGGCGGACGCCTACGCCGACCGGGTCGTGTTGATGGCCTCCGGCGGGATCGTCGCCGACGGCCCCCCGACCGAGATCAAGGCGATGGTCGGCTCGCGCAGGATCCGGGCGACGCTGCCCGGCGCCGACCGCGCGGTGCTCGCGTCGCTTCCCGGCGTGACCGACGTCGAGCTCCGGGGCGAGGCGATCTCGCTCGTCTGCTCCGACAGCGACGCGGCCCTCAGGGCGCTGCTCGAGGCGAGCCCCGACGTGCGGGACATCGAGGTGACCGGCGCGGGGCTGGAGGAAGCGTTCGTCCAGCTGACCCACGAAGACAGCGCGGCGGCGGCATGAGTACCACCTACCTCCGCCTCGAGCTGCTGCGGATGTTCCGGAACCGCCGCTTCTTCGTCTTCTCGCTCGGCTTCCCGATCGTCCTCTACTACCTGATCGCGGGGCCGAACAAGGACAACGACGACCTGGGCGGCTCGGGCATCTCCGCGCCCGTCTACTACATGGTCGGCCTGGTCGCGTTCGGGGCGATGACCGCGGTGCTGTCGGCCGGTGCCCGCATTTCCGCCGAACGCTCGACCGGCTGGAATCGGCAGCTGCGGATCACCCCGCTGACGACGCGTGAGTACTTCCGGACGAAGGTCCTGACCGGCTATGCCGCCGCGGGCGCCACGATCGTGGTCATGTACGTCGCGGGCGCGACGCTCGGGGTCAGCCTCCCGGCCCGCAACTGGCTCGAGATGACGGCGCTGATCCTCATCGGCCTCGTGCCGTTCGCGGCGGGCGCGATCGCCATGGGCCATCTCGTCCCCGTCGACTCGATCGGCCCGGCGATGGGCGGCACGACGGCGATCCTCGCGTTCCTCGGCGGGACGTGGTTCCCGATCACGGGCGACGGCGTGTTCGCGACCGTCGCGAAGCTCCTGCCCTCGTACTGGCTCGTCCAGGCGAGTCACGTCGGCCTGGGCGGGGACGCGTGGGGGCGGACCGGCTGGCTCGTCGTCGCCGTGTGGACCGCTGCGATGACCGCCGTCGCGTTCCGCGCCTACCGGCGCGACACGAATCGCGTCTGAGACCCTGCGGCGCCCATGGGCGCCGTAGCCACCTGTTCCTACACTTCGACGCATGCAGGACGTTCTCACGGTGCCGAACGAGGTCGCGGCCGAGCTCGCGGGCGTCGGCGACGGCGTGCTCGACACGCTGCGCGAGCGCCTCGGCTGCTCGATCTCGCTGCGCGGCAACCGGTTGACGCTCGACGGCGACGACGCGCGCGTCGTCGAGGCGCGTGCCGTCGTCGACGAGCTCGTCGAGCTCGTGGAAGGCGGGCACGCGATCGGGCCGGATACGGTCGGCGCCGTCGTCGCCGCGCTCGACCAGGCGGAGGACATCCGCGACGTCTTCGAGGACGTCGTCTGGCGCCACCGCGGCAAGAAGATCGCCCCGAAGACCGTCACCCAGAAGCGTTACGTCGACACGATCCGGCGCGACACGGTGACGTTCGCGATCGGCCCGGCCGGCACGGGGAAGACG
>DASXAW010000027.1:0-18014 GCA_036406535.1 Gaiella sp.
CGCGCGAAGCACTTCTACTCGATCTACGACAAGATGGCCAAGAAGGGCCGCGAGTTCAACGAGATCTACGACCTCACCGCGATGCGCGTGATCGTCGAGCGCTCGGGCGAGGAGGGGACGCGCGACTGCTACGGCGCGCTCGGGATCCTCCACTCCCTCTGGAAGCCGATGCCCGGCCGCTTCAAGGACTTCATCGCGATGCCGAAGCTCAACCGCTACCGCTCCCTGCACACGACCGTGATCGGGCCGTCGGGCCGCCCGCTCGAGATCCAGGTGCGAACGCGGGAGATGCACGAGGAGGCAGAGCTCGGAGTCGCCGCGCACTGGCTCTACAAGCGCGGTCGCACCGGGAAGCAGGACGACGAGTGGCTCGAGTGGGTGCGGTCGCTGATGGACTGGCAGGGCGACGAGCAGGACGCGGCCGAGTTCATGCGGACGCTCCGCACCGACCTCTTCGACGACGAGGTCTACGTCTTCACCCCGAAGGGCGAGGTGAAGACCCTGCCGGCCGGGGCGAGCCCGATCGACTTCGCGTACGCCGTGCACACCGACGTCGGCCACCGCACCGTGGGCGCGAAGGTCAACGGGCGGATCGTGCCGCTCCACTACCGGCTGAAGAACGGCGACTTCGTCGAGATCCTCACGTCGAAGTCGGGTCGCGGCCCGTCGCGCGACTGGCTCTCGCTCGCGGCGTCCTCACGTGCGCGGAACAAGATCCGTCAATGGTTCCAGCGCGAGACGCGCGGTGAGACCGAGCAGAAAGGCCGCGAGGCGCTCGACCAGGCGCTCAAGGCGCAGAACCTGCCGTACCGCAAGCTCCAGGGGTCGAGCGTCCTCGCCTCGGTGATCCGCGAGATGGGCTTCAAGAAGGCCGAGGACTTCTACCTCGCCCTCGGCGCAGGGAAGATCGGCACCGGGCAGGTCGTGAACAAGGTCCTGCACAGCCTCAAGACCGACGAGGTCCCACAGGAGAGCCCCATCGCGATCAAGCCCGCCGCGCACAAGCGGACGGTCTCCGGCGAGTCGCTCGGGGTCGTCGTGCCCGGCGTCGAGGACGTGCTCGTCCGGTTGGCGAAGTGCTGCACGCCGGTGCCCGGCGACGAGATCCGCGGCTACATCTCGCTGGGCCGCGGGATCACGATCCACCGCGCCGACTGCCCCAACGTCAAGGCGCTCATGCGAAATCCGGAGCGCTTCACGGCCGTCGAGTGGGAGGGAGACATCACCTCGGCGAGCTTCCGCGCGCAGATCGCGGTCGACGCGTGGGACCGCGCCCGGCTCCTCGAGGACGTCGCCCGGACGTTCGCCGAGCACGGCTCGAACATCGTCGCGTACGGCGGGACGGTCGAAGACGGGATGGCGCGCAACTGGTACACCGCCGAGCTCGGCGACGTGAAGGACCTCCGCGCGCTGCTCTCGGTGCTGCGGAACCTGGACGGCGTCTTCGACGCCTACCGCATGACGCCGGGCGGCTAGCCCGGACGCGGCTCAGAGCCGGTCGCGGACGGAGACGAGGTCGTCGTCGGCCGCGGCCCACTCTCGCGCACGCGGCTCGAGCTCGATCGCCCGGCGAAGCGTCTCGAGCGCCTCGTCGTCCTTCCCGCCGAGCGCGAGCCAGCAGGCAGTCGAGTAGACGACGCCGGCGTGGTCGGGAAAGCGCTCGTTCGCCTCGTCCATGAGGCGGAGCGCCGCCTCCGGGTCGAGCGGGTCGCGGAAGCGCTCGGCCTCGAAGTACCACTCCCAGGCGGAGGGGTTGTACGCCTCGCCCGGCTTCCCGCCGACCGCGAGCACCGTCGTCCCGGGCTCGGCGGCACGCGCGTATCGGCGCGTGCCGGGATCGCGGAGGAACACGATCGTCCCGGCCGGCGCGTCGAGCGTCTCGCCATCGAGCTCGAACGTCGCGCGGCCTGCGAGCACGACGTACACCTCCTGATGGCCGAGGCTCTGCTCGGTGTGGCTCTCGACCACGTCGTCGCCGACCCGGTCCGCCGTATACGCGTTCATGCCGAACGCCTCGATCCCGAGCGTCCGCCGAACCGGCTTCCAGCGCAGACCGCCGGCGACCGTGATCGGCGCGACGTCGGCGATGCGAAGCGTGCTCCAGCGCTCCTCCATGCGCTCGACGCTACAGGAACCCCTGCGCCGCTCCCGGTGTAGAAGAAGCGAGTGGGGAGCCGACCACTTGACGAGGCGTCGCTCGTCGCGCGCTCCAAGCGCGGCGACGCCGCCGCCTACGAGGAGCTCGTGCGCATGCATCAGGCGATTGCATTCCGTGTCGCGCTCGTCGCCGCGGGCGACCGCGGCGACGCGGAGGAGGCCGCGCAGGACGGCTTCCTCAAGGCCTACCGCGCGCTCGGCCGGTTCCGCGAAGGGTCGCCCTTTCGCCCGTGGCTCCTCCGCATCGTCGGGAACGAGGCGCGCAACAAGCGCCGCTCCGCCGGCCGCCGGGCGGGGCTGGCGCTTCGCGCCGCGGCGGCGGCCTCGGGGGACGCGGCTCCGTCCCCCGAGGCGGCCGCGCTCACGCATGCGCGGCGCGAGGAGCTGCTCGCGGCCCTTGGCACGCTGGACGAGCGCGACCGCGACGTGCTCGTCCACCGCTTCCTGCTCGACCTCGGCGAGGAGGAGACGGCCGCCGCCCTGGGGATCCGGCGCGGAACGGTGAAGTCCCGTACCTCGCGGGCGCTGGAGCGGATGCGAGCAGTGCTCGGGGAGGAGGCGCCGTGAACGGGCTCGAGCACGAGCTCCGCGCGCTCGAGCCGCTCGTCGAGTGGCCGGACCCGCCCGACGTCGCCTCGGCCGTCGCAGCCCGCGTCGTCGCGCCGCGTCCGCGGCGGCGACCGTCGCGCAGGCTCGGACTGACGCTCGCGGTGGTCGTGCTCGCGCTCGCAGTCGCGCTTGCAGTGCCCCCGGCGCGGACGGCGATCTTCGACTGGCTCGGAATCGGCAGCGCGCGGATCGTGCGCGTCGACGAGCTGCCTCCCCTGCAGCTGAACGCTCCGGTCGAGCTGCTCGGGGAGCCGACGACGCTCGCGGACGCGCGCCGACGCGCGGGTTTCCCCGTCGCAGGCCCGCCGACGGACGAGCCCGCGCCGGACGAGATCCGCGTTGTCGACGGCCGCCGCGTGAGCTACGTCTGGCGCGACGGCGAACGCGTCCGGCTGCTCGTCACGCAGGTGCCCGGCCTGCTCCAGCGCGGCGAGATCCTCCGGAAGCTGATCCCGCCGACGGTGCGGATCGAGCGCTTCTCGATCGAGGGGGACGGCGCGGTGTTCGTCACGGGCGGACCGCACGCCGTCTTCCTGCTCGGGCCGAGCGGGAGCTACGAGGAGGACGACGGCTGGCTCGCCGGCGCGACGTTGCTCGTCGACCGCGGCGGGTCGACCCTGCGAATCGAGGGTTCGCTCGATCGGGATCGCGCGGTCGAGCTGGTGCGCTCGATGACGTGACCGGCGTCACTCGATCGAGTGACGATCCCTCGTTCGAGTGGGGTACCTCGAAAGAGTGAATGACATCCCTGATACGAGGGATAGCCGCGCTCACAGGGGTGATTACAACGCGTGTGGGGGAGGGGAAGCCGCGCCGCGCCCGTCCGGGCAACCGGGCGGGCGCGCCGGCATAGGACGGTTTCGCGGCGGGGGAGCCGGAGTTGCTACGGCTCCCAGCCCTCGCCGCCCGTATCCCAGCCGAGAAGCACGTACGCCGCGATGTGCTCGGCCACTGCCTCGAGGAGCGCCCGGTCGACGTCGCCGTCCACCTGGAGCTCCCCGACGGTCTCGCCCTTGTAACAGACCGTCACGAGGGAGCGCCGTGCCTCGTCGGGCTCGCCGGCAGAGGGGCCCGGCACGAGGCCGGTGGTCTCGACGAACGCGATGGCCGCGCACGAGATCCCCGGTTGCGCCGCGAGGATCCGCACCGTCTCGCGCAGGGCGTCGTCCGCGTCGGCGGACGCCGCCAGCGCAGCGTCGATCGCGTCGAGCGGCGACGAGCTCATTCGACGAGGTCTCCGCCCTCGAACGACCGGATCGGCGAACGCGTGGCGTCGGCGATCGGCGTGGGCCGCCTCGTCGCGAGGTCGACGAGGACGAGGGTCTGCGTCGCGGTGACCATGAGCGCCTCCTCGGGGATCCGCAGGGCGCAGAGCTCGTACGAGATGCTCGTCCGCCCGAGGCGGTCGACGCGGACGAAGATCTCGAGCAGGTCGTCGAACCGCGCCGGGGCGTGGTACTCGACGGTGGAAGCACGCATCACGAACTCCGCACCGTCGACCCCGAGGCTGCCGAGGTGGCGGTGGTACTCGGTGCGCGCGTGGTCGAAGTACGGGAGGTATCGGCCGTAGTAGACGACGCCCTGGGCGTCGGTGTCCGAGAACCAGACGCGGGCCAGCGCGGAGTACTTGTACGGGGGCCGCCGGTCGGTGACGCGGCCGAGCTCGAGGCTCGCAGTCATGCTCGCCTAGCTCCGGATCAGCTCGAGCACCTCGTCGCGCTTCTCCTCCATGAGCGGCTCCGAGAGCGCTTCGAGGTTGAGCCGCAGCAGGGGCTCGGTGTTGGAGGGGCGGACGTTGAAGTGCCACTCGTCGAAGTCGACCGAGATCCCGTCGAGATGCGAGATGCGGCCGCCCTCTCCCGCGTACCGCTCCTTGATCTCCTGGAGCTTGAGCGCGACGTCCGCGACCGGTGTGTTGAGCTCGCCCGTGAGGAAGTACCGCTCGCGGTAGGGCGCGAGCAGCTCCGAGAGCGGCCGGCCTGCCTTGGCGAGGAGCTCGAGCATCACGAGGAACGGGACGACCCCCGTGTCCGCCTGCGAGAAGTCGCGGAAGTAGTAGTGCGCGGACACCTCGCCGGCGAAGAGCGCGTCGTCGTTGCGCATCCGCTCCTTGATGAAGGCATGCCCGACGCGGTTGATCAACGGGATGCCGCCCGCCTCCTCGATCGCGCGGGGCACCGCCCAGCTGGCGCGGACGTCGTAGATCACCTTGGCGCCCGGCTCCTTCTCGAGCATCGCGCGGGCGAGCAGCGCGGTGACGAAGTCGCCGGGGACGAACTCGCCGGTGTCGTCGACGAAGAAGCAGCGGTCGGCGTCACCGTCGTACGCGACGCCGAGCTGCGCGCCCTCGCTGCGCGTCCGCTCGACGATGAACGCGCGGTTCTCCGGGAGGAGCGGGTTCGGCTGGTGATTCGGGAACGAGCCGTCCGGCTCGAAGTAGCAGCGGACGACGTCGAGCTGCGGGAGCCGCGCGAGCACGGGCGGCAGCATCGTCCCGGCCATCCCGTTCGCTGCGTCCACGACGATCTTCAGCGGGCGGAACGACGCCTCGTCGACGAACGAGAGGACTTTTGCAACGAAGCCGTCCCAGACGTCCTCTTCACGTGCGGTGCCGCGCCGCGCGACGTCTCCGAAGCCGGCCTCCGCGCGCCGGCGCACCTGCTCGAGCCCGGAGTCGCCACCGACGGGACGCGCGCCGCGGCGCACGATCTTCATCCCGGTGTACTCGGGCGGGTTGTGCGAGGCCGTGACGCAGATCCCACCCTCGAGCCCGAGCTCGCCGACCGCGTAGTAGAGCATCTCGGTCCCGACCATCCCGAGGTCGAGCACGTCGGCGCCGCCGTCCGCGGCTCCGTCGATCGCCGCGGCGGCCATCGCAGGGGCCGCGAGACGCATGTCGCGCCCGACCGCGATCGTGCGCGGCTCGAACTCCTCGACGTACGCCCGCCCGATCCGGTAGGCGCCCTCCTCGTCCAGCTCCGTCGGGTGGAGGCCGCGGACGTCGTACGCCTTGAACACCTTCGGGTCGAGCACGCGGGCATCGTAGTCCCGTGCCGGAGAGAGGCTCGCGAGTGCGGAAAACCGCCCCCGCGTCGTACACCCGTACGCCTAGACTCCGAAGACGTGGAGCGCAAGCTCGCGACCGCGATGTTCGTCGACCTCGTCGACTCGACGGCGCTCGTCTCGGGAAGCGATCCCGAGGTGGTGCGCCGCCGCGTGACCGGGTTCTTCGAGCAGGCAGCGGGGCAGATCTCCGCCTACGGCGGCACGGTCGAGAAGTTCGCCGGCGACGCGGTCGTGGCCGTGTTCGGCGTGCCGACGGCGCACGAGGACGACGCCGAGCGAGCGGTCCGCGCCGCGACGGCGATCCTCGAGGCGGTCAGGCTCGAGGGAGAGCTCGCGGTGCGGATCGGGATCGAGGCCGGCGAGGTCGTCGCGGAGTCCGGCGAATCGACGTTCGCGACCGGCGAGGCGCTCAACGTCGCAGCCAGGCTCCAGCAGAGCGCGTCCCCGGGGGAGATCCTGATGGGGCCGACCGCGCACGGCCTCACCGTCGGCGCGGTCGTGTCCGAGTCGGCAGGCAAGCGCGAGCTGAGAGGCATTCCGGGCGGGCTCGCCGTGTGGCGCGTGATCTGCGCAGACGGGCACGCAGGCAGGCCGCTGAGCGTCGCCG
Source organism: Gaiella sp. (assembly GCA_036406535.1). Lineage (GTDB taxonomy): Bacteria > Actinomycetota > Thermoleophilia > Gaiellales > Gaiellaceae > Gaiella. The sequence goes on from DASXAW010000027.1 coordinate 6,440, forward strand.
CCCCGTACATCGGCCGTGAGGAGGAGCTGCAGCTGCTCGAGAACTCGTACGCGCGCGCGGTGCGGGACCGCCGTGCCCAGCTCGTCACGATCTTCGGCGAGCCGGGCATCGGAAAGAGCCGGCTCGCCCGCGAGTTCTTCGCCGGCCTCGAGCGCACGACGGTGCTCACCGGCCGCTCGCTGCCGTTCGGCGAGGGCCTCGTGTACCGGCCGCTCGCCGAGATGGTGCAGGACGCCGCGGGGATCTCCGAGGACGACTCCCCCGAGGAGGCGATCGAGAAGCTCCGCGAGGCGTGCTCGAGCGACGCGATCGCCGATTTGCTCGGCCTCGCCTCCGGCGTGCTCGACACCGTGTCGGGCGAGCGGCGCGGCCAGGAGATCGCGTGGGCGGCGCACGAGTGGGCGACGAGCCTCGCCGAGGCGCAGCCGCTCGTGCTCGGCTTCGAGGACGTCCACTGGGCCGAGGAGCCTCTGCTGGACCTCGTCGAGCACCTCGCCGACCGGATCGACGACGCACCGGTGCTGATCGTCTGCCTTGCGCGGCCGGAGCTCCTCGACACGCGGCCCGGATGGGGTGGGGGCCGCCGACGGGCGATCACGATCGAGCTCGGCCCGCTGCCCGACCACGAGACGGGGATGCTCGTCGACGCGCTGGTCGAGGACTTGTCGCTTCCCGACGACATGCGCACGGCGCTCCTCGACAAGACGGAGGGCAACCCGTTGTTCGTCGAGGAGACCGTCCGGCTGCTCGTAGAGGAGGGCGACACCGCCGCGGTCCGCATCCCGGACACGCTCCAGGCGCTGATCGCCGCCCGCATCGACCGACTGCCGCCGGGATCGAGGTCGGTCCTCCGGCACGGCTCTGTCGTCGGTCGGGTCTTCTGGCGCGGCGCGATCTGCGAGCTCGACCCGGAGCTCGACGTCGACACAGCGCTGACCGACCTCGTCGACCGACAGCTGCTCACGCGCGAGCCGCTGTCGACGGTGACCGGCGAGGTCGCGTACCGCTTCCGCCACGTCCTGATCCGCGACGTCGCCTACCGCGGGCTGACGAAGTCCGAGCGAGCGCGGCTGCACCGGGTCTTCGCCGCGTGGCTGCGGGCGCATTCGCCGGACGAGCTCGTCGAGACGCACGCGTATCACCTCGACCGGGCGGCGGCGCTGATGGCCGAGCTCGACGGGCGCGTGCCCGACGACCTGCGCGCGGAGGCCGCAGCCGCCCTCGAGCGCGCCGGGCGCCGGGCGCTCGCGCGCGAGGCGAACCGCACCGCGCGCCGGCTGTTCCTCCGGACGCTCGAGCTCGAGCCGACGCTCGAGCGACGCTTCGCAGCCGCCCGTGCGGCGTGGCGCCTGTGGGAGCTGCCCGCGGCCGCCGACGAGATGGAGCAGGCCCGCGAGCTTGCCCACGAGGCGGGAGAGCCGACCATCGAGGGGCTGGCGCTCACCGCGCTCGCCGAGATCGCGCTCAACCGCAACGCGGACGTGTCGCAGGCGCGGCGGCTCGGCCAGCAGGCGAACGAGCTGCTCGCCGATGCGCCGGGCGACGCCCGCGCGGAGGTTCTGACCCTCCTTTCCGGCGTCGGCTGGTGGGAGGGCGACCTCGAGAGCGTGGAGCGATACACGAACGAGGCGCTCGAGATCCGCGAGGGCAGGGCAGACCTCGAGAGCCTCGCGCTCGTCGAGCTCGCGGGCGCGCACCTCGCGCGGCTCGACCTCGCGCAGGCGGAGACCACGCTTGCAGAGGCCGCTGCGCTTGCAGAGGAGAGCGGCAGCCTCTCTGCGCGCGCATGGAGCGCGCGGATCGGCGGCTCGATCCTGCTCCGGAAGGGGCGGTTCGACGAGGCGGCCGCCGCGTTCCACCATGCGTACGAGCTGTTCGACGAGATCGGGGCGGCCCCGGACGCCGCGCGCGCGCGTCAGCTCGAGGGCCTCGCGATCTGGCGCGCCGGCGACCCAGAGCGCGCCGAGACGCTCGTCCGGGAGACCGTGCGCGCGCTGCTCTCGCTCCAGGAGCGGGGGAAGATCGTCGAGGCGCAGCGGACCCTCGCGGAGATCGTGCTGGCCCAGGGGCACGTCGAGGAGGCCGAGCGGTGGGCGCTCTCCGCGGTCGAGTCGGTCGGGATGCAGGACATGATGTCGCGCTCGAACGTGAGCATGGTGCTCGGCCTCGTCCGCGCCGCGCAGGGTCGCGATGCCGAGGCGGAGCTGCTCCTGCGCGAGGCCGTCGAGCTGCTCGCCGCAACCGATCTGCGGAACTCGGAGCCGGAGCCGCTCGCGGCGCTCGCCGGCTTCCTCCGCGACCGGGGCCGCGAGGACGAGGCGGCGGTGCTCGAGGAGCGGATCGAGGCGCTGCTCCAGCCCGAGCGGGCCGCCCGGATCATCTGACCCCCGCCGGCGCCTCAGCCGGTCAGCTTGGCGCGGATCGCCTGCGTCGACACCTCGTCGGGGGACTCCGAGACCACGGTCGCAGGGCGGTCGAATCCCGCGAGCGCCTCGTGCAGCGGGTCGGCGCGGAGCGTGCCCTCGCCGTAGCGCAGGTGCTTCGTCTCGTTCCTGTTGGCAAAGGCGATGTCCGAGAAGTGGATGTGAAAGGGCGCCGAGGGCTCGAGGACCGAGTCGGCGAGCTCGAGCGCCTCGCGGAACGGCTCCGGCTCGGTGAACGCGCCGTCGCTTGTCGCGTGCATGTGAGCGAAGTCGATCACCGGGCGCACCCAGCCGGCGCGGCGGCTGATCTCGACGCAGTCCTCGAGAGAGCCGAGGTCGCGGACCCGGCCCATCACCTCGATTCCGAACGGCACGCCCCGGTCCTTGCCGACGAGTCGCTCGCGGACGAGAGCGAGCTGCTCGACGACCGAGTCGATCGCGTCCTCGCGGCTGCGCCCGAGCAGGAAACCGGGATGGAAGACGACGACCTCCGCGCCGCAGGCCGCCGCGATCCCGGCGCTGCGGTCGAGCCCGCCGAGCGCCGACGCCCACTTGCGGCCGCTCGCCTCGAGGTGCCCGACCCAGGCGAAGAGCGGCGCGTGGACGGAGAGCGCGACGTCGTGCTCGCGCGCGAGCTCGCCCAGGCGCTCCGCCCACGGGTAGTCCATCCAGAAGCCCGACTCGAAGTCGATCTCGCACGCGTCGTACCCGCGCTCGAGCAGGAGCTCGACCGCGCTCTCGGGGCTGTCGCGGTCGGGGATGTGCGCCGGGCCGACGCGGACGCGTCCCATCGGCCGACTGTACGGGACGCGAGCCCGCACCCGTCTTTCCGTCCGACGGGTCCCGTACCCTCGAACGCATGGAGAACCCAACGCGGATCGACCTGCTCGAGCTCGACATCGACCTCCGCCTCACCGAGCTCTGGCGCGAGGCAGCCGACGTCTCCGAGTGGAACCTCGAGGTCGTCTCGGCGTTCATGCGTGCGGCATACGGCAAGGGTTACTGCGACGCCCTGACCGAGGACGCCCCCGGCTCGTTGTGCCTCGAGCACGGGTACGAGGTCCCGCGGCGGCGCGAGCGCGACGCGGCACGCGGCTGACCGCAGTCCCGCGGCGCGCGGGCGACCGTCTCTAGACTGTCTGCGTGGCACGGAAGTCCTCGCCTGCCCGCCTCGTGATCGCCCTGTCCGTCGCGGCGGTGCTCGCGATCTTCCTGCTCTACACCTCGCTCGCCGGCGGCGGCACGCCGTCGGTCTCGCCGAGTGAGCTGCAGGGCAAGACCGGTGAGGTCGCGCTCGCGGGCCGTGTCGTCGGCACGCCGACGGGCGACCCGCACGGCGGCGGCATGCGCTTCGCCGTCCAGGACATCGACGGCGCGGACAAGCAGCGCGTCACCGTGCTCTACAAAGGCTCGGTTCCCGACATGTTCCGCGTCGGCCGCGACGTCGTCGTGACGGGGACGCAGCGGACGGACGGCCTCTTCGTGACGACGCCGGGCTCGATGATCACGAAGTGCCCGTCGAAGTACCAGGCCGCCGACACGCCGAGCTGAGCCGTGGCTGAGCTCGGGCGCGCCGCCCTTCTCCTTACCCTCGGTCTGTCCGTGTACGCGCTCGTCGGGGGCGGGTACGCGGCGTGGCGCGGCCGGCGCCGGCTCGCGCACTCCGCTCGCAATGCGCTCATCGCGTCGTTCTTCTCGACGCTCGTCGCCGCGCTCGTCCTCGTGGTCGGGTTCCTCCGCGACGACTTCTCCCTCGCCTACGTGGCGGGGCACTCGAGCAAGGCGCTGCCGACGCCGTACAAGCTCTCGGCCTTCTGGGGCGGGCAGGAGGGCTCGCTGCTCCTCTGGCTGCTCGTCTTGACGGGGTATTCCGCGCTCGCCGTGTGGCTCGCTCGCAAGCGGGCGCGCGACCTCGTCGTCTGGGTGACGCCCGTGCTCGCGGGGATCGCGCTCGGCTTCACCTGGCTGCTCGTGGCCGTCTCGAGCCCGTTCGACGTCATCGCGGCGCCGGCGGACGGGAGCGGGCTGAACCCGAGCCTCCAGAACCCGTACATGGTCATCCACCCGGTCGCGCTCTACCTCGGCTACGTCGGGCTCGCCGTGCCGTTCGCATTCGCAATGGGCGCACTTCTCTCGGGGCGCACGGACGAGCGCTGGATCGTCGCCACGCGCCGCTGGACGATCGTCGCGTGGACCGCGCTCGGCGTCGGCCAGATCCTCGGCGCGCACTGGGCCTATGTCGAGGTGGGGTGGGGCGGCTACTACGCCTGGGACCCCGTCGAGAACGCGGCGCTGATGCCCTGGCTCGCCGCGACGGCGTTCCTCCACTCGGTGATGATCCAGGAGAAGCGCGGGATGCTCCGCGTCTGGAACGTGACGCTGGTCAGCCTCGCGTTCTGCCTCTCGCTGTTCGGCACATTCCTCACGCGCTCGGGTGTCGTCACGTCGATCCACTCGTTCACGAAGAGCTCGATCGGCCCGTGGTTCCTCGGCTTCATCGTCGTCGCGGTCGTGTTCGCCGTCGGGATGATCTGGCTGCGCCTCCCACAGCTGCGAACGACGGCGAAGCTGGAGTCGCTCGTCTCGCGCGAGGCCGCGTTCCTCTACAACAACCTGCTGCTCGTCGCGCTCTGCCTGACGATCCTCTGGGGCACGGCGTGGCCGATGGTCTCCGAGGCGGTACGCGGCGAGTCGGTCGTCGTCGGGCGACCGTACTACGACTTCTTCCTGCGCATCTTCGGCCTGCCGCTCCTGCTTCTGATGGGCATCGCGCCGCTCGTCGCCTGGCGGCGGGCGTCGCTGCGCGGACTGCTGCGGACGTTCGTCTGGCCGGCCGGCGTCGCGCTGGCGACGGGCATCGTCCTGATCGGGCTCGGCGCGGGGAGCTCCATCCCCGGGCTCATCGCGTACACGTTCGCCGCGTTCGTGCTCGCGACGATCGTGCTCGAGTTCGCCCGCGGGACCTCGGCACGGCGGGCGCTGACGGGCGAGGCCGTGCCGACGGCCCTCGGCCGGCTGATCGGCAGGAACCGGCGCCGCTATGGCGGCTACGTCGTCCACGCGTCGATCGTGCTCCTCGCGATCGGCATCGCCGGGTCGAGCGCCTACGACTCCGTCGCCGAGGGGCGGCTGACGAAGGGCCAGTCGCTCGGGGTCGGCGGTTACACCCTCACCTACCGCTCGCTGGGGGAGCGCGAGGCGGCGAACGCCACGGAGGTGCGCGCCGTCCTCGACGTGCACCGCGGCGGAAAGGACCTCGGGACGATTCAGGCCGGCAAGAACGCGTACAGCGTCGAGCAGCAGGTGTCGAACGAGGTGGGGATCCGCACGGACTACCTCACGGGCGAGGATCTCTTCGTGATCGCCGAGCAGGTCCGTGGCGACGGCGCCGTGTTCTTCCGCGTCTTCGTGAAGCCGCTCGTGAACCTCATCTGGCTCGCCGGGCTCGTCTTCCTCCTCGGCTCGGTGATCACGTTGTGGCCCGACGCACGCGAGGAGCGGCGCCTCGCGACGCGTGAGGCACGCGCCGGAGCGCGCTCGGACACGCCCGCCACCACGTGACGTGGGTCCTCCTCGCGGCGGCGCTGGCCGTCGCGGTTGTCGTGGTCGTCGCGCTGCCGTTCCTGCGGGAGCCGGCGCCTGCCTCCGACGCGCTCCACGAGCTCGACCCGGCCGAGCGGCGGCTGCTCGAGGCGGAGGAGGCGCGCGACCGGGCGCTCGCGGCGCTCCAGGAGCTCGAGGCCGACCACCGCGCGGGGCGGATCTCCGACGAGGACTACCGGGCCGTCGTCGGCAGCCTGAGGCGTGACGCCGCCGAGGCGCTGCGGGCACTCGACCGAATGGGGGCAGGGACTTCCGACGCGGAGGCGAAGATCGACTGATGGGTCGTCGCGCGGGCCTCGCCGCTGCCGCAGCCGTCGCCCTCGCATCCCTCCTCGCAGGCGTCGCGGTCGGGGATCCCGGCGCCGACAAGGCTCGTGTGGACAGCCGTCTCGGCGGGTTGCGCGAGAAGGCCGCGCAGCAGCGGCAACAGGCCGGGGTCCTCACGGACGAGCTGAGCGTGGTCGCCCGCCAGGTACGGGAGCTCCAAGCCGGCGTCGACGCGCAACGTGCGCGCCTCGCGGTCCTCGAGGGGACGCTGGCGACCGCCCGCACTCGCCTCGCGTCGCTCGAGCGCACGATCGCGGCGCAGACGGCGCGCCTCACTCGGCTGCGCGGCCAGTACGACATCGCGCTCCGGCGGCTCGAGCGCCGTGTGCGCGACCTCTACATGACCGACGGTCCCGACACGCTCTCGTTCGTGCTCGGCACCGCCTCGTTCTCCGACCTGATCGACAACCTCGACCTGCTCGGCCGCATCGGCCGGCAGGACGAGGAGATTGCGGCGCGGGTGAAGGGCGCGCGCGACGGCCTGGCGGACGCGCGCAAGCGCACGACCGTCGCCCGCGCGGAGGCAGCGCGCGTCGAGGCGGCCGCGGAGTCCGCGACGAGCGAGCAGCGCGGCCTGGTGGAGCGCCTTGTGGCGAGCCGCAACGAGCTGACCGCTGCGCAGCAGGACAAGCGCTCGACGCTCGCCTCGATCCAGGAGGACCGCGGCGGCGTGCTCGCCGAGATCGAGGACCTCGAGGCACAGAGCGCTGCGCTCGCCGCACGGATCCGCGCCGCGCAGGAGCATAGCTCCGGCTCGGCCGCGCCCGTCGCGTCGGGCAGCGGACAGCTCTCCTGGCCCGTCTCCGGCCCCGTCACGAGCGGTTTCGGCTCCCGCTGGGGTCGGATGCACGAGGGAATCGACATCGCGGTCGGTCAGGGCACGCCGGTGCAAGCAGCGGCCGCCGGGACGGTCATCTACGCCGGCTGGATGGAGGGCTACGGCAACCTCGTCGCGATCGACCACGGCAACGGTCTGTCGACCGCCTACGGCCACAACTCCGCGCTCGCGTGCTCCGTCGGGCAGACCGTCTCCGCCGGCCAGGTGATCGCGTACTCGGGCTCGACCGGGCACTCGACGGGACCGCACGTCCACTTCGAGGTGCGCGTGAACGGCTCCCCCGTCGACCCACTGGGCTACCTCTGAGATGTCGGCTCGACACGATTGACTCAAGCTGTCGACCGCGGCATCCGATGAGATAGGTCGTGGCGCGTGCGGCGACCTCCTCCCGGCGCCGACCCCGGCTGGCGGCATTCCGCAGCGCGCTCCAGCGGCTCGGCCGCCGCGACCATGCCCTCGACCGGCTCCTGCGCTCCGAGGATCGGCTCAACACGATCGTCACCGGCTCGCGCGGGATCCTCTACATCTCGGAGCTCGGTCCGGAGGGCCGGTGGACGTACGTCAGCCCGCAGGTCGAGGAGATCCTGGGATTCACGGCCGCCGAGTGGACCTCCGACCCCGGCCTCTGGGCGCGCCAGCTCCACCACGAGGACAGGGAGCGCGTGCTCGCCGAGGAGGCGGACTTCGCCTCGTACGCCCAGGGCCAGGTGTACGAGTCGGAGTACCGCGTGCTGACCCGATCCGGCGAGAGCCGCTGGCTGCGAGACGCCGCCGCGATCGTCGCGACCGAGGACGGCACGCTCGTGTGGAGCGGCGTGCTGACGGACGTCACCGAGCGCCGGACGATCGAGGAGGCGCTCCGCGCGAGCGAGGAGCGCTTCCGTGCGGTGATCGAGACCGCGAGCGACGCCTTCGTCAGCGTCGACACGGACGGAACGATCGTCGAGTGGAATCGCAAGGCGGAGGAGACGTTCGGCTGGACGCAGGAGGAGGCGATCGGGCTGCCGCTCGTGGCGACGATCGTCCCCGAGGGCTCCCGCGAGACGCATCTCCGCGCATTCGACCGGTTCGTGCGCAGCGGCGGCGGCGCGGTCGGCGACCGCACGTTGGAGGTCAACGCGATGCGGCGGGACGGCGTCGAGTTCCCCGTCGAGCTGAGTGTCTGGATGACGCTGAGTCACGGGACGCAGCGGATCAACGCGTTCGTGCGCGACACGTCCGAGCGTCGGACGCTCGAGGCCGTCACGCACCAGGCGTTCCACGATCCCCTGACGGATCTCGCGAACCGCGCCCTGTTCACGGATCGCGTCGCGTCCGCGCTCGCCCGGCGCGACGACGCGAGCACCGCGACGGTCGCCGTCCTGCTGCTCGACCTCGACGACTTCAAGACCGTGAACGACAGCCTCGGGCACGCCGCGGGCGACGAGCTGCTCGTCGCGGTCGCGGCACGCCTCCGCGCGTGCGTGCGGCCCGGTGACACCCTGGCGCGCCTCGCGGGCGACGAGTTCGCGATCCTGCTCGACGAGCTCGACGACGACGGCAGCGCGGTCGCGGTCGCCAAGCGCGTCGCCAAGCGGCTCGAGGCGCCTTTCGAGATCGAGGCGATGGAGATCGCGGTCCGCGCGAGCATCGGCATCTCGCTCGGCCAGAGCCCCGACGCGCGGCCCGACGACCTGATGCGCGACGCCGACGTGGCGATGTACGAGGCGAAAGCGCAGGGGAAGGGCGGTTACCGGGTCTTCGAGCCGCACATGCGTCACGCGGTCGTCAAGCGGATGGAGCTCAAGGCCGATCTCCGGCACGCGCTCGAGCGCGACGAGCTCCACGTCCTCTACCAGGCGTACGTCAAGCTCGAAGACGAGTCGATCGTCGGAGCGGAGGCCCTGCTTCGCTGGGACCACGCCGAGCGCGGGGTGATCCCGCCGCTCGACTTCATCCCGCTCGCGGAGGAGATGGGCCTGATCGTCCCGATCGGCCGCTGGGTGCTCGGCGAGGCAAGCGCCCAGGCGGTGGAATGGGCGCGGCGATGGCCGGAGCTCGGGCCGCTCACCCTGAGCGTGAACATCTCGGCCCGCCAGCTCCAGGACCGCGCGTTCGTGGGAGAGGTCGCGGAGATCGTCGCGGAGCACGGCCTGCCGGCGGAGCGCGTCGTGCTCGAGCTGACCGAGAGCTCGCTCGTGGAGGACCCCGACCAGGCGGTCCGCCGTCTGCGCGGGCTGCGCGAGCTCGGGATCCGGCTCGCCATCGACGACTTCGGGACGGGGTACTCCTCGCTCGGCTATCTCCAGCGCTACCCGATCGAGATCCTGAAGGTGCACCGGGCGTTCGTTGCCGAGCTCGGCCGTCACCCGGACGAGCCGGCCCTCGCGACGGCGATCCTCCAGCTCGCGCACCATCTCGGGATGCAGACGGTCGCCGAGGGCGTCGAGAACGCCGTCCAGGTCGAGGCGCTCCGCGCGCTCGGCTGCGGGTTCGCGCAGGGCTTCTACTTCTCGCGGCCGTTGAGCGCACAGGAGTTCTCGGCGATGCTCGAGGAACGGGCGACCGCCCGGCCGGGAACACCCACCGGCCTTCCCGTGAAACGCGTCTAGGCGGCGTCGATCGCCACGGGCAGCTCGTCCGCGACGACGACGTGGAGGTCGGGCAGCGCCCGCCAGCGCTCGTCGAGACCGAGGCCGTAGCCGGCGAACAGCTCGTCCGGGACGGTGAAGCCGACATGGCGCAGCGGGATGTCGTCGACGAGGCGGCGATACGGCCGGTCGAGGAGCGTCACCGCCGAGAGGCTCGCGGGGCTCCTCTCCCCGAAGCAGCGCGTGAGGAAGCCGAGCGTCAGACCCGTGTCGACGACGTCCTCCACGACCAGGACGTCGCGGCCGGCGAGCGGGCGGTCGAGGTCCTTGAGCAGCCGGACGCCTCCGCCCGAGCGCCCGCTCCCGTACGGCGCGAGCTCGATCACGTCGAGCTCGTGATCGACCTCGAGCGCGCGGGAGAGATCGGCGAGGAAGACCGCGCTCGACTTGAGCGGCGCGACGAGGATGGGCACGCGGCCTCCGTAGGACCGCGAGATTTCCCGGCCGAGCTCGTCGACCCGCGCGGCGATCTCGTCGCGGCCGAGGTAGACGTCGCCGATCGGATGCCCGTCCGCGCGGAGCCGCTCGGCCGACGTCACGAGGCGATCCGCAGCCGGTAGCGCTGCGCGAGGCGCTCGATGTCGCGCCGGTAGAAGAGCTTGATCTTCACGTCGGGGTAGAGCCGGCGAATCTCCCGGAGCTTGCGGTTCTTGCGGGTCACGAGCGACTGCTTCATCACCGTGACCTCGATGTAGAGATCCTGCTCGGGAAGGTAGAAGTCCGGCGTGAACGCGCTCGTGACGCGACCCTCCGCGTCGCGCGCGAGCACGAACGACCGCGGCTCGTACTCCCAGGGGATCCCGTACCAGTCGAGGATCCGCGCGCACTCACGTTCCGCGCCGTTGACGAAGCGCGGCGGCTCGGAGCCACGATATGCCTGGAATCGGGCGCTTTCCGTGGACGGTTGCCGCACCAACCCGAGGGTAGCGACGGCTTCGGACAGCGGGCTTTCGGGCCGCGGGCGAGGACCGTAGACTGCGGTCGATGGCCGACGGGGAGCGCCGGTTCCGCATCGCCCACCTCTCGGACCTCCATTGCGGAGGCCCGTACTTCGAGGCGAACCTCCTGGAACGGGCGATTTCGGAGGTGAACGAGTTCGAGCCCGACGTCGTGATCTGCTCGGGCGACCTCACCACCTTCGGGTTCAAGCACGAGTACCAGGTCGCGCGGTCGTACCTCGAGCGGCTCGACTGCGACGCGTTCGTCGTCGTGCCGGGAAACCACGACGCCCGCAACGTGGGGTACGTCCATTTCGAGGAGCTCTTCGGCGAGCGCAACTCGGTGCTGCGCAAGGACGGGATCACCGTCGTCGCCGTGGACTCCTCCGAGCCCGACCTCGACCACGGTCAGATCGGTCGAGGCCGCTACCCCTGGATCGAGGAGGAGTTCGGCAGCGAGCCCTCGCATCTGCGGATCTTCGTCCTCCACCACCACCTCCTGCCCGTGCCGGGAACGGGGCGCGAGCGAAACGTCGTGTACGACGCCGGCGACGCGATCGAATGCCTCCAGCGCTCGCGCGTGCACCTCGTCCTCTCCGGCCACAAGCACGTGCCGTACGCCTGGCGGCTCGAGAACCTCTTCGTGGTCAACACCGGCACCGTTTCCTCGCTCCGCCTTCGCGGTAAGACGAGGCCCTGTTACAACGTGATCGAGGTGAACGGAACGCATGTCGCGATCTGGCGGCGGTACCCGTTCCACGGACAGGAGCGGATCATCCAGTTCTCGACGAAGACCTTCGAGTACGAGAAGTACAC
>DASXAW010000028.1:0-5579 GCA_036406535.1 Gaiella sp.
GCGGCAGATCCACTCGATGCAGAACCTCCAGGCGCATGCGCCGGAGATGAAGGAGATCCAGCAGCGCTGGAAGCACGACCGGCAGCGGCAGAACGAGGAGCTGATGAAGTTCTACCGCGAGAACAAGATCAACCCGGCGTCGTCGTGCCTGCCGATCGTCCTCCAGATCCCGATCTTCATCTCGCTGTTCTACGTCCTCAAGGACTTCGAGCGGGAGATCTTCCCGAGCTACCCGGGCTCGAGCCTCGAGTTCCTCGGCCTCGTCGACATCACGCAGCCCACGATCGAGAGCTGGGGCCCGCTGCTGCTCGCCGTCTACGTCGCGAGCCAGCTGACCTCGTCCTACTACATGTCGATCTCGATGCAGAAGGCGCAGCGGATCCTGATGATGGTCCTGCCGATCGTCTTCATCCCGTTCATCCTCCGCTTTCCGGCGGGCCTGATGATCTACTGGATGACGACGAACCTCTGGACGACCGGGCAGGGCTTCGTCACCCGCCGGCTGATGCCCCGCCCGAACGTGGGCGCCGCGGCCCCCAGGCGCAGCTCACGCACGGCGTCGAAGGAAGAGCCACAGCCCGCGGCGTCGAACGCGAAGCGACAATCGGGGCAGAAGCAGCCGAAACCCGAGTCGGCGGACGGCGCCGCCCGCACGGTCGCCGGCCCCCCGCGCCGCGTGAAGCGGAAGCGGAGCGGAGGAGGCCGCAGACGGTGAGCGACGAGGTCTCCGTCGAGGCTACGGGGGAGACCGTCGGCGAGGCGAAGTGGGCCGCGCTCCGGGAGCTCGAGCGCCTCGCGCCGGGCATCGACCGCGACGGCGTCCGCTTCCAGGTCGTCAGCGAGGGCGAGCGAGGCCTGCTCGGGGTCGGATACGCGCCCGCGCGCGTCCTCGCGACGGCCGAGCGCCCCCCGCACGAGGCCGACGAGGCAGGGCCGGCGGAGGAAGGCGAGCACGCGATCGCGCGAGAGTTGCTCGAGAGGGTCCTCGCGACCCTCTCGCTCGACGCGACAGTGCGTGTCGATGACGAGGGCGAGGAGGTGAAGGCCACGGTTGCCGGGAGCGACCTCGGAGTGCTGATCGGCCGGCACGGCCAGATGATCGACTCGCTCCAGTACCTGGCCAATGCGATGGCGCATCGCGCGGTCGGCGAAGGGCGCCGCCGCATCGTGATCGACGCGGCCGGGTACCGCGCGCGTCGCGCGTCGACCCTCGAGTCGCTCGCCCGCCGCACGGCGGAGCAGGCCTCGGCGACCGGCCGCAGAGTCGAGCTCGAGCCGATGAGCGCCGTCGAGCGTCGCATCGTGCACGAGGTCCTGAAGGACGATCCCGAGGTGTCCACCGTGAGCGAGGGGACGGAGCCGAACCGCTACGTGGTCGTCGTGCCCGAGCGCTCCGCCGACTGAGCCGCGCGCGTCCATCGTGGACGACGCGCTGCTGGACCGTTGGCTCGGGTCGGTCCTCGCCACGCCGGGTCTCACCGCGTTGCGCGGTCCGGTCGAGGCGCGGCGTGTCCTCCTCGACGACGCCTTGCGCGGCGCCCCGCTCGTCGCCGCGGAAAGCGGCCCCGTCGTCGACGTCGGCTCGGGAGGCGGCACCCCCGGGATCCCGCTCGCGGTCGCGCTCCCCGACCGCGAGGTCACGCTGCTCGAGGCCGAGCGGCGCAAGTGCGACTTCCTCGAGGCGTGGGCGATGGAGTTCCGCAACCTCGGCGTCGTCTGGGGGCGGGCCGAGGAGCAGCCGCTCGAGGCCTACGGCGTCGCGGTCGCGAAAGCGCTCGCGCATCCGCCGACGGCCGCGGAGTGGTGCCTGCCCCTCGTGCGCGAAGGGGGCGCGGCGATCCTCTGGGTCGGCCCCTCGGCCGAGCTTTCCCGCGTATCCGCCGTGGCCGAGCAGCTCGCCGGTCGGCTCGAGACGGCCGATTCGGGGCTGGTCGTCCTCCGGAAGCTCGGACCGACCCCGCCGGGGTTCCCGCGGCGGCCCGGGGTCGCGCGGAAGCGGCCCCTCGCCTGAGCGGCGAGGAGTGACGGGTGTCACCGCGAAGCGGTGTACGTGGACGACGGCTACGAGATCAAGCTCGAGGCGGCAGCGTCGCTCTTCGACTCCGCGGCAGACGAGCTCGACCTCGCGGGCGCCCACGCACGCCGCGCCGCCGAGCACTTCCGCGCGGACGAAGCGGCCCGGGCGCTGTCGCACGCGTGGGCTGCGCTCGGCCACCTCAGAACCGGGGAGGACCGCCTCGTCGCCCACGCCCGAGAGCACAGACAGCCTCCATCCTCGTCGGACGCGTGAGCTCCGCCGGCGTCCGGGGCGCCGAGTAGCCTGAGCCCGTGCCGGCCCGGATCGTCGCGGTTGCGAACCAAAAGGGCGGCGTCGGCAAGACCACGACCGCCGTCAACCTCGCCGCCTGCCTTGCCGAGGCGGGCGAGCGGTGCCTGCTCGTCGATCTCGACCCGCAGGCGAATGCCACGTCGGGGCTCGGCCGGCGCGCGAACGGCGTCTCCACGCTCGACCTGCTCGACGGGCTGCCGCTCGGCGAGCTGACGCGCCCGAGCTCGTTCCCGAACCTCGATCTCGTCCCCGCGAAGGCGGAGCTCGCGGCGACCAGTGTCCAGCTCTCGGCGCTCGAGGGCGGCGAGCGGTATCTCTCCGACGCGCTCGGGGGAGAGGCCACCGACGGCTACGGCTTCGTCTTCCTCGACTGCCCACCCGCGTTCGGCCCGCTCACCGTCAACGCGCTCGCGGCCGCCGATCGCGTGCTCGTCCCGGTGCAGGCGGAGTATTACGCGCTCGAGGGCCTCTCGCAGCTGCTGGGGTCGGTCGACCTCGTGAAGCGACGCCTCAACCCGGCGCTCGGCGTCGCGGGGATCCTCCTCACGATGGTCGACGCGCGCACGCGCCTCGCCGGCGAGGTCGAGGACGAGCTGCGGAGGCATTTCGGCCCGCTCGTCTTCGCGACGACCGTACCGCGCTCGATCCGACTCGCCGAGGCGCCCAGCCATGGCGTTCCCGCGATCGCCTACGACCGGCACTCCGCCGGCGCCGAGGCGTACTGGAAGGTGGCGATGGAGCTTGTCGAGCGCGCCTGACTCACCCGCGCCCCGCCGCGGCCTCGGCCGTGGGCTGGAGGTGCTCGTCGGCGGCGGGGAAACCCTCGGCGCGGAGCTGCTCCGCCTTCCACTCGATGCGATCCACCCCAACCCGAAGCAGCCGCGCCGGCGATTCGAGCCGGAGGCGACCGCCGGGCTCGCGTCGTCCCTCAAGCATCAGGGCGTGCTCCAGCCCGTCGTCGTCCGGCCGCGTGCGGCAGGCGGCTACGAGCTCGTCGCGGGCGAACGGCGTTGGCGTGCCGCCCGCGAGGCGGGTCTCGACACCCTGCCGGCGCTCGTGCGGGACACGGACGACCGCGACACGCTCCTGCTCTCGCTCGTCGAGAACGTCGCGAGGGAGGATCTCTCCCCGGTCGAAGAGGCCCGCGCGTACGCGACGCTCGTTGACGAGTTCGAGCTCTCGCTGGGTGAGGTCGCCGAGCGGGTCGGGCGCTCGAAGGCCGGCGTCTCCAACCGGCTCCGTCTCCTCGAGCTGCCGGAAGAGGTTCTCTGGATGCTCGCCCGCGGCGAGCTCACCGAGGGCCATGCGCGCGCGGTGCTGGCGGTTCCCGACGACGACGCACGGCTGCGCCTCGCGCGTCGCGCCGCCCGCGACGGGCTCACGGTGCGCGCGACCGAGCGGGCGGCGCAGGAGAGCGGGGCACGCCGGCGGCCCCGGTCCTTTCCCGTCGACCCCGCGCTCTCCGAGCGCGCCCGGCACGCGGCCGAGCGGCTCACCGGCCTGCCCGCGCGCGTGTCGGCGGGGAAGCTCGAGCTTCACTTCGGCGACGAGACACGACTCGCCGAGCTCGTCGAGACCCTCGAGTCGCTGTAGCACGCGAAGATGGGCGATCCTGGATTCGAACCAGGGACCTCCGCCTTATCAGAGCGGCGCTCTAACCGACTGAGCTAATCGCCCGCGCGGCCGCCGAGTGTAGCGAAGCGTCCCCGCCGAACGGCCCGTGCCGCGCCCCGCCGGACCGGGCTTGACCCCCGAGGGCCGTGTCTACACTGAGATACGGGTCATGCAGGAGATGACGGTCTACGGCGTGAGCTTCGACCTCGTCGGCAAGCAGCCGATCGTGCTCCTCCGAACGGCCGAAGGGCGGACGTTCCTCCCGATCTGGATCGGCCATCCGGAGGCCGCGGCGATTCTCATGCGGCTTCAGGAGCAGGAGCCGCCGCGGCCGCTCACGCACGACCTCACGTGCTCGATCATCGACTCGCTCGACGCGGCGGTCGAGCGCGTCACGGTGACCGAACTCAGGGACAGCACGTTCTTCGCCCAGATCACGCTCGTGCTGAACGGGACCGAGATCGAGATCGACGCACGCACCTCGGACGCGATCGCGATCGCGCTCCGGACGAACGCGAAGATCTACGCGGCCGACGAGGTGATCGACGAGTCGGGCGTCCAGTTCGAGGGCGACGAGCCCGACTTCGCGCACACGGGCAGCGTCATGAGCCTGGGCGACGTCGACCTGAACGAGTTCCGGCAGTTCCTCGACAGGGTCACGCCCGACGAGTTCGCGACCGGCGAGGACGAGCCGGACTAACCCGTCCCTCCGAGCTCGCGCTTCGTGAGCTCGAGAAGCTCGCCGACGAGGCGATCCAGGCCCTCGTCCGACAGTGGTCCCGCGTTCGCCGAGCGGAGCTCCTCTCGCAGCCGCCGCTCCCGTTCCGGGTCGAGGCGCGCGTCGCCGCGCTCCGTCTTCAGCCGCCACAGCTCCTCGACGAGCCGTAGGCGACGGTTGACGGCGTCGACGATCGAGCGGTCGTTCTCCCCGATGAGGCGGCGCAGCTCGTCGAACCGCTCTTCGTGGCCGGTCACACCGTCACCGCCGCGATCAGGGCGATGCCGTTGAACAGGGCGTGCAGGGCGATCGTCGGGTAGATGCTGCCCGTCGTCAGGCGAACCCACGCGAGGATCAGCCCGAAGATCGTGAGCACCGGGAGCGCGACGAACAGCCCGTGCGCGAGCCCGAAGGCGAGCGCGGTGACCACGACTGCGGCTCCGTCGCCGAACGCGTCTCTCACCGCGGCGAAGCCGAGGCCACGGTACGTCATCTCCTCGACGACGGGCGCGACGCCGGCGACGACGACGAAGTTCGCCACGAACGGCGCAGCCTTCCCGGGATCCCAGGCGTCCGGGACGAGCCCCTGCTCCTTCCCGGCCTCGAGGAAGACGTTCAGCACTGCGCCGATCACCCAGATCGAGACGAGCGCCGTAGCTACCCGCCCGGCGGCTCCGGCCCACGACGTCGGGCGGATCAGCCCCAGCGTCGCAGGGGCGATGCCGCGCGCGATCGCGAGGACGATCCCGAGGATGATCGCGTACTGGATCAGCCCCGCGACCGCCGACGACCAGCGGTACAGGAGGTCGTCCGGCGTGTCGCCCGTGTCGGCGAGGTTCGCCGCGTAGGAGAGCAGCGCCAGGGCGGTCACCAGGATCGCCCAGCCGACCAGTCGCGACCGCGGGACCTCCGTCAGGC
>DASXAW010000029.1:0-29833 GCA_036406535.1 Gaiella sp.
CCGATCACCGCCACCGTGCCGTCGAGGAGGGAGAGGTCGCCGTCTCGGAGGATGGTCGCCATCGGAAGTCCTTTCGGTTCGGGGGAAGGGGGCGGGTCCGGGTCAGTTGATCGCCGCGAGCCGACGCGGCGCGCGCCGTCGCGCGGAAGCGCGGGGCACGCCGACGCGGCCGGTGCGCACGAGGTCGGTGACACCATACGGTCGGCAGAGCTCGTGGAACGAGTCGACCTCCTCGGGAGTGGCCACGAGCTCGAGCACGACCGCGTCGCTGCCGACGTCGAGGAGCCTGCCGCCGAGGGCTTCGGCGGTCGTCACGAGCTCGGCCCGCCGCTCCGGCGGCACGGCCACCTTGACGAGCATCAGCTCCCGCTCGACCGCCTCGCCGGAGACGAGCTCGGTCACACGCAGCACGTCGACGAGCTTGTGGATCTGCTTCTCGATCTGCTCCAGCGAGTGCTGCGCGCAGTCGACCCGCAGCGTGATGCAGCTCACGCCCGGCCGCTCGGTCGGCCCGACCGCGAGCGAGTCGATGTTGAAGCCGCGCCGCGCGAACATCGTCGTGATGCGGGTCAGCGCGCCGGGCTTGTCCTGCACGGTGACGCTCAACGTGTGCTTCACGAGGCCCGCACCTCCTCCACGTCCAACGTGTCCACGTACTCGATCATGTCGAGCGCTGCCGCACCGGACGGGATCATCGGGAAGCACTGCTCGGCCGGGGCGACCCTGCAGTCGACCACCACCGGCCTGCCGAGCCGCAGCGCCTCGGCGAGCGCCGGCTCGAGCTCTGCCTCGTGGGTCACGACCATCCCGACGCCGCCGTAGGCCTCGGCCAGCTTCGCGTAGTCGGGCACGTGCGTCGTGAGGTCGACGTGCGAGCGGCGGCCCTCGTAGAACATGTCCTGCCACTGAGTGACCATGCCGAGGTAGCCGTTGTTGACGAGCACGACGACGATCGGCAGGTCCTCGACGGCCGCGGTGACGAGCTCCTGGGCGGTCATCTGGAAGCACCCGTCGCCGTCGACGCACACGACGGTCGCCTCGGGGCGCGCGGCCTTTGCGCCGATCGCGGCGGGAATCCCGTAGCCCATCGTCCCGAGCCCGCCCGAGGTGATGAAGCTCCTCGGCCGGACGCTCGTGACGTACTGCATCGCCCACATCTGATGCTGCCCGACCCCCGTCGTGACGATCACGTCGTCGCCGGCGGTGAGCCGCTGCAGCGTCTCGACGACGGTCTGCGGCTTGAGCCACTCGCCGTCCCGGTCGTAGCGCAGCGGGTACTGCTCGCGCCACTCCCGGATCTGCTCGAGCCATGCGTCCGGCGCCGGCGTGCCCTCGGCGCGATGCCTCGCGACCTCGTGGGCGAGCTCGCCGACCGCTGTCGCGAGGGCGCCCACGACGGGGATGTCGGCGTCCCGGAGCTTCGAGATCTCCGCGGCGTCGACGTCGAGGTGCACCACGGTCGCGCCGGGCGCGAACGCGGAGAGCTTCCCCGTGACCCGGTCGTCGAACCGTGCCCCGACCGCGACGAGCACGTCGCACGTGTTGATCGCGAGGTTCGACCACTTCGGGCCGTGCATGCCCGGCCAGCCGAAGTGGAGGTCGTGGTCCTCGGGGAATGCGCCTTTCCCCATCAGCGTCGTGACGACCGGCAGCGAGCCGGCCTCCGCGAGCTCCAGCAGCTCGGCGCACGCGTTGCCGTTGAGCGTGCCGCCGCCGACGTAGAGGACGGGCTTGCGCGCGTTTGCGATCGCGCGCCCGGCCTCGCGAATCTGGAGCGGATGCACCTTCGTGGGCGGGCGCCAGCCGGGGAGGTCGATCTCCGCCGGGAACTCGATGTCGACGACCGCCTCCTGCACGTCCCGCGGCACGTCCACGAGGACGGGGCCGCAGCGGCCTGTGCGGGCGACATGGAAGGCGGCGCGAACGACGGACGGGATGTCGCGGGCGTCCTGGACGAGCCAGGAGTGCTTGACGATCGGCATCGTGATCCCGGTGATGTCGCACTCCTGGAAGGCGTCGGTGCCGATCAGCGTCGTGCGCACCTGGCCGGTGATGCAGACGAGTGGGGTCGAGTCCATCCAGGCGTCCGCGATCGGGGTGACGAGGTTCGTCGCGCCCGGGCCCGACGTCGCGATCGCGACGCCCACGCGTCCCGAGGCACGGGCGTAGCCCTGCGCCATGTGACCCGCGCCCTGCTCGTGGCGCGCGAGGACGTGACGCACGCTCGTCCCGCGGGCCATCGCGTCGTACGTCGGCATGATCGCCCCGCCGGGAATGCCGAAGATGACGTCGACGCCCTCGGCCTCGAGCGCCCTGAGGATCGCGTCTCCGCCAGTCATCCTCACGGCCCGACCCCCAGGGCGAACTCGGTGTCACGGCGCGCGCTCGGCAGGAGCCCGAGCACCGCGTCGACGAACTCGCGCGTCGTCGCGGCGACGCCGGGCGCCGCGAGTTCGACGGGACGCCGCGGGCCGCGGAGCGCCGCCGCCAGGCTCTCCTCGAGCGCCTGACCGGCAGCGGTCCGGCCGAGCCCCTCGGAGAGCATGAGCGCCGTAGCGAGGAGCATCGGGCTGGGGTCGGCGACCCCCTGTCCCGCATGGTCGCTCGTCGTCGAGCCGACGGGCGCGAAGAGGCCCGGGCCGTCGGTCGCGAGCCAGCCGGTCGCGACGAGCCTCCGGCGCCCGCCGAGGCGGGGCGCTGCCGCGACGGTCTCGCCGAGCACTCCTTCGGCCACGAGCACGCCGGCCGAGCCGGCGCCGAGCCGGTTGAGAGCCTCGAGGAGCGTCACGTGCTCGAGCTCGACGCCGGGGTGACGATCCGCGTGCCGCTCGACACGCACGCCCCAGCCGGCGGAGACGCCGACCGAGGTGAGCCGTCCCGAGCGGGCGCGCGCGGCGTCGAGCGCGCGCTCGACGGTCCAGTCCGCAGCGCCGTCGTCGAGCGGGGCGAACGCGACCGCCTCGCCGGCGTCGTCGAGCACCCGGGTGACGCTCGCGCGGAGGTCGAGCGCCGCCTTCACACCTGCGAGCGCGGGCGCGGAATCGCCGGCGACGAGCACCGCATCCGCCGTCCCGGTCGCCTGGCGCGTCGTCGGAGGCAGCAGGTGGCCCGAGCGCGTCAACGCCTCGGTGTCGAACGGCGGGTGCAGCTCCTCTACGTCGAAGCCGTGCTCGCGGCCGAGGCGCGCCAGCGCGCGGCTCGCGGCCGCCGTCACCTCGGGACCGATGCCGTGCCCGGCCAGGCAGGCGACGACGTAGCGGTCTCGGGCGGTCATCTCGGTCGGGGGTTAAGGGGGCTGACGATCATCGGGAAGAGCTCCTCTCGCTCGGTGCGACCCGGGGACGCACCTCTGGTGTGGTCTCGGTCGGCGTGTGCGCCGTCTGGGGCGCGTGAGCGTCGATCTCCCCTAGACGGGGAGAATCGCGATGAGCTCGATGCCGGCGCCGGTCGCGACCGCGGGGCGCGGTACGAGAAGAGGCACGGATACGGCGTGGCAGAGCATCATCGTGGTCGCAGAGTGCCTGTCACGAGGGGCGGCTGTCAACCGCCAACCGTCCAGGCGCGGCGCCGACCGTCCAGGTCCCGTCCAGGACCATGGGGGCCCGTCCGGGAAGTGAACCAGACCGTCTTACGGGCGCCACGCGGCGCCAGACTTCGTTCTCGGTCGCCCCGCTATGTCCAATATGGGGACTCTCTGCGTCCTTGCCTCGCACCGCGTGTCGCGCGTCGGCCGGCGCGGTAACGCCCTGGACAGGCCCCTCGATTTGCCGTCAGCCGCCCGAGTCTTTACGATCGATCATCGATGGTACGGGGAGCGAGGATCTTCGCGAAGGCGACCGCCGCCAGGCCGGGCGGGCGGATTCGCCCGTTCGCGATCGTCGCGCCGTCTCGGCGCTAGCCGGCGACCTCCTCCCGCCTCCGCCCGCTAGCGCACACCACACCAGGCGGGAAGCAGTTCTCCACCGTCCCGACGACCGACCCGAAAGGCGGTTCCACCCGGTGCCCACGCCATTGCACGACCCGACCCGAGAGCGCGACGCCTGCGGCATCGGCCTGGTCGCGGACGCGCGTGGGCGGTCGTCGCGGGAGCTCCTCGACCGAGCGCTCGCCGGGCTTGCGGCGGTCGCGCACCGCGGCGCCTGGGCCGCCGACGGGGTCACCGGTGACGGAGCGGGCCTCCTCCTCCCGCTCCATCCCGCGCTCACCGGAACCGAGGGCGCGGGTGTCGCGATGTGCTTCCTCCGCGAGCCGTGGCTCCGCGGCGTCGTGGAGGAGGCGTGTCGCGCCGAGGGGCTCGAGCCGGCCGGCTGGCGGGAGGTGCCGCACGACGTCAACGCGCTCGGCTCGACGGCCGTCGCGTCGATGCCGCGCATCGTCCAGCTGCTCCTCGCGCCCTGCCCCGAGCCGGACGCGGAGCTCCGCGCGTACCGCGCGCGGCGAAAGGCGGAGCTCGTCGACGGCGTCTACGTCGCCTCGCTCTCGTTCCGCTCCGTCACGTA
This sequence comes from Gaiella sp., assembly GCA_036406535.1. Lineage (GTDB taxonomy): Bacteria > Actinomycetota > Thermoleophilia > Gaiellales > Gaiellaceae > Gaiella. The sequence continues at coordinate 4,500 of DASXAW010000029.1, forward strand.
CAAGGCACTCTGCGCGGCGACGCAGCTTGCGAGCTTCTACCCCGACCTGTGCGACCCCGCCTGGGCGACGGCCTGGGCGATCTTCCACCAGCGCTTCTCGACGAACACCGAGCCGAGCTGGGAGCGGGCCCAGCCCTTCCGGCTCCTCTGCCACAACGGCGAGATCAACACGATCGAGGGCAACGTCGCCTGGACGGAGGCGCGTGAGCGCGCGACGGGTCTCGACCCGGCGCTCGCGCCGGCACTCGACGCGTCGGGATCGGACTCGGCGCTGCTCGACAACGCGGTCGAGCTGCTCGTCCGCTCCGGGGTCGAGGTGCGGGAGGCGCTCGCGCGGCTCGTCCCGCCCGCCTGGCAGAACGACCCTCGCGTCGACGAGGACGAGCGAGCGATGCGCCGTTACCACGCGATGCTCTCCGAGCCCTGGGACGGGCCGGCCGGGCTCGTCTTCACGGACGGCTCCACCTGCGGGGCGAAGCTCGACCGGAACGGCCTCCGTCCACTCCGGATCGCGGTGTGCGCCGACGGGCTCGTCACCGTCGCCTCCGAGGCCGGCGCGGTCCCGCTGCCCGAGGGCGTCGCCGTCCGGCGGGCGCGCCTCGCGCCCGGCCAGCTGTTCTCCGTCGACCCGAAGCACGGCGTGCTCTTCGACGGCGAGCTGAGCCGGCGGCTCGCCCGCGAGAGGCCCTACGCGCGGTGGGTCTCGGACTCGCTGCGTTTCGGCGACCAGGGAGCGCCCGTCGCCGTACCGCACGACGATCTCGCCTCGCGCCATGCGCTGCACGGCTACACGCGCGAGGAGCTGAGCCTCATGCTGCGGCCGATCGCGCAGACAGGCAAGGACCCCGTCTACTCGATGGGCGACGACGCGCCGCTCGCGCCGCTCGCGGGCCGGGCAAGGCCGCTCGCGTCGTACCTCCGCCAGCGCTTCGCCCAGGTCACGAACCCCGCGATCGACCACGAGCGAGAGCGCGGCGTCATGTCGGTCGCGACCCTCGTGGGACCCCGGGCGCCGCTCGACGCCGACGGGCCCCTCCCCGAGCTGGTCGCGCTGCCGTCGTTCCTCGTGACGCCGGAGGGCCTCACGGCGCTCGGCGCGGCGGACGTCGATGCGACCTTCGCGGCCGAGGAGGGCCTCGCCGCCGCCGTCGAGCGCGTCGCCGACGCCTGCGCGGACCTCGCTGCCGCCGGCGCGACGGCGGTGTGCCTCACCGACGCCGCCGCGGGCGACGGCCGTGCGCCGATCCCGTCCCTGCTCGCCGTCGCCGCGACCCACGGGCGGCTCGTCGAGCGCGGCCTGCGGACGGCGTGCGCGCTGCTCGTCGCGAGTGACGAGGCCCGCGACACGCACATGGTCGCGACGCTGCTGGGGTACGGCGCCGACGTCGTCTGCCCGCGTCTCGCGCTCGAGACGGTCGCGCGGCTGGCCGCGACCGACAAGGTCGGCGGTGACCGCCCGTCGCCCGAGGAGGCGCAGGCACGTCTTCTGCAGGCGCTCGAGCACGGCGTGCTCAAGGTCATGTCGAAGGCGGGCATCTCGGACGTCGCGAGCTACCGCGGGGCCCGTCTCTTCGAGGCCGTGGGGCTCGACCGCCGCCTCTGCCGCCGGTTCTTCGGAGGCACGCCGTCGGCGATCGGCGGGATCGGGCTCGAGCGGCTCGAGGCCGACGCGCTCGAGCGCCTCGCGGCCAGCGCAGCCGAGAAGCCGGCGCTCGAGAACCCGGGCTTCTACAAGTTCCGCAAGGGCGGCGAGCCACACGCGACCGAGCCCGACGTGGTCGAGGGGCTGCAGCAGAGCGTCACGGCTGCGCACGCGCTCATTCGCGCCGTGCGTGGCGACAGGCTCGAGGAGTACGACCGCTTCGCGCGCCTCGTCGAAGAGCGGCCGCCGCTCGAGCCTCGCGACCTGCTCGAGCTCGTCCCCGCTCGCCCGCCGGTGCCGCTCGACGAGGTGGAGCCGGTGGACTCGATCGTTCGCCGCTTCTCGGGCGGTGCGATGTCCCATGGCGCCCTCTCGGCGGAGGCGCACGAGACGATCGCGATCGCGATGAATCGTCTCGGCGCCCGCTCGAACTCGGGCGAGGGAGGCGAGGATCCCAGCCGCTACGGCGACGAGCGCAACTCGAAGATCAAGCAGGTCGCCTCGGGCCGCTTCGGCGTGACGGCCGAGTACGCCGTCTCGGCCGAGGAGCTGCAGATCAAGGTCGCCCAGGGGTCGAAGCCGGGCGAGGGCGGTCAGATTCCCGCCCACAAGGTGACGGACGAAATCGCGCGCCTGCGCGGCACCTCGCCGGGGGTCGCGCTCATCTCCCCGCCGCCGCACCACGACGTCTACTCGATCGAGGACCTCGCCCAGCTCGTCTTCGACCTCAAGGAGGTGAACCCCGAGGCCGACGTGTCGGTGAAGCTCGTCGCCTCGGCCGGCGTCGGCGTCATCGCGGCGGGCGTCGCGAAGGCGCGGGCGGACATCGTGCATGTCGCCGGCGCCGACGGCGGCACCGGCGCCAGCCCGCTCCCGTCGATCAAGCACGCGGGCGCGCCGTGGGAGCTGGGCCTCGCAGAGACGCAGCAGGCGCTCGTCGCAAACGGGCTCCGCGGGCGTGTACGGGTCCGCGTCGACGGCGGCTTCAAGACCGGACGCGACGTCGTCGTCGCGGCGCTCCTCGGCGCCGACGAGTTCTCCTTCGGAACCGCGCTCCTCCTCGCCGAGGGCTGCCTGATGGTGCGCTCGTGCCACCTCGATACGTGCCCGGTCGGGATCGCCAGCCAGCGGCCGGAGCTGCGCGAGAAGTTCGCCGGCACGCCGGAGATGGTCGAGGCCTACCTCCGCTTCGTCGCGCTCCAGGTGCGCCGGCTGCTCGCGAGCCTCGGCCTCCGGACGCTCGACGAGGCAGTCGGCCGCACCGACCTCCTGCGCCAGCGGCGGACCGGCGACCCCTCGGCCGACGCGCTCGACCTGCGGCGCCTCCTCGCCCGCGCCGGGGCCGGTCCGGTGCGGTACGTAGGCGACGTCGTGCCCGACGAGCGCGACCGCCTCGGCGCCCTCCTCCACGCACAGGGCAAGGCCGCGATCAGCGGCGCACGGCTCGTCGAGCCGGCCTTCGAGATCCGGAACGGCGACCGCGCGATCGGCGCCCGGCTCGGCGGCGCGATCGCCCGGGCGGTGGGCTCCGGCCTGCCGGCCGGCCGCGTCCGCGCGCGTTTCGAGGGGGCCGCAGGCCAGAGCTTCGGTGCGTTTCTCACCGCGGGCGTCGAGCTCCAGCTCGTCGGCGAGGCGAACGACTACGTCGGCAAGGCCATGTCCGGGGGGCGGATCGTCGTGTCGGCTCCGGCCGACGACGCGGGCGATCCCTGCCTCGTCGGCAACACCGTCCTCTACGGCGCGACGGGCGGCGAGCTCTACTGCGCGGGCGCCGCCGGCGAGCGCTTCGCCGTGCGGAACTCCGGCGCCGTCGCCGTGGTCGAGGGCGCCGGCGACCATGCCTGCGAGTACATGACCCGGGGCACCGTGGTCGTGCTCGGCCCGCACGGACGCAACCTCGGCGCGGGAATGACCGGCGGCGAGGCGTTCCTCCTCGACCCGGACGAGCGCCTCGTGAACACGGAGCTCGTCGAGCTCGCGCCGCTCGAGCGGGGCGACCGGGATCGCCTCGTCGCCCTGCTCGAGCGCCACGTGCGGGCGACCGGCTCGGCGCGCGCGACGGCGCTGCTGGAGCGCATGGACGAGTCGCTGGGCCGCTTCCGGCGCCTCGTTCCGCGCGCGAGCCTCGTCGCGGTGGAGCCGGACGAGAGCAGAGCCACAGCGTAATTCGTGATTTCATGCATACTATGCGAATGCCGTACGTCAGCCTCGTCGGTGCGGCCGGGTACACCGGCCAGGAGACGCTCGACCGTGTCCTCGGCCATCCGGAGCTCGAGCTCTACGCCGTGGGCTCCGACTCGCTCGCCGGCCAGGACGCGACCGCGCTCGACCCGCGCCTCAATCGGAACGGCGGGAGGCGCGTGCCGCGGCTGATCACGAACGCCGCGGCCCTCGCGTGCGAGGCGGACGTGACGATCCTGTGCCTGCCGCACGAGGAGGCGGCCGCGCTCGCATCGCCGTCCCGTGGCGTGGTGATCGACCTCTCGGGCGCCCACCGGCTCGCCGACCCTGCGCAGTACGAGGAGTGGTACGGCTTCGCGCATCCCTCACCGGGTGGGCTCGGCGACTGGTCGTACGGCCTGCCCGAGCTGTCGCCTCCCGAGGGCCGTCTGGTCGCGAATCCCGGCTGCTACGCGACCGCCGTCCTGCTCGCCCTCGGCCCGATCGCGGACGCGATCGACCGGGAGACGGTCGTGGTCGACGCGATGTCCGGGATGACCGGCGCCGGGCGGGGCCTGAAGCCGTCGACGCACGCGGGCTTCGTCCTCGAGAACGTCACGCCCTACCGCGTCGGCGCGCATCAACACGTCCCGGAGATCGCGCAGGCGCTCGGATTCCCGGTCTCCTTCACGCCGCACCTCCTGCCCGTCAGGCGGGGGCTCCTCGCGACGTGCAACGTGCGCTCGACGGGCCCGGACCTGCGCGAGTTGCTCGAGGAGCACTACGCCACGAGCCACGTCGTCCGCGTCTTGCCGGAGGGCGTCTCGCCCGAGCTCGCGCGCGTCCAGCACACCGACGGCGCGGAGATCGGCGTCTTCGAAGATCGTCACACCGATCGGACGATGGTCATCTGCGCGCTCGACAACCTCGGCAAGGGCGCAGCGGGCCAGGCAATCCAGAACCTGAACCTCCTCTTCGGCCTCTCCGAGACTGCGGGGTTGCGGCTCGAGGGAGTGCTCGTCTGATGTCGGTCACGGCCGCGCCCGGCTTCGCGGCCGCCGGGGTCAGCGCGGGGATCCGGCCCTCGGGCAAGCCGGACGTCGCCCTCGTCCGCTCCCTTGCCCCCGCCGTCGGCTGCGCGATGTGGACGACGAACCGCGTCCAGGCCGCCCCGGTCACCGTCTCGCGCCGCCATCTGGCGGCCGTGCAGCCCCAGGCCGTGGTCGTGAACGCGGGCGTCGCGAACGCGGCGACGGGGAGCGCGGGCGAGGAGGACGCGGAGCACACGGCGGCCCACGTCGCCGCGCGGCTCGGGCTTTCGCCAGAGGAAGTGCTCGTGCTCTCGACCGGCGTCATCGGTCCTCGGCTACCGATGGCGAAGCTGCTCGCAGGCGTCGACGAGGCCGCGGTCGCACTCTCCCCCGGCGGCGGCCCTTCGGCGGCCGAGGCGATTCTGACGACGGACGCGAGCCCCAAGACGGCGGTCGCAGCGCGCGACGGCTTCACGGTCGGTGGGATGGCGAAGGGCGCCGGGATGATCCATCCGCGGCTCGCGACGATGCTCGCCGTCGTCACGACCGACCACCCGCTGGACGAGGGCGAGGCGGACGAGTTCCTCCGCCCGGCGGTCGAGCGGACGTTCAACCGGATCTCGGTCGACGGCGACTGCTCGACGAACGACGCGGTCGTGCTGCTCGCCCGACGCGCCGACGGACACACCCACCGCGCGACCGACGCGTCGTTCGCCGCCGCGCTCGAGGAGGTCTGCGCCGACCTCGCCCGCCAGATCGTCGCGGACGGAGAGGGCGCGACCGTCGTGCTCGAGATCGTCGTCCGACGGGCGTCGACCGACGAGCAGGCGCGCGCGATCGCGCTGCGGGTGGCGACGTCCCCGCTCGTGAAGACCGCCGCCTTCGGGCGCGACCCGAATTGGGGACGCGTGCTCGCCGCCGCCGGCTCGGCGCCGTGGAACGGCGGCTTCGCCGAGCTCGACCCCGAGCGGCTGCGCGTCTCGTTCGACGGCACGGCGGTGTTCGACGGCGGGGCGCCAACCGGCCTCGTCCCGACACTCGAGGGCGGCGACGCCACGATCGAGCTCGATCTCGGCCTCGGCGACGGCGAGTGCGCCTATCTCGCCTCGGATCTCTCGTACGACTACGTGCGCCTCAACGCGGAGTACACGACGTGAGCGGGCTCGTGGTGCTGAAGCTCGGCGGCCGTATCGCAACCGGCGCGGTGCGTGACGCGCTCGCGCAGGTCGGCGGTGCGGCTGTGGTCGTCCACGGCGCGGGCCCGCAGATCAGCGCGGAGACGGCGCGACGCGGGATCGAGCCGCGCTTCGTCCGCGGTCGTCGCGTCACGACACCCGAGGTGCTCGAGGTCGTGAGCGACTCGCTCGACGCCGTGAACGCAGAGGTATGCGCGGCCATCGGACCGGACGCCGTACCGCTGCGAGGAGACGAGATCGGGCTCCGTGCACGTCACGTGCCGGAGCTCGGCCTGGTGGGGGAGCCGGAGCCGAGCGCTCCCGCCGCGATCCTCGACGCCCTTGCCGCCGGGCGGGTGCCCGTGGTCTCGCCGCTCGCACTCGGGCCGCTCAACGTCAACGCCGACGAGGCCGCCGCAGCGCTCGCGGTCGGGCTCGGCGCCGAGCGGATCGTCTTCGTCAGCGACGTGCCGGGCGTCCTCGTCGAGGGCGCCGTCGCCGCTGTCCTCCCGGCCGACGAGGCGGAGGCGGCGCTCGACGCCGGCGAGTTCGAAGGGGGAATCGTCCCGAAGCTCGTCGCGGCGGTGCGCGCCGCCCGCGGCGGCGTTCGGGCCTCGATCGGTTCGACCGAGGTGCCGGCGTGACCTCCGGGCGGGGCATCGCCCCCGCCGCGCTCGACCGCAACACCGTTCTCCCGACGTACGCCCGTGCGGATCTGACGCTCGTCCGCGGGAAGGGCTGCCGCGTGTGGGACGACACGGGCAAGGCGTACCTCGACTTCGGCGGCGGAATCGCGGTGACGGCCCTCGGGCACCGGCACCCGGTCGTGACCGCGGCCGCACACGCGCAGCTCGACGCGCTCTGGCACGCGTCGAACCTCTACTGGACCGAGCCGATGCTGCGGCTCGCGGAGCTGCTCTCGGCGCGGATGGGCGGCGCTCAGGCGTTCTTCTGCAGCTCGGGTGCGGAGGCGAACGAGGCGGCGTTGAAGGTCGCGCGCAAGGCGACGGGTCGCACGCAGCTCGTCGCGCTCGAGGAGAGCTTTCACGGCAGGACGATCGGCGCGCTCTCCGTCACGGGCCAGCCCGGCAAGTGGGAAGGCTTCGGGCCGCTCGTGCCGGGCGTGTCGTTCGCCAGGCCGAACGACGTGGAGTCGCTCGAGGCCGCGGTCTCGCCCGGCGCCGATCTCGCCGCGATCGTCCTCGAGCCCGTGCTCGGCGAGGGCGGGATCGTCCCGCTCGAGGAAGGCTTCGTCCACGCCGCGGCGGAGATCGCCCGGGAGGTCGGCGCCCTGCTCTGGGTGGACGAGGTGCAAACCGGTGTCGGTCGCACCGGGACGTTCTTCGCCTACGAGCAGCTCGGTCTCGAACCGGACCTCGTGACCCTGGCGAAGGGACTCGGGAACGGGCTGCCGGTCGGCGCGCTCCTCGTCCGTCCGGGCGCGGCGGATGCCGTCGGGCCGGGCGACCACGGCGCGACGTTCGGCGGGAATCCCGTCGCGTGCGCCGCGGCCTGCGCGGTGGTCGAGTCGATCGACGACGAGCTGCTGGCAGACGTCCTGGAACGCGGGAGGCAGCTCGTGACCGGGCTCTCGGGCCTGTCCGGCGTGGAGCACCTCCGCGGGCGGGGGCTGATGGTCGCCGCGGTTCTCGACCGCGAGGTGGCGCCCGTCGTCGACGCGTGTCGCGAGGCGGGTCTGCTCGTGTTGACCGCCGGCGCTCCTCCCGGTGTCCTCCGGCTGCTTCCGCCGCTCGTCGTCTCCGAGGCAGAGATCGACCAGGCGCTCGCGATCCTCGGCGACGTGCTCCGGTGAGCACGAACCGCGTCCGCCAGCAGGCGATCCTCCGGCTCGTGCGCGACCGCGCGATCGCGACGCAGTCCGCCCTCGTCGAGGCGCTGCGGGAAGAGGGCCACGAGGTCGTGCAGACGACGGTCTCGCGGGACGTCCACGAGCTCGGCCTCGTGAAGGTGCGTGCGCCGTCCGGAAGACTCGTCTACGCGGCCCCGGGCGCGGACGACGCCGACCGGCGTCGCGCGATCGGCGTCGCGCTACGCCGCTACGCGACCGCGGTCGAGCGCGCGGGTCCGCTCGTCGTGGTGACCACCCCGTCGGGGTACGCGAGCGCACTCGCCCAGGCCATCGACGAGGGCCGGCACGCGGGGATCGCGGGCACGATCGCCGGTGACAACACGATCTTCGTCGCGCCGCGCGAGGGGACGAGCGTCACGGCACTCGCCGCAGAGCTGCGCGAGGACCTCGAGCCCGACTGATTCGCCGGCGGATCCCCTGCTTCGCGACAAGAAGAATAGGCCGCCGACAGGTTTCCGGCCACGAAGTGGGCCGCTTCAGGGTGTACCCCGCCGAAGGCGGGGGGTTTCGCGGCAGGGATCCGCTCCTGCGGATCCCCTGCTTCGCGACAAGAAAGAGAGACGGCCGCTTGGGGGAGCGGCCGTCTCGGTGGTACTGGGGAGGGTGGGTGCTATCTCATTCGGCGTCCGCGACAGAACCCTTCGTCCCTCGAAAGAGGGATTCGCCACGGCAAGACGGCGTCCTCAGAAGGCGTACCGCTCTTCTTTCCACGGATCGGCGTCGTTGTGGTACCCGTAGCGCTCCCAGAAGCCTGGTGCATCGGTCGCCCGGAGCTCGATCGCGCGGAGCCACTTCGCGCTCTTCCAGAAGTAGCGCCCCGGGACGACGAGCCTGAGCGGCCAACCGTGCTCGGGCGCGAGCGGCTCGCCGTCCGCGTGCGTCACGAGCAGCGCGCCCTCGAGCTCGAGCGCGGACGCGGGCACGTTGGCCGTGAATCCCGCCTCCGCGTGCGCGATCGCGAAGTGTGCTGACTGGAGCGGCGAAACGCGCTCGCGGATGACCGCCCACGGCACTCCCGTGAACTCCGCGTCGAACCTGCTCCAGCGGGTGACGCAGTGGATGTCCTGGACGACGGACTCCTTCGGCAGCGCGTCGAGCTCGTCCGACGTCAGCGTCAACGGGTGCTCGACCTCGCCGTAGATGCGGAAGTCCCATCCCGCGAGGTCGGCCGGGTAGTCCGGCACGTCGCCGGCATGGAGGACAGGCCACTTCTCGGTGAGGTACTGGCCCGGTGGCAGGCGCGCGGGGTCGTAGCCCGCCTCCGCGACCTTGCGCTCCGCTCTGCTCCTGAACATGCTCGCTACCCTCGTCTCGATGGCCGTCACGACGTTACAGGCAGCGCAGCGGCCCAGGGCCTACGTCTCCGTGAGCGGACCGGAGGCCGCCGCCTACCTCAACCGGATGGTGTCGAACGAGGTCGAGACGTTGACGGTCGGGGCGTCGTGCGAGGCGCTCCTCCTGACGCCGAAGGCGCGGATCGTCGCTCCGATGACCGTGTGGCGCCGTGCCGACGACGCCTTCCTGCTCCTGACGGAGGCCGAGGCCGGCGACCGGCTCGCGCGCGAGCTGCTACGTGCCCGCTTTGCGGCGAAGTGCGAGATCGTGGTCGAGGAGCACCGGTCCGTCGTCGTGCTCGGCGCGGACGACCTGTCCGATCGGCAGGACGCCGTCGCGAACGACGACTATGGCATTCCGGCGGTCGAGCTCGTCGACGCCGACGCGCCGGACGGCGCCGAGCCGATCGCCGAGGACGAGCTGGAGCGGCTGCGCATCCTCGCGAGAACGCCGCGGCTCGGCCGCGAGCTCGACGACCGCGTGATGCCCGCGGAGGCGGGGCTCGAGCAGCGCGCGATCAGCTTCACGAAGGGCTGCTACCCCGGTCAGGAGCCGGTCGCGCGGCTCCATTTCCGCGGCCACCCGAACCGTGGCATTCGGCTCGTCGTCCTCGACGACGGGGAGCTCCCCGCGTACGACGCCGAGCTCGTGCACGAGGGAAAGGCCGTCGGGCGGATCACGAGCGCCGCCCGCGACGCCGAGCGAGGCATCGTCGCGCTCGCGTACGTCCGCCGCGAGGTTCCCGCGGACGTCGCGCTCGCACTCCCCGACGGCAGGGTCGCGCGGACGGTCGCGGCAGCATGACCACGGGCCGCCGCGCGCGCGGCGGCCGTCGGTCAGACGTGGCCGTGCGCCAGGAGCAGTGTCTGCGTCGAGTTGAAGTGCGCGGCGTCGACGGTGTCCGCGGTCAGGGTCACCGTGCGGCCGACGTCGACGTCGCAGAACCCGGCCGCTTCGAGCCAGAGTCGGCATGCGCTGCGGTTCGGCCGCCACCAGACATTGCGACCGGCCGGCGTGTCGTCCAGCGCCGGCAGGTCGCAGATGGGGCGCGGTTCGCTGCGGAGCGGCTCGTCCGGGATGAACCATGTCGTCGCGATCAGCCTCGCGCGGCAGACGGAGCGTGCGGCCATCAGGGCGCCGATCGGGTCGCGCAGGTGCAGGAGCAACGCCCCCATGAAGACGAGATCGAACTTCCGGTCGCCGAGCACCTGAGGCAGCTCGTAGATGCGGCCGTAGAACCGTTCGGCTCGAGAGCCGAGCAGCTCGCCCATGACGGTGGCGCCCTTCACCCATTCGGCGTCCGGCTGTCCGCCGACTGCCCGTCCGAACTCGCCGTAGGTGTCGAGCTGTCGTGTGCCGACCAGGTCGAACGTCGTGAGCCGGGCGCCCTGCTGTTCCAGCCAGGCGGAGAACCAGCCGGATGCGGAGCCGACGTCGAGGACGTCCAGGCCGGCGACGTCGCCGAAGCCGTACTCGTGGACGTTGGGGGCGATGTCGTAATCACCGCGGACCTCGTAACCGTTGGTGAACCGGAAGCTGTGGTACCAGTAGGAGACAGCCGAGACGGCCGCGCGAAACTCGTCTGCGGTGGCGCTCCCGGTGAAGCGGAGATGTGTCACGAACCGAGTGGGGCGGATCGGCCCGGGACGTAGACGTCGTTGGGGGGAACTCGCCGCCAGAGGGCGTAGCCTCGTCGATCCATCGCGTCACCGTAGGCCGGGTCGGCGAACAGGTTCTCCACGATCACCACGGACGGCTGGAACCGATCGAACGAGAGCCCGTCCAGCACCTCGAGCTCCCACCCCTCCACGTCGACCGAGACGACGTCGAGGCGATCGACGTCGGGCGCGTGCTCGGCCAGGATCGTGTCCAGGCGGCGCACGTTGACCGTGATCCGGCGCACGTCGAGGTGCTCGTCGCGCAGAGCGCGGTATCGCGGCTTGATGGCCAGCGACGACATCGACTCGAACGACACCGGGCCTCCCTCGTACACCGCGCCGTGCGAGTCGACGACCTCGAACTCGACGCCGTCCTCGTCGCGATCGGCGCACGCGTACTGGAGCACGTCGTGTCCCGCCGCGCGGTGCGCCTCGCAGAACAGCGGATTCGGCTCGATCGCGATCACCCGCCATCCCAGCTGCCGGTACAGACGGCTGACGGACAGGAAGTCGGGCCCGGCGGCGCCCACGTCGAGGAAGACGCCGGCCGCGGCCCCAGGGAAGAACCGTTCGCGGACGAGAACGTCGATCTCGCCCTCGGCACTCACGGGGTCGATCCTACGGGCGTCCCGGCGCGGGCGGCGCCGCACCCGAAGTCGCGGCCCGCACGCATTCGTTAGGGTCCCTCGCCGCAGGTCTCCTCCGGACCGTGATGAACGCCCCCACGCTCACAGCACTCCACTCGTGGGAGGAAGTGGACGACGTCTTCGAGCGGGCGGAGCGCTGCGAGACCGACGCAGATCGCGTCGCCTTGCTCTGCGACTACTACTACGACACGTCGGAGCCTCTCGATCTCGATCCGTTCGGTGCGGAGTATCGCGCCGAGATGGTCCGGCTCCACTCCAGGATCACGGGTCGGGAGCGGTACACGCCCGCCGAGAGCGAGCGCGCCGGCTATCTGGACGAGCGGGGGCTCGACGTCGTCGCGCAGCCGCCTCCCTTCGGCAACGGCGCCAGCGATGCGATCGGCGAGTACTTCATCGCGTGGGGGTACGTCATGCGCGTCCTCGCAATCCCGCCGGGCGGCTCCATACTCGAGTACGGGCCCGGCGGAGGGCAGCTCTCCGTCGCGCTCGCACGTCACGGGCTCGACGTCAGCGTGGTCGACATCGAGCCCGTCTACATCGAGGCGATCGAGGAGCAGTGCAGCCGGCTGGGTGTCCCCATCACGGCCAGGGTCGGCGAGTTCGGCGACGTTCCCGAGCCCGGCAGGAGGTACGACGCCGTGCTCTTCTTCGAGGCCTTCCACCACAGCCTCGATCACGCGGAGCTCCTTCGCCGCCTGCACACGGTGGTCTCCGACTCCGGGGTCGTGGCGATCGCGGGCGAGCCCATCATCGAACCGGGCAGTTACTGGGAGCCGACGATTCCTTTCGCCTGGGGCCCCAGGTGCGACCTCCTGTCCCTCTACGCGATGCGACGGTACGGCTGGCTGGAGCTGGGATTCCGCGAGGCCTACTTCTACGACGTCAGCGAACACGCAGGCTGGGTGGTGACCAAGGAAGCGTGTGCGCTGACGTCGAGAGGGACGACGTACGTGCTCCGCCGGCGGAACGAACCGGGGCGGCTCGACCGCGTGGTCACGCGGCTGACCGGCAGGCTGCGCGGCCGGGGGCCGGCATGACGAAATGCGCCCGGCACGATTCGAACGTGCGACCTCTGCCTCCGCAGGGCAGCGCTCTATCCCCTGAGCTACGGGCGCTCGGGAAGCGAGAAGTGTAGCCGGCGCTCCGGCCCTAGACTCCCGCCATGCCGCTCTGGCTCTCGGAGGACGACGTCTCGTCCATCCTCGCGCCGGGCGACGGGATCGACACGCTGGAGGAGTGCTTCCGGAGGATCGCCGCGACACAGGTGGAGCTGATGCCCAGGCGGCGGTTCGGGCTCGACGACGGCTACTTCGCGGTGATGGCGGCGGCCGACCGCGGGCTCGGCGTCGCGGGGCTCAAGAGCTACACGGTCGTCGGGGGCGCCCTGACGTTCGTCGTCTGCCTGTTCGACATCGGCGACGGCTCGCTCGTCGCGACGATCGCGGCCGACCGGCTCGGCCAGGTGCGCACGGGCGCCGCGAGCGCCGTCGCGGCGAAGTACCTCGCGCGTCCCGGCGCGACGAGCCTCGGGTTGATCGGGGCCGGATGGCAGGCGGAGTCCCAGCTCGCGGCGATCCGCCGGGCGGTGCCTTCGATCGAGCGGGTCGTCGTCTCCGGCCGGTCCGCCGAGCGGACGGCCGCGTTTGCCGAGCGCCACGTCGCCGAGGTCGCGGAGAGCCCGGCCGACGCCGGCGGCTGCGACATCGTGGTCACCGCGACGACGTCGAAGGACCCCGTCCTGCGCGGCGACTGGCTGTCCGACGGCGCGCTCGTCTGCGCGATCGGCGCGAACTACGCGAGGGCGCGAGAGCTCGACTCGCGGGTCGTCGCCCGGGCGACGCTCGTCTGCTGCGACTCGCTCGAGGACGCACGCCTCGAGTCCGGAGATCTCATCGAGCCGGTCGCCGCCGGGCAGCTCGACTGGCTCGAGGTGCAGGAGCTCCATTCGATCGTCGCGGGCGAGTTGCCGGGCCGCCAGTCCGACGGCGACATCGTCGTGTTCAAGTCGAACGGGATCGCGGCCTGGGACGTCGCGATCGGCCACGAGGCCGTCAGGTTGGCGCGCGAGCGGGGCGTCGGCGTCGAGCTCTGACGCTCAATCCTCGCGGAGGACGATCTCCTGCGCGCCCTCCCAGAGGAACTTGACGCCGAGCGGACGAAGGTTCTCGTTCCCCTCGACGATCGTCGCCAAGTGGTTGCCCGCGAGTGCGCCGGCCTTCGAGGCGAAGCTCACGTAGCCGTAGGCGAGAAGGATCTCCGTCTCCGAGACGCCGCCCGGGTAGAGCACGATCTCCCCCGGGTTCGGGTAGCAGGTCGCGTTCTCGGGGCCGAGGCCGAGATCGAGGTCGCCGAACGGGATCCATCCCGCCTCGCCGCTCCACCGGACGTGGATGATCCGCGACTCGAGGGGCAGCAACCCGCGGAATGCGGCCACCGTGGCCGGCGCCGCCTCCTCCTCGAGATGCGCGACGAAGTCGAACCCGCCTGCGCTGATCCTCAGCATGGGCGCGGATCCTAGCCCGTCGCCGCGCTCGAGACGTACGCGGCGACCGCGGCGATCTCGGCCTCGTCGAGCTCTCCGGCGAACGACGGCATCACGCCCTTGCCGTCCCGCACGCGCTCGGCGACGAGCGGGGCCGAAGGCTGCGCCGCGTCGAGGTTCGGCCCGACGGTGCCGGTCGCACCGGCGTCGGCCAGGGTGTGGCAGCCGGCGCACCCGGCCGAGAGAAACACCTGCCGTCCCTGGGCGAGGCCCGCGGAGGTCGCCGCGGGCGCCGTCGAGTCCTCCGAGCGGTCGACGACGACTGCGAGCGCGACGAACGCGACGAGGCCCGCGACCGGCATCCACCAGTGGGTCGTGCCGGCATGGCGGAGGTTGAAGAACAGGCGCGCCCAGCCGCCGATCACCATCAGCACGACGAGCACGAGCCACGCGTTGTCCGCGCCGTACGCGAAGGGGAAATGGCCCGCGAGCATCGTCAGGAGGACGGGCAGCGTGAGGTAGTTGTTGTGGACCGACCGCTGCTTCGCCTGAAGGGCCGGCGCCGGGTCGGGCTCGCGGCCTGCCTCCTTCGCGCGGATCAGCTCCCAGTGCGCGGGGATGATCACGACGAAGACGTTCGCCGCCATCACCGTGCCGATCATCGCCCCGACCTGCAGCCATGCCGCGCGCGGAGCGAAGAGCTCGTACGAGCCCCATGCCGCGAGCGCGACGAGGACGAACATGACCGGCCAGAGGACGCGCCCGTCCGAGACGACCCGGTTGAGGACGTCGTACGCGATCCACGCCGCGGCGAGGAGCGCGAGCGAGATCACGACGGCGACCCACGGGTCGAGGCCGCTGCCTGGCTTCACGAGCGTGCTCGAGGCCTCGAGGTAGTAGAGGACGATCATCAGCCCGAAGCCGGAGAGCCATGTCGTGTACGCCTCCCACTTGAACCACGCGAGGTGGTCGGGAAGCCGCGGCGGCGCGACGACGTACTTCTGCACGTGGTAGAAGCCGCCGCCGTGCACCTCCCAGAGCTCGCCGCCGACGCCCGCGTCACGGTCAACCTGCTCCTTCGGCTGCCGCAGGGACTGGTCGAGGAGCACGAAGTAGAACGACGTGCCGATCCACGCCATCGCGGCGATCACGTGGAGCCAGCGCAGCGAGAGGTCGAGCCAGTCGCGGAGGGCGTCCGAGATCGCGAGCGGCAGCGTTGCCGTCATCCCCGCCGCCAGCGGTCTTCCGCGATCGAGACCAGCTCGTCGAGCGCGGTTTCGAGCTCGGCATCGGTGGGGTTGTCGATCCTCGCGCGAAGGACGTCGAGGATCTCCCGCTTCGGGCGCCGGTCCACGAACACGCAGAACCGGAAGCCGTGACGCGCCTCGTAGGCGGAGTTGAGCCGCAGGAGCTCCGCGATCACCTCGGGGTCGACGTCCGCGCCCTGCTCGGCCGCGGAGCGCTTGGACAGGCCCTTCTTCTGGCCGATCGCCGGGTGCGCGTTCAGGACCTCGCGCTTCTCGTCGTCCGGTAGCTCGTGGACGAGCGTCCGGGCGCGGACGAGTGGGTCGGGCTCCGCCGCGAGACGCTCGACGAAGGCGGTCCGCCCCTCGAACAGCTCCGCGAGCTCCTCCTCGCTCAGCTGCCGCGGTAGCTCTCGCGTGGGGGAACCCTTGGTTTCCCCACGAGCCCCCTCCTCTGCGTCGCGCCCAGGCCTTCCGCTGTTGGCCTCCCGACCGGCGAAGCCGGCCTCCGGCCGCGACGGCTCGTTCTCCCTCGCCGCGTCGGGCACGCGATCGTCCAAGGTCGGCTAGCTCCCCCGATAGCTTGCGATGCCGTAGGGCGAGACGAGGAGCGGGACGTGGTAGTGGCCGTCCTCGAGCTCGACCGTCAGCTCGACGCGGCGGAAGAAGGGGGAGGGCGGCGTGAACGCGAGGGCGTACTGGCCCGGTTCGAGCCCGTCTGCGAGGCGCGCGCGGCCGTCGGCGTCCGTCTCCGCGGACGCCACGACTCCGCCGTCTCGCGCCAGCTCGACCGCCACCCCCGCGGCAGGCCGTCCGGCGGCCGTGTCGAGCACGTGGGTGGAGAGGGAGCAGCTCACGCCGTGAATCTTCTCGCCTGGGCACGATGAGCGCGTGCGATCTCGCCCTCGTCCGCGTGAACGAGGGCACCGCCACGCACCACGTCATCGCCGCCGACGACGAGCCGCTCGACGCGGTGCGGGCCGGCGAAGACCAGGCCTGCGACGAGGTCGTCGGCACCGCCGAGCTCGAGCCCGTCGACCGCCCAGACCGCGAGGTCGGCCTGCCGACCCGGCTCGAGCACACCGATGTCGTCCCGCCCGAGCACGTCGGCCCCACCGCGTGTCGCGAGCCGGAGGGCGTCCCTCGCCGTCATCGCCTCGGGGCCGCCGCGCCCGCGCGCGACGAGGAGCGCCTGCTTCACCTCGGTGAAGAGGTCGCTCCGCTCGTTCGAGGCGGAGCCGTCGACGCCCAACCCGACGCGGCAGCCGGCGTCCAGCAGGTCGCGGACGGGTGCGACACCCGCTCCGAGGCGGAGGTTGGAGGTCGGGCAGTGCGCCACGCCGGTCCCGGTCTCGGCGAATCGTGCGATCTCCGGCGTCGCGAGGTGGACGCAGTGCGCGCACCAGACGTCGTCGGCGAGCCAGCCGAGCCGGTCGAGGTACTCGACCGGAGTGCATCCGTAGAGCTCGCGGCAGTATCCCTCCTCCTCCACCGTCTCGGCGAGATGCGTGTGGAGCGGCAAGCCGAGGCGGCGGCCGAGCGCCGCGGACTCCTCCATCAGCCGGCCGGTCACGGAGAACGGCGAGCAGGGCGCGACCGCGATCTGCACGCGGGCCCCCGGTTCCGCCTCGTGCAGCTCCGCATGGAGCCGTTCGGTGTCCGCGACGATCGCGTCGAGCTCCTCGACGAGGTCGTCGGGCGGGAGGCCGCCGTCCGAGATCCCGAGATCCATGGATCCGCGCGATGCGACGATCCGCACGCCGAGCTCGCGTGCGGCCTGGACCTCGGCCTCGACGATCCCCGCACGTCCGCGCGGGAAGACGTAGTGGTGATCGAAGACCGTCGAGCAGCCGGAGAGCGCCAGCTCGGCGAGCCCCGTGCGCGCAGCCGCGTACTCGGCCTCGGCGTCGAGCCCTGCCCACACCGGGTACAGCTCCCGGAGCCAGGTGAAGAGGTCGGCCTGCTGGGCCCGGGCGCGGGTCAGCGTCTGACAGAGGTGGTGGTGCGTGTTGACGAGGCCTGGCGTGACGACCGCGCCCCCGAGATCGACGCGCTCCACGTCGTCCCCGCCGGGCTCGGCCGCGCCACCGACGGAGACGACGACCCCGTTCTCCACGAGCACCCAGCCTCGCGGGTGCTCGGTGCCGGCCTCGTCCATGGTCACGACCCAGCCGTTCGCGAAGAGCGTCCGCATGCGGGCGGACGTTATCGTCCGGCGTCGTGGCCGGAACGGCAGCGGAGGTGCTCGCGCGCGCCGACGAGCTCGGCGCGATCAGCGAGGAGCCCGACCGGCTCGTCCGGCGCTTCGCCACGCCCGCGCTGACGCAGGCCGCGGATCGCGTCACGGGCTGGATGGAGGACGCCGGGCTGACCGTGCGGCGCGATCCGGTCGGCAACGTGATCGGCAGCACGGGCGGCGGCGCGCCGCCCCTCGCCCTCGGCTCGCACCTCGACACCGTCCCGAATGCCGGACGCTACGACGGGCCGCTCGGGGTCCTCGTCGCGCTCGCGGCCGTCGAGCGCCTGTCGGCCGGAGGAACGCAGCCCTCGGTGCCGGTCGAGGTCGTGGCGTTCGCCGACGAGGAAGGCACCCGATTCGGCACCTCGTACCTCGGCTCGGCGGCCTACACCGGTAGCTTCGAACGCGACTGGCTCGAGCTCGCCGACGCCGACGGGATCACGCTCGGCGACGCGATCTCCGCCGCGGGCGGCGACCCCGAGGCGGCGATCGGGTCCCCCGCACCGCAGCTCGCCGGCTACCTCGAGGTGCACATCGAGCAGGGGCCGGTCCTCGAGCGGGAGGACGTCCCGGTCGGCGTCGTCTCTGCCGTCGCGGGCCAGACGCGCATCCGCGTCGTGATCCTGGGAGAGGCCGGGCATGCCGGGACGCTGCCGATGACTGCCCGGCGCGATGCGCTTGCCGCGGCGGCCGAGGTCGTGCTCGCTGTGGAGCGGGTCGGCCGGAGCACCGAGGGGCTGGTCGCGACGGTCGGCGCGATGGCGCACTCCCCGAACGTGGGCAACGTCGTGCCGGGCGAAGCGCGCGTGCTGCTCGACGTGCGCCACCCGGAGGATGCCGTCCGCGTGCGCGCGGCCGAGGCCATCCGAGCGGAGGTCGAGCGGATCGCATCGGCGCGCAGGGTGGAGGCGACGTGGACACCGCGGTACGACACGCCCGCGGTCGCGCTGGCGCCCGATCTGCGGCGCCGCCTCGAAGAGGCGATCGACGCAACGGGCCAGCCGGTCAGGACGCTCGTCAGCGGCGCGGGCCACGACGCGGTCGTGCTCTCCCGCGTCTGCCCGGCGGCGATGCTCTTCGTCCGCTGCGCCGGCGGGATCAGCCACGACCCGCGCGAGTCGGTCGAGGAAGCGGACGTCGCCGTCGCGCTCGACGTGGTCGAGCGGTTCCTCCGCGGGTACGGCTAGGCCGAGCCCGGCGGCTCGCCGACGACGACCTTCGCCGCCTCCGCCTGCTCGCTGCCGACCGCGTGGAGGATCTCCGGCCTGTCGAGAAGCCTCGCCCGCTGCGCCGGGCTCGGCAGGCGGTTCACGACGTACTTGTCCTCGAGGATCTCCGCGAGCGCCCGGCCGCGCTCGTGCTCGCGGATCACGTACTGCGCGACGCGCTCCTCCGCGCCGGAGCGCTGGAAGAGGAACGAGAAGAGGTCCTTGAACGCCATGCGGAGATCGTAGTTTCTAGGACGAGCGAGCGCGGAGCGCCGGCGCGTCCGGCCACTCGAGGTTCGCGTCCGGGATCGGGTCGCCGTGCGGGTCGTGCGTCGGAAAGCCCAGCGTCTCGTCGATCCGCGCTTCGAGCTCCTCCGAGAGGACGTGCTCCAGGCGATTGGCCTCGTCGTGCACCTCGTCGACGTGGATCCCGAGCGTCTCCGCGAGGTAGAGCTCGAGCAGGCGATGGTGCCGGATCACCTCGAGCGCCACGCGCTCGCCCTCGGGTGTCAGGGAGACGCCCTTGTAGGGCGCGTGGACGACGAGGGAGAGCGCGGCGAGCTTCTTCACCATCGCGCTCGCCGACGCGGGCGAGACCCCCATCCCGCGCGCGAGCGCGGTGGTCGAGACGCGATCCCCGGTCTCTCCGAGCTTGTAGATCTCGCGCAGGTAGTCCTGGATCGCGTCACTCAGGGTCGTTCGCGCCACCCCGCGAGTGTACGGGCGGTTGCCGCGTGTGCCGTCTGCGCCCTGCTAGCGTCGGCGCCCTCGTGAACGTCCGCGTCGGTCACAGCCCCGACCCCGATGACGCGTTCATGTACTGGGCGCTGACGACGGACCTCGTCGACACGCGCGGGTTCCGCTTCGAGCAAGTGCTGGCGGACATCCAGACCCTCAACCACTGGGCCCGCGCCGCACGGCTCGAGGTGACCGCGATCTCGCTCGCCGCGTACCCGTTCGTGCAGGAGGACTACGCGCTCCTCCCCCACGGCGCGTCGATCGGGACCGGCTACGGCCCGGTGGTCGTCGCGCGCGAGCCCTGCTCGCTCGAGGACCTGCGCACGGTCGAGATCGTGGTGCCGGGCTCGCTGACGACGGCGTTCCTCGTGCTGCGGATGGTGCTCGGAGGGTTCGCGCACCGGGAGCTCGCGTTCGAGCAGATTCCCGACGAGGTCGCGAGCGGCCGCGCCGAGGCGGGGCTGATCATCCACGAGGGCCAGTTGACCTTCTCCGAGCACGGCCTCGTCAAGGTGCTCGACCTCGGCGAGTGGTGGCTGCTCGAGTCGGGCTTGCCGCTGCCCCTCGGCGTCAACGTCGCGCGGCGGGACGTCGAGCGTCCCCGCGATCTCTCCGCCGTCCTCCGCGAGGCGATCCAGTGCGGGCTCGACAACCGCGCCGAGGCGCTCGAGTACGCCCTCCAGTTCGGTCGCGGGATCGACGCGGCGGTCGCGGACCGGTTCGTCTCGATGTACGTGAACGAGCTGACGAAGGACTACGGGGACGAGGGCCGCTCCGCCGTCGTGGAGCTCCTGCGCCGGGGTGAGGAGTTCGGCGCGTTCCCGGATCCGGTGAACGTGGACTGGGTCGAGTAGCTGCTCAGCGGCGCAGCGTCAGCAGGGCGCCCGCCGCGAGCAGGGCGATCCCGAGCGCGCGTGGCCAGGTGAGCGCGATCCGCTCGAACCCGAACAGCCCGTAGCGGTCGATCGCCGTGCCGGCCGCGAGCTGCCCCGCGACGAGCAGGCCGATGGTCGCGGCTGTGCCGATCCGCGGCGAGACCACGGTGATCGTGAACACGATGAAGGTCCCGAGCACGGCGCCGAGCCACAGCCATTTCGGCGAGGACCAGGCGTCGGCGATGTCACCCGGCCCGCGGCGCACGACGAGCAGCACCGCGAGCGCGAGCCCGAGCGAGAGCAGCGACGCCCACGCGAGCGCCTCGACCGTCCCGATTCGCTCGCCGAAGCGGCCCATCACGGCGGCCTGCACCGAGCCCGCGAGGCCGGCGAGGAGCGCCATCACCGCCGCGAGTCCCGTTCCGCCTCCCACCGAGCGAGACGCTATACGCTCGGGGCTCTCGCGAGCCCGGTGAAAGGAGCCGACGTGATCCGAGCCTTCGTCCTGTACGAGTCCGCACCCGACGCGGACCGCTACGAGCAGCACGCGGAGCTCTGCCGGCAGGTGGCCGGCGCCACGTTCCGCCACGGCCCGGTCTTCGGCGCACCGATGGGCGAGCCCCGCCACCGGTACTACGCGGAGTGGGAGTTCCCCGACATGGACGCGTTCCGGACCGCGTCGCGCACCCCGGAGTTCGCGGCGACGGGGAAGGACGCGATGGAGATGGGCGTCCCGTTCGAGGTCGCCTTCGCGGAGCTCGCCTAGTGGCGCCGGAGCCGACGCATCCGCGCCCGCTCCCGCCGGAGGAGCTCGGATTCGAGACCATCGTCTACGAGAAGGCACCGCCGCGGGCGACGATCCGCCTGAACCGCCCGGACGTCCTCAACGCCTTCGACTTCCGGATGCTCCGCGAGATCGCTCGGGCCTGCGAGGACGCCTCATGGGACGACGACGTGCGCGCCGTGGTGCTCACGGGGACGGGTCGCGCGTTCTGCTCCGGCGCCGACCTCGCGAGCTGGGACGTCGACTACCTCGGACGTCCCGTGGAGTACTGGAAGTGGTTCGGCGCGTTCAAGGACATGCACGACCGGCTGCGGGAGCTCGGGAAGCCAACGATCGCGCGGATCAACGGCATCGCGGTCGGCGGCGGCAACGAGCTCCAGCTCGCGTGCGACCTCGCGGTGATGGTCGACGATGCGTACATCCGCCACGTCGGCCTCGAGCACGGGTCGGTGCCGGCGGGCGGCGCGACGCAGTGGCTCTCGCTCCTCGTCGGCGACCGGCGCGCGCGAGAGATCGTGCTCCTCTGCGACGAGATCCCGGCGACGCAGGCGGAGGACTGGGGGCTCGTCAACCGCGCGGTCGCCGCCGCCGAGCTCGACGCGGTCGTCGACGGCTGGGTCGAGAGCCTGGCCCGGAAGCTCCCGAACGCGACCCGCTATGCCAAGCAGCACCTCAACGTCTGGCGCGATCTCGCCTGGCACCAGACGGTCGGGCATGCGCGCGACTGGCTGGCGCTCTCGATGCTGTCCGACGAGACCCAGGGCGCCGTCCAGCGGTTCCTCGCTTCGCGCAAGGCGCGCTAGATTCCGCGGGTGGCCGACGAGGTCCTCACGAGCCGTGACGGCGCGGTCCTCACGATCACGCTCAACCGGCCGGAGGTCTACAACGCCTTCAACCGCGACCTGCACGCGGCGCTCCACGAGGCGCTCGGCGAGGCGAAGGACGCGGCCGTCCGCTGCGTCGTCGTCACGGGCGCGGGGAAGGGCTTCTGCGCGGGACAGGATCTGAAGGAGTTCGGCCAGGTCTCGGGCTCCATCCGCGAGGCGCTCGAGACGACGTACCACCCGAACATCCGGCTCGTCCGGGCGCTCGAGAAGCCGGTGATCGCCGCGGTCAACGGGCCGGCCGCGGGGGCGGGCCTCTCGTTCGCCTGCGCGTGCGACATCCGGATCGCGTCCGACGCGGCGACCTTCGTGCCGGGGTTCGTCGGGATCGGGCTCGTCCCGGACTCGGGTGGGACATGGTTCGTGCACCGCCTGCTCGGCTTCGCGCGCGCTTTCGAGTGGATGTGTGCAAACACCCGGTTGTCCGCCGCCGAGGCGCTGGACTGGGGCCTCGTCTCCGAGGTGGTCCCGGCCGACGGGTTCGAGTCGCGCGTTGCCGAGCTCGCCGCGGAGTGGGCCGCGCGTCCGACGCTCGCCGTCGGGAGGACGAAGCAGCTGTTCGAGCATGCGTACGCCGCGTCGCTCGAAGAGCAGCTCGCTCTCGAGGCGGCGCTCCAGCAGGCGTCGGTCGCGACGGCGGACTTCGAAGAAGGAGTCGACGCCTTCCTGGAGAAGCGCCCACCGACGTTCACCGGCACCTGACCGAAGGGAGCTGCCGTGTCGGAGACCATTCCGGCGCTCGACGCGCCGAACCCCCATCCGATCCACCTCGTCGTCGACGACGACCTCGAGCGGAACCGCCTCACCGTCTTCTTCCGCCTGATCCTCGCGATCCCGCTTTTCCTCTGGCTGATGCTCTGGAGCATTGCCGTCGGTCTGGCCGTGATCGTCGCCTGGGTCATCGGGCTGATCACGGGGCGCGTGCCCGACGCGCTGCACTCGTTCATGGCGGCGTTCGTCCGCTTCTCGACACACGTCTTCGCCTACCTCGGGATCGTGGCCGACCCGTATCCCGGCTTCACGGGAGCGCCCGGCTACCCCGTCGACCTGGAGATCGCCCCGCCCACGTCGCAGAGCCGGCTGACGATCCTCTTCCGGATCATCCTCGCGATCCCCGCGGCGATCGTCTCGAACGTGCTCCAGAACGTCGCCGGAGTCGTGGCGGTCCTCGCGTGGTTCTACGCGCTGTTCACGGGCAAGGCGAACAAGGGCATGCGGGACCTGCAGGCCTACTGCCTGCGGTACGTGATGCAGACGCACTCGTACCTCCTGCTCCTGACGCAGCGGTACCCGAGCTTCTCCGACGACTGACCCCGGTGCGGGTCGAGACGGTCGACTACCACACGGGCGGCGAGCCGTTTCGCATCGTCACCGGCGGGGCCCCTCCGCTCGAGGGCGCGACGATCCTCGAGCGGAGGCGCTTCGCGCGGGAGCATGCAGACCACGTCCGCCGGCTGCTCGTGTTCGAGCCCCGCGGACACGCGGACATGTACGGGTGCCACGTCGTCCCCCCGAACGACGACGGCGCCGACCTCGGCGTCGTCTTCTTCCACAACGAGGGCTACTCCACCGCGTGCGGCCACGGGACGATCGCACTGGTGACGTGGGCGCTCGACGAGGGCCTCGTCGAGCGAAGGGAGGGGGAGACCCGAGTCGTCGTCGACGTCCCCTCCGGTCGGCTCGAGACGTGGGCGCGCGTCGAGGAGGGCCGCGTGCGCTCCGTGCGCTTCCGCAACGTGCCGTCCTTCGTCTGGGCCGAGGGCCTCGAGGCCGGAGGCCGCGTGGTGGACGTCGCGTTCGGAGGCGCCTTCTATGCGTCGCTCGAGGAGCGGGTCGCGCCGAGCGAGCTGCCGCGGCTGATCGGACTCGGGCGGCGGATCAAGGCCGAGCTCGAGGAGGCCCACGACGTCGTCCACCCGCTCGAGCCGGAGCTCCGCGACGTCTACGGCGTGATCTTCTGGCAGGACGAGGGCGCGGAGCCGCTCGTGCAGCGCAACGTGACCGTGTTCGCCGACGGCGAGGTCGACCGCTCGCCGTGCGGGTCCGGCACGTCGGCGCGGCTCGCGCTCCTCGACGCCGGGGGGAGCCTTCCGCGAGGCGACGGCCTCCGCCACGTGTCGATCGTCGGTTCCGAGTTCACCGGGCGCGTCGTGGGCGACACGGAGGTCGGCGGCCGGCCGGCGGTCGTCACGGAGGTCGAGGGATCGGCATTCCGGACGGGCCGGGCGACGTTCGAGCTCGACCCGGACGACCCCCTGGGCGAGGGGTTCCTGCTGCGCTAGGGCGAGGGAAGCGCGGCGAGTGCCGCGACCACCTCGTCCGGCTCGGGGTAGCGGCCCTCGTGCTGCTTCGAGAAGACGAGCGTGCCGTCGGCGACGACGTCGAACTGGGATTTCGCACCCTCGACCGGCGTCGCGTCGTGCCCTGCTTCGCTCAACACGGCCGCGAGACTCGCGGCCCGGCGGTCGTAGCCGCTTCAGACGGGGCAGTAGAAGATCTCGACGCGCACGTCTCGGACGCTATCCCAGAGTCGAAGGGCTGTGACGAGCCTAGAGGGGAACGAGGACGACGTTCGCCTCACCGTCACGGAGCTCGGCTCGCGCCACCGAGACGGGGTTACGGAACCGGCGCCTTCCGGCGCTTCCGGGATTGACCACGACCGTGTCGTCGATCTGCGAGAGCGCCGGGCGGTGGGAGTGGCCGTACACGAGGAGATCGGCACCGGGGTATCGCGCTGTGACCTTCTCCGGCGTCGGCGAGCCGACCCGATCGCCGTGCACGACGACGACACGCACACCGGCGAGCTCGCGGCGTGCCACCTCCGGCAGGCCGAGGCCGACGTCCACGTTGCCCCGCACAGCCGTTACGGGGGCAATTGCCCGCAGGCCGTCGAGCACGTCGGGTGAGCCGACGTCGCCCGCGTGGAGGATGTGCTCGACGCCGGCGAACGCGTCGACGACCTCGGGTCGCAGGAGGCCGTGCGTGTCGGCGATCAGCCCGACCAGCACGCGCTCGCCGCTCAGATCGTCTTGAACTGCTCGAACGGCTGGCGGCAGCCGTTGCAGTAGCGGAGCGAGCGGCACGGCGTCGGGCCGAAGACGTTGTCGAGCCGCGTGTCGGTCGAGCCGCACCAGGGGCAGCGGAACGGGCCGCGCTCCAACTGGACGAGCGTCGGCGTGCCGGCGCTCCGCGGCGCCGGCGGGGCGAAGCCCGCGGCACGAAGCTTCTCGCGGCCCTCGACGGAGATGCGGTCGGTCGACCACGAGTCGTCGAGCACGACCTCGATCTCCGGCTCTGCGCCGAGCCCACGGATCGCCTCCTCCATCTGCGTGCGCATCGCCTCGAGCGCGGGGCAGCCCATG
>DASXAW010000030.1:0-3016 GCA_036406535.1 Gaiella sp.
GTCCAGATCATCCGCACACCACGCCGTCGGGGAAGGAAGACAGCTTCTCGACGCCGTCCGCGGTGACGAGGAAGTTGTCCTCGACGCGCAGGCCCCCGCCGCCCTCCCAGTAGATCCCGGGCTCGATCGCCAGCACCATCCCTTCCTCGATCGTGCCGGCGCCGGCCTGGTGCGCGTACGGGGGCTCGTGTGCGCGGGCGCCGACGCCGTGCGCGACCGGGTGGGTCGGCTGATCCGCGTAGCCGATCTCGGCGAGGCCGTCGCGCATCAGACGGTCGAGCTCGGCGAGGCTCGCGCCGGGCCGGCAGTGCGCGATCGCTCGCTCGTAGACCGCGAGCAGCTGCTGCTCGTACTCGAGGTAGTCCTCGCGCAGCTCGCCGGGAACGAGCAGCTTCGTGTGGTCGCACCAGTAGCCGTCCGCGCAAACCCAGATCTCGAAGAGCGTCGGCTGGTCGGCCTGCACCGCTCGGGCTCCCGTCGCCGTGAAGGTGCGGATGCCCGGTCCCGACCAGACGAGCGAGAACCCGAGGGCGAGCGCCACCCTGCCCCGCCAGCCGGTGCCCTCGCCGTGCACGAAGCCGAGCCATTCGGCGGCGATCTGCGCCTCGGTCAGCCCTGGCCGGATCACGCCGCGCACGTGGTCCATCGCGGCGGCGGCGATCTCGTTGGCGAGTCGGACGCGCTCGATCTCCTGCTCCGTCTTGATCGCACGCGCCTCGGCGAGGAGCGGCGTTGCGTCCGCTGCGTCCGGGAAGGCGTCGAACCAGGCTTTCGTGAACGTCGTCGGCTCGCCGACCATGCGGTCGGTCGCCTGCGTGCCCAGGCTGAGCTCGAGCCCGACGGTACCCAGCTCGCGCGCCTGGGCGACGGCGAGGTCGAGCGTCCGCACGACCGGCGGGCGTGGGTCGTCGGACAGGTAGCCGGGCACGAGGTGGACGTCGCTGGTCCAGGCGTTCCGGGCGGCGTCCTCGGCGGAGGCCTCGACGCAGAAGAGCGTCGGCTCTCCCTCGCGCGGGAACACGACTGCGTCCCAGCCCTTCATCCCCCAGAACCCCGTGAGGTACAGCACGTTGTCGGGCGCGCGCGCGACGATCGCGTCGATGCCGTGCTCCGCCATCAGCGCCCTGACCCGCTCGAGCTTTGCATCGTCGCGGGGCCACGGCATGCGCTGATTCTGTCATGTCACCTGTCTCAGACGCGCTCGATCCCCACGTAGTTCTCGGCGAGCGATGCCGCGGCCGCGCGTGACGTGCGGAGGTACAGGAGCTGCGAGAGCTGGAGCCGGAGGTCGAACTCGTCGCCGTCGGGTCGGCGGTGGAGCATCGTCGTCATCCACCAGGAGAAGTGCTCCGCCCGCCACACCCGGCGCAGGCACGTCTCCGAGTACGCGTCGAGGAACGTCCGGTCGCCGCGGCCGTACCACGCGACGACCGCGTCCGCGAGCACCTGGACGTCGCGGACGGCGAGGTTCAGGCCCTTCGCCCCTGTCGGGGGGACGATGTGCGCCGCGTCGCCGGCGAGGTGGAGCCGCCCCCACTGCATCGGCTCCGCGACGAAGCTTCGCATCGGGGTCACGCCCTTCTCGAGGATCGACCCCTCGTGGAGCGTCCAGCCGTCCACGCCGAGACGCGCCTGCAGCTCCTCCCAGATGCGCTCGTCGGGCCAGGCGGCGAGGTCCTCGTCCGGGGCGCACTGGAGATAGAGGCGGGAGAGCTCCGGCGAGCGCATGCTCAGGAGCGCGAAGCCGCGCTCGTGGTGCGCGTAGATCAGCTCGTCGCTCGACGGCGCGACCGCTGCGAGGATGCCGAGCCAGCCGTAGGGGTACTCGCGCGTGAACTCACGCAGCACAGCCGACGGGATCGACTCGCGCGAGACGCCGTGGAACCCGTCGCACCCCGCGACCAGGTCGCACACCAGCTCGTGCGACGCGCCGTCGTGGCGGTACGCGATACGCGGCCGGTCGGTCTCGAGGTCGTGGAGCTCGACGCCGTCCACCTCGAAGAGCAGCGACGCGTCGGTCTCGAGCCGCGCCGCGATGAGGTCCTTCACGATCTCGGTCTGCCCGTAGACGACGATCGTCCTGCCGGTCAGCTCGTCGAAGGCGATCCGGTGCCGCTCACCGGCCGACTGCAGCTCGACCCCCGTGTGGACGAGCCCCTCGCGGCGCATCCGCTCGCCGACCCCGGACCGTTCGAACAGCGCCGCGACGTCGTGCTCCAGCACGCCTGCGCGGATGCGCGCCTCGACGTATTCGCGGCTTCGGCTCTCGAGGATCACGGTCTCGATCCCGGCCTGGTGGAGCAGGTGCCCGAGGGTCAGCCCTGCCGGTCCCGCGCCGACGATTCCGACCTGCGTCCGCGTCTCGGGCACCCGATCAGGCGCTGTGGAGCGCGAGGGCGTCGTCGACCGCGAAGCGCGCCGTCGTCACCGCCGCGACGTCGTCGACCGTCGCCCCGTCGAGGAGCTCGGTGAGGCACAGGCGCCCGTGCCGGCGCCGGAAGACGCAGAGCTCCGTGACGACCGCGTCCACGGCAGCTGCCGCGGTGAGGGGGAACGAGCAGCGCTCGACGATCTTCGGCTCGCCGCTCGACGAGGTCGCCGTCATCGTCACGATCACCCTCCTCGCGCCGACGACGAGGTCCATCGCGCCGCCGACGCCGAGCACGTCCTTCCCCGGTACCGCCCAGTTCGCGATGTCGCCTCGCTCGCTGACCTGGAGCGCGCCGAGCACCGCGGTGTCCACGTGGCCGCCGCGGATCATCGCGAAGCTCTGGGCGCTGTCGAAGTACGCGGCGCCGGGCAGGGCCGTCACGGGTCTCTTCGCCGCGTCGATCAGGTCCTCGTCGAGCTCGTCGCCCGCCGGTGGCGGCCCGACGCCGAGGAGCCCGTTCTCGGTGTGGACGAACACGTTCGCATCATCGCCGAGGAATCGCGGGATGAGGTTCGGGATCCCGATCCCGAGGTTCACGACCTCGCCGGGGCGGAGCTCGCGGGCGGCGCGGGCCGCGATCCGGTG
>DASXAW010000031.1:0-16232 GCA_036406535.1 Gaiella sp.
TCGGCCGCCCGTAGCGTGCCGAAGTACGCCTCGAGGAGCGCGTCACGGCGGTCCTCGTCGAGCTCGTGGTTCACGCTGAAGTTCGCGAGGTCGAAGAAGACGTCGCCCATGCCCGCGTACTCCCAGTCGACGACGCGCAGCCGGTGGCCGTCGTCGATGAAGTTCGCGTTGAGCAGGTCGTTGTGGCACGGCCGTTCCGGCGCCGCCCGGCGGAGGAGCTCGATGCGGCGCGCGATCTGGCGCGCGGCGACGTACCCGGCCGGCATCTCGGCGCCGCGCTCGTACGCGGTCGTGCGGTAGTCCTCGACGATGCGAAACGCGTTGAAGCGGCCGCGCACCGGCGGGCCGGAGTGCACCGCGCGGAGCGTCGCCGCGACGCGACGCAGCGTCGCAGGCTCGCGCATCCGCTCGAGCGGCGGGATCTCCCCGTCCACGAACCGGGTCACGAGCCAGCCTTCGGGCTCGACGAAGTCGACGACCTCGGGGCCGACGCCGACCGCGGCGGCAGCGCGGGTCGCCTGGAGCTCGACCGACCGGTCGATCCCGAGCAGCTCCGTGTCCTTGCCGCTGATCCGGAGGACGAACATCCCGTCCGGGCGGGTGACCTTGAGGTTGTGGTTCGTGATGCCGCCGCCGAGCACGTCGAAGCTCGAGCGGCCGTCGGGCCACACGCGCCGCACGATCTCGTCGTAGTCCGCGGTCATGCGCGGATCCTCTCCCCTGCGGGATCGAACAACGGGTCGGCTGCGACGGCGCCCTCGACCCACGTCCCGAAGATCTCGACCGCCACGTCCGTGCCGACGTCGTGCTCGGCCGGGAGGTACGCGTACGCGATCGAGGCGCCGACGGTGTAGCCGTACCCGCCGCTCGTGACCCGACCGACGAGCGCCTTGCCGACGCGCACCGGCTCGGAGCCGAGCGCGATCGAGCGCGGGTCGGCCAGGACGAGGCACCGCAGCCTTCGCTCCGGCTCGCCCGCGGCGGCGAGCGCGGCGCGGCCGACGAACTCCTTGTCGTCCCGCACGGCGAAGCCGAGGCCCGCCTCGTGCGGCGTGTCCTCCGGCGTGATGTCCGAGCCCCACACGCGATACCCCTTCTCGAGCCGGAGCGAGTCGATCGCCTTGTAGCCACCCGCCACCAGGCCGTGCCCGCGCCCCGCCTGCCAGAGCGTCTCCCAGAGCCCGAGCCCGTACTCGGCGGGGCAGTACAGCTCCCAGCCGAGCTCGCCGACGTACGTCACGCGCACGGCGAGGCACGGCACGGAGCCGACCGCGAGCTCCTGCGCAGTCATGTACGGGAAGGACCCGTTGGCGAGGTCGGCCCGGGTGAGCGGCTGCAGGATCGCGCGCGCCTGGGGCCCCCAGACCCCGAGGCAGGCGTACTGCGACGTGACGTCGGCGACCTGCACCGAGCCGTCGTCGGGCACGTGCTGCCGGATCCACGCCAGGTCGTGCTGGCCGAATGCGGTGCCGCTGACGATCCGGAACCGGTCGGCGGCGAGCCGGGTCACGGTGAAGTCGCACTCGATCCCGCCGCGCTCGTTGAGCATCTGCGTGTACGTCACGCGTCCGACCTCGCGGGCGACCCGGTTCGCGCAGAGCCCTTCGAGGAAGTCCGCGGCGCCTTCGCCCGTGACGTCCAGCTTCGCGAACGACGACTCGTCGAAGATCGCGGCGCGCTCGCGGCAGGCGACGTGCTCCGCGCCGATCGCGGGCGACCACAGCTTTCCCGCCCAGCCGCGGGGTCGCAGTGTCTCGTCGCCGGCGGCCACGTTCGGCTCGAACCAGTTGGCACGCTCCCAACCCGACTTCTCGCCGAAGGCGGCCCCGAGCTCCGCGAGGCGGGGATACGCGGCCGACACCCGCAGCGGCCTGCCGGCCGTCCGCTCATGACCCGGGTACTTCACGTCGTAGTAGGTCTCGTAGACCTCCTTCGTGCGGGCGAGCGTGTGCGCCGGCGAGCGGTACGCGGCACCGAAGCGCCGCGAGTCCATGTGCCAGACGTCGAGCGACGGCGTGCCGTCGACGATCCACTCCGCGACGAGCTTCCCCATGCCTCCGGCGCCGGCGAGCCCGTGTGCGCAGAAGCCGGCGGCGACCCAGACCCCGCGCACGTCCGAGGGGCCGAGCACGAACTCGCCGTCGGGTGTGAAGGCCTCGGGTCCGTTCACGAGGCGGACGACCTCCATCTCCGCCAGCGACGGCACGCGGACGACCGCGTTCTCCATCAGCTCCTCGAACCGCGGCCAGTCCTCCTCGAGCAGCCTGCCGTTGAAGTCGGCCGGGATCCCGTCGAGCGCCCACGGCGCGCAGTGCCGCTCGTAGCCGCCCATGATCAGGCCACCGGACTCGGGACGGAAGTAGACGAGGAGAGACGGATCGCGCATCGTCGGCATGTCGAGCGGCAACCCGCTCGGGCGGAGGACGAGGTACTCGTGGGCCATCGGGACGACCGGCACCGTGACCCCCGCGAGCGCGCCGAGCTCCCCCGCGAACATCCCGCCGGCGTTCACGACCACCTCCGTCTCGATCGTTCCCCTGTCCGTCTCGACGGCCGTGACGCGGCCGCGTGTCGTGGCGATCGCGGTGACCCGCGTCTGCGTCTCGAGCTCCGCGCCTCGCCGCCGCGCGCCCTCGGCGAGCGCGAAGGTGAGCTGGCTGGGATCGATG
This sequence comes from Gaiella sp., assembly GCA_036406535.1. GTDB lineage: Bacteria > Actinomycetota > Thermoleophilia > Gaiellales > Gaiellaceae > Gaiella. The sequence continues at coordinate 2,670 of DASXAW010000031.1, forward strand.
TACCCGTCGGTCGGCAGATACGCCGCGCCGAGCACCCCGTCGCGGGACATCGGCGGGAAGAGCTCCTGCGCGTCCGTCGCGGACACGAGCTCGAGCGGCAGGCCGAACGTCTTGGCCCAGCCCGCTTGCCGCGCGATCTCCTCCATCCGCTCCTCGGACGACGCGAGCCGCAGCGAACCCACCTCGCGCCAGCCGGTCTCGAGGCCCACCTCCTCGCCGAGCGTGCGGTAGAGCTCGACGCTCTCCATCATCATCCGCGTGAGGGAGAGCGAGGACCGGAGCTGGCCCACGAGCCCGGCCGAGTGGAACGTCGAGCCGCTCGTCAGGTCGGCGCGCTCGACGAGCACGACGTCCGACCAGCCGAGGCGCGCGAGCCAGTAGAGAATCGCGCAGCCGCCGACGCCGCCGCCGATCACGACCGCCCTCGCCCGCTCCTTCACGCGCCCCGCTCCTCACTCGCCCGGGAATTGGTGGACGGAACCTACTCGGCGCGGGTCGCGCTCAACCTGTCCAGCCGCCGCCGTTCTGGTCTATCGCTGCGCCGATGACGCCGCCGGCGTCGGGCGACAGCAACCAGGCGACGGTGCCGGCGATCTCCTCCGGCTGCCCCATGCGCCCGGCCGGGACCGCCCGCATGGCCTCGCGGTAGACGTCCTCGCGCGTCCCGCCACTGGCCTCGGCGGCAGCGTCGATGCCCAGCCACGCCATGTCCGTGTCCACCCATCCGGGGCAGATCGCGTTGACGTGGATGCGCTGCGGTGCGAGCTCCGCCGCGAACGAGTGCATGAGCCCGAGCACTCCTGCCTTGGAGGCGCTGTAGCCCGAGTAGCCCGGCACCGCGATGCGCGCGAGGATCGACGAGAAGAGGACGATGTGGCGCGTGTCCGGGCCGGGCGCGAAGTGGCGAAGCGCTCCGCGCACGCAGTGGTACGTGCCGAACAGGTTCGTCTGGACGATGTCCTCGAAGCGGTCGCCGCCCGTGTCGCCTTCGCCGTTCGGCCCGCCGATCGCGCTGCAGGTGACGAGCCCGTGGATCGGGCCGAGCGCGTCGGCTGCCCGCGCGAGGGCACGATCGACCCGCCGGCGATCCCGGACGTCGCACGGTGCCACGTGCGACGGCCCGCCGATCCGCGACGCCGTGTCGCGCAGATGCTCCTCGTCCCACGCCAGCAGCGTCACCGCGGCGCCCTCCCGCGCCAGGCGGAGGGCGACCGCGCGCCCGATTCCCGTCCCCGCGCCCGTGACCACGACGTGCTTGCCCGTCATCTGACCTCTCTCGTTCGCAATTTGCGGCGTTTCCTTCGACAGATCCCCTTGCAGGGGCCTCGAGTCAAGCGTAGATTGCCGCTGCGCCGAGCACGGGACGCGACTAGGACGAAGCCCTCCCGGGAGGCCGTACGCGGAAGCGGAAGGTCAGCCGGGGAGGTGGACGAAAGCGCACCCGGCTCGGCGAAACCTTGGTCCCTTTTTGCCAGAGCACACGCGTCGAGACGCAAGCTGATGCTTTGCGTACGGAAAAGATCGCAAACTGCGACTTTCGCGATCGGTTCCCACTTGACGGCGCTCGAACGGCGTCGTAGTGTCCCGTTTGCACCGAGGACGGAGCGCCTGAGGTTGATGGCCCTCCGACAGGCAGTCGCTTCGGCGGCGGTCAGTTGGGAGGTCGGACGAGGGAGCCGCCGCCCTCGGTGCGCTTTTGCGTGGACCAAATTCGGACGAGAATGCACCGGATAAACATGAATGTCGCAATTTGCGACACATTGTCTCGAACGGGTGCTTGACGCCGGCCAAATACGCCAGTAGGTTTCCGAGTGCACCGAGCACGGAGCGCCGAAGGTTGAAGGCTCTCCCGCCCGGCAATCGCTTCGGCGGAGGTCGATCGGGTGAGTTGGACGGAGGCGAGACCGACTCGGTGCATTTTCTTTGCTCGCCAAGCGGGATTCGGCAGGAGCCGAATCCCGCGGCTTGATCCCCGCCTGCGGCGGGGCACACCCCTGAAGGCGTCGGCTTCGCCGCCGCGACGGCCGCGTCGTGTCGTTGCCACCGTTGGTGACGACTGCGGAGCCCCGGGCGCGCCGACGGGCGAACGTATGCTCGCACGGTGCGTCGCATCGTCGCCCTCACCGGCACCGTCGTCTTCCTCGACGCGATGCTCTTCGGGGCGATCATCCCGCTCCTCCCCCACTTCGCGGACACATACGACCTGTCCAAGCTCGAGGCGGGGCTGCTCCTCGGCGCGTACGGCGCGGGGGCGCTGGTCGGCGGCATCCCCGGCGGGCTGCTCGTCGGACGCATCGGGCCGAAGCGGGGCGTGCTCGCCGGGCTCACCGTCCTCGCGCTGGCGAGCCTCGCGTTCGCGCTTTCCGGCGGCCCGCTCGCGCTCGGTCTCTCACGGTTCGTGCAGGGCGTGTCGAGCGCGACGACATGGGCCGGCGCGCTGGCGTGGGTCGCCGTGAGCGTTCCGCGCGAGCGGCGCGGGCAGGCGCTCGGCACCGTGTTCGGCCTCGCCGTCCTCGGCTTCGTGATGGGGCCGATGTTCGGCGGCTTCGCCGACCTCGTCGGGATCAGGGGGTCGTTCGTGACCATTGCCGTCGTGGCCGCCGGCCTCGTCGCGGCGCTCGCCTTCGTCCGGCCGCCGCCGCACGAGGCGCCGAACCCGGGCGCGATCCGGCGGGCGCTCCGCGACGGGGCGTTCGTCGGCGGCCTCTGGCTCAACACGCTGCCCGCGATGTTCTTCGGCGTGCTCGACGTGCTCGTGCCGCTGCGCTTCGACGACGCAGGCTATGGGGCGATCGCGATCGCGGCGGTCTTCGTCGTCGCCGGACTCGTCGAGGTCGTGGTCAATCCGGTGATCGGGAAGATCTCCGATCGACACGGCCGCCTCTACCCCGTGCGCATCGCCCTGATCGCCTCGATCGCGGTCGCGGCCGCCACCGCGTTCGCGACGGAGCCCGCGGTGATCGCGCTGCTCGTCGTCGCCGCCTCGGTGTCGTTCGGCGGCTTCTACACGCCCGGCATGGCGCTCGTCGCCGACCGCTCGGAGCGGGCCGGGCTGCCGCAGGGCATCGGGTTCGGCGTGACGAACACGGCGTGGGCCGTCGGCGCGCTCGCGGGGCCCGCGATCGGGGGTGCGCTCGCCGAGGCGCTCGGCGACCCGGTCCCGTACCTCGCCTGCGCGGGTCTCTGCGCGCTCACGCTTCTGGCCGCGACGCGCGGCGCGACGCGCCTGCGCACGGCCTGAGGGCGGCTCAGGCGGCGGCCGCGCCCTCGCCGACGACGGCAGGGAACCGCGCGAGGATCCACTGTGCGTCGAGCGGCCTCAGGCGGTAGTCGCGCCCGTTGACGAGGACGAAGTCCCCGCGGCGTGGATCCATCGGCAGCCGCGACTCGACGGGATACCAGCGGTTGTGCCGCTCGATCAGCTCGTTCACCTCGTCGAAGCGCCACGCCTCCGCCACGGCGTGCCACGCCGCCGGGAACTCCTCGCGCGAGACCGTGCTCGTGAGCCGCTCGCGCTCTGCTTGCAGCTCGTGCTCGTGGTCGGCGGTCATTCCCTCGATCTCGCGGAGCCGGAGCATGTAGTGCCGCGGCCCGCCCAGCGAGGCCAGGTACCCGTCCGCCTCGGCGCGGAAGTTCCGCAGACGCAGCGGCAGCGGCGTGCCGCGCATCGGGCTCGAGCGAAGGTCCTCGTGGAGGTTCTCGAGCTCTCGCCGCTCGCGAGCCGTCTGCGCACGCGGCGCATCCTCGCGGAGGATCGACTCGCGCTCGTCCGGTCTCACGCCTTCAGTACAGCAGAGGGCTCGTCGCCGATGCGACGGCGAACGCCGACGAGCGCGAGCCCGCCCAGGGCCGCCGCCACGACGCCGAGCAGCGCGAACAGCGTCCACGTGGCGTCGTCACCGAAGCTGTTCCGCATCTGCAGCCCGATCAGCGGCGCGAGCGCGAAGCCGATCGCCGGCGCGCTGCCGAACGCGCCCATGTACGCGCCCCGGATGTCCTGCGGCGCGAGCTCCGCGACGACGGCCTGCGACGTCGGCACCCAGAGCATCTCCCCGATCACGAAGATCACCACCACGGTGACCACGGCGAGGACCGAGTGGGAGGCGACGAGGAGCAGGTACGGAAGGCCCATCACGAGCAGCGCGAGCACCAGCTTGGGCGCCGACGGGACGCCCGCCGTCGCCCTCGTCAGGCGGACCTGGAAGAGCGTCACGAGGAGCGGGTTGATCCAGACGATGAAGCCCCAGGCCGAGGGCTCGTAGCCGAACCCGTCGACGAGCGAGACCGGCAGCACGACCTCGTAGGCGACGTATACGAGCCAGGCGAACACGGCCGAGCCGAGGACCAGGAGGAACGCCCGGTCGCGCAGGATCGTGGCCAGCGAGCCGCGCTCCGGCGGCCCCTCCGGCGAGAAGTCCCCACGGTGTGGCAGGAACCGCCACGCGAGGATCCACGCGAGCGCCGACAGGAGCGCGACCGTCGGGAACAGCGCCGACCACGAGCCGAGCACGAGCACGAGACCGCCGAGCGGTGGGCCGAGCACGACGCCGAGGTTCGCCGCGACGCGGACGGACGAGTACGCCGCCTCGTGCCGCTCCGGTGGGACGAGGTCGGCGACCATCGCCTGCGCGACGGATCCGCCGAGCGAGCCGAAGACGCCGGCCAGCGAGAGCGCGACGAGCGCCGCCCACTTCGTCTCCGAGAGGGCGAGGAGGACGAGCGGATAGATCGCCATCGAGGCCTCTCCGACGAGGATCACGCGGCGACGGCCGATGCGGTCGGAGAGATAGCCGCCGGCGAACCCGCTCAGCCCCGCGAAGACCGCGCCCACGAGGTAGACGTACGGCAGCTCGCTCTTCGCGCCGAGCTCCTCGACCGCCCAGATCGCCATGAAGCTCCAGAGGCCGGAGCCGGCGGCGGACGACGCGAGCGTGACACCCAGCACCGGCCGGAGCGGACGATCGACGTCGTCCCCCCAGATCAGGCGTGCAAGTCTCCGCGCGACGCGCATGAGCGCACCACGCTAGCCGCCGCTTCGAGCGCGGCTAGCGGCCTGCGAGGCGGGAGAGCCAGCCCCGGCGCGGCTGCGTCGCGTCGTCGTCGCTCTCCGGGGGCGGCTCCGGCGTGTGCTCCCCGGGGGACTCCGGGGCAGGCTCCGCATGCGGCTCGGGGGCCGCCTCCTCGTGCGGAGCGACGACGGCCTCGACCTCCCTCTCGGGCGCCGCGACGTCGCCGTTGGGGCTCTCGTCGGGCTCGGGGGCGTCCTGGGGGACGAGCGACGCGGAGACGCCGCGCTCCCGGAGCCGCCGGAAGTCGCCGCGGATCGCCGCGGACATCTCCTCCTTGTGGCTCTGCTCCTTCATCCGCCCGGCGGATTCCCCGCGGCCGGTTCGACTCCTTCCCCCGAGCGCCCCGGCCCGAGCCAGCGCCATGCGGCGATCGTCGCAAGCCCGAGCAGGAGCGTCGGGACGATCGTGAAGATCCGGTAGAGGAGCACCGCCGCCACCACTTCCGCGTTCGCGCCGCCGAACCCGACGAGAATCGCCGTGAGCCCGAGCTCGACGGGCCCGACGCCTCCGGGAGTCAGCGGGATCAGCTGCAGCGCCCGCGCGAGCGACCATCCCGCGAACGCCTCGATCGCCGTGACCTCGCTCGACTCCACGCCGACGGCCCGCAGCGCGACGAGCAGGACCGCGAACACCGTGAGATTCCCGGCGATCGCGGCGAGCGTGAGCCAGTGCCATCGACGCCGGATCAGGTCGACCGTCTCGCGCCGGAACCGAACGAACGACTCGGGCCAGCCGGTCACGGGCCCGCGCCTGACCACCCGGAGCACCCGGCTGACGACACGCTCCGCGAGGTCGCCCACCGCCCGCGCGAAGCTGTCCGTCCAGAGGACGATCGCGAGGAGACCGACCGCGACCGTGAAGACGGCGGCCCCGACGAGCGCGACCGTCGTGAGAAACGCGCTGCGATCGTCCCCCTCGATCCCGAGGAGCATCACGGCGACCACCGGCAGCAGGAGGTTCGCGAGCTGGTTCCAGATCCCCGTCACGGTCACCGCGCGCGCGACGTCGTTCGGCGCGAAGCCCCACATGCGGAGGAGCCCGTACGAGCCCGCCATGCCGACGATGCCGCCACCCGGAGCGATGTACGTGAACGCCGTCGACGCCTGCGTGAACGGCAACGCCTGCCGGAAGCGGAGGCCCGGCAGCGCGAGCATCCAGGGCGGTGCAAACGTCACGATGTTCGCGACCACGGTGACGCCGAGCGCGACCAGCCACCACGTGTCGAGGGTCTGAACCGCCTTCCAGACGTCGTGGTAGCTCGCGATCCTCGGCAGGACGATGGCGAAGGTGACGAACACGACGCCGAGGCCGAGCGCCCCGAACAGCAGGTTGCGCGCCCGCCGGCTCATCGCGCCGAACCCTACGCCAGTGCGGTTCAGCCGAGGATCGAGGAGCCGCGGCGGAGGACGTCGAGCAGCAGCCCGATCGGCAGGTGCTCGGCGGCGAACCGCAACGCGCCGGCGGTGGTGTCTCCGATCAACCCCTCGTCCTCGGCCTGCCCGACCGCGCGGACGAGCCCGTCGCGCAGCGCGTCCTCGAGCTCGTCGCGCGACTTGCCCTTCTTCTCCGCGAGCTGGTCGAGGTCGTCGGTGCTGCGGAGCGCGAGCACGAGCTCCTCGCGCGAGACGCCGAGGCGGCAGGCCGCGGCGTCCGCCGCGGCGAGCACGACCTGCTCCAGCTGCTCGTCGGTCCCGCTCGCCGGGCGGTGCGGTCTCGGGGCGCACGGATTCGCAACCGGCGTGGGCTCGTACGACGTGCCGCCGAGGGCGACGTACGTCGCGACCAGCGCGACCGCGACGACGCAGGACAGGAGGAACGCGACCGTCCTCACACGCTCACCCGCCCCCGTGACCAGGCGATCGGGACGAGCGCCGCGAGGGCGAGCAGCGCAGCGAGGAGGAACGGCCGCGCGAAGGCGGCGGTGACGGCGCGGTCGAGCTCCGAGACGAGGATCGCCTCGAGGCTGCGGTACGCCTCGTCGTCGGGCTTGTCGTCGAATGCCTCGCGGACGTCCGGGACCTCGCGGTCCGAGGCGTGCACGATCGCGAGCACGTCCTGCGCGAGCCCGAGCTTGTCGAGCGGCGGGATCGAGCTGTCGAGCACGGCAGCCGCCCCGGCCCGTAGCGCGCGATCCTCGTTCCGGTCGAGCGCCGTCGTGAACACCGGCGTGAGCAGGAGGAGCCCGAGGACGACCCCGGCGTGCCGCGCGGCGATCGTCCAGCCGCCGTGCACCGCCTGCGGCGAGCGCCCCTCGAGCGCGCGCTCCGTCAGCGCCGAGAGCGACAGCCCGAGGCCCGCCCCGACGAGGACCTGCGGGGCGACCGTCCAGAGCCACGACGACCCCGGCAGCACGCCGAGCGCGCCGAGCCCTCCCGCGATCAGCACGGCGCCGGACGCGGCGCGCGTACGGGAACCGCCGAGCAGGTGCGCCATACGGCCCGTGACGATCGCGGCGATCGGAAGCACCGTGACGATCACACCCGCAGCCGCCGGATCGATCCGCCACCCGTCGACGAGCAGCAGGACGAGGAGGAACAGGGCGGCGGTGAGCGCGCCGGAGATCAGGAGCAGCGCGAGGTTCGCGGGGATGTGCGGTCGACCGGCGGGGCCGCGGATCGGGCGCGCCTGCAGCCCGACCAGCGCGACCACGGTGAGCAGCGCGAGCGGCGCCTGGACGAGGAAGATCGACTCCCAGCCGAGCGTCTCGGTCAGGATCCCGCCTGCCGCAGGGCCGAGCGCGGCGCCGACGACGCCCGCTGCCGCCCAGGTGCGCACCGAGCGCGCGTCCGACCCGTCGATCGCGGTGAGGAGGTCGAGGGCCGCGCAGACCAGCAGCGCGCCGCCGACCGCCTGCACGCACCGCGCGCCGACGAGGACCCCGAACGAGGGCGCGAGACCACAGGCCAGCGAGGCCGCGGCGAAGACGAGCGTCCCCGCCGCGAACGCCGGCCGCGGGCTCCGCCGCGCCGCATACGCTGCGGGCACGGCGGCGAGCGCGAGGCCGAGGTTGTACGACGTCAGGACCCACGCGACCTGCGGGATCTCGACGTCGAATCGCCGGAGGATGTCGGGGAGCGCGAGCGTGACGACCGACGAGTCCGCGAGGGCGAGCCCGATCCCGAGGCCTACGAGCGCCCGCCGCCGACCCGCGTTCATCGGGCGAACTGTAGGGGGCCGGTGCGACCACGCCCGTGCCGACCCGCGGGTACGATCGCGCCGTGCCGTTCTGGACGTGGATCCCGCTCGTCATTCTGCTCGTCCTGCTGCTGTTCTTCGGCGGGATCGTCGTTCTCGGACGCGTCCGGAACGGCCGCTATCTGCGACCGGTCGTCACGTTCCTCTCTCGTGTCCCACTCTTCAAGCGCTGGTTCCAGAAAGCGTCGATCGCCGCGCTCGAGCGGCAGAACCCCGAGCTCGCGGGGGCGATGAAGAAGATCAACGCGTTCGGGGAGCCGAAGACGCCGGAACAGGCCCAGCGGATGCTCAACCTGCTCACACCGAGCGAGCGGCGGGCCTACATGGCGGCCGTCGGCGAGGAGGGCCCGATGCCGGAGGCGACGAACCGGCAGCTCCGCCGGCGGATGGAGCACGGCGGCGCGGGCATGCCGGTGAACACGAAGCAGATCTCGCAGCGCCCCGGGTCGGCCGGCCGCAAGACCGGCAAGAACGCAAAGAAGAAGCGCTAGGCCGCCGCCGAGGCGAGCGATCGTCCCGCCTCGCGGGCGAGGGCGACGAGGGCGCGGACGTCGTCGTCGGTCGTCCGGTAGTTCACGACGCATGGGCGCAGGCAGACCATGCCGTCAACCCGGGCGGGCGCGACCCAGACGTCGCCCGTCTCCTGGAGCGCCGCCACGACGCGGAGGTTGTGGGCGTCGAGGTCGGTGATGCCCGGCGGGACGTGGCGGAAGGGCACCACGGAGAGCGGCGGCTCGCCGCAGAGCAGCTCGAAGTCGTCGCAGGCGGCGACCTCGTCGTGGAGCAGCCGAGCCTGGCGTAGGTTCCGCTCGATCGCGTCGCGAATCGCATCTGCGCCGTGCGCGCGGAAGGCCAGCCAGAGCTTGAGCGCGCGGAAGGGCCTGGAGTACTCGAGCGTGATGTCGACCATGTGGTGGTCCGGCCGGTCGTGCGGCACGTAGTCCTCCTCGTGCGCGAGCGCGCCGTGGAGGTCCTCGCGGCGACGGACGAGCACGACTCCACAGGCCTTCGGCAGGAAGAGCCACTTGTGCGCGTCGAGCGTCACCGAGTCCGCCCGGTCGAGCCCGACGAAGAGCCGGCCCGCCGACGGGGTCGTCGCAGCCGCGACGCCGTAGGCGCCGTCGACGTGGAGCCAGGTGCCGTGCTCCGCGCAGACGTCCGCCAGCACGTCGATCTGGTCGACCGCGCCGGTGAGCGTCGTGCCGGCGGTCGCGACGACCGCGATCGGGGCGACGCCGTCGGCGAGGTCGCGCTCGATCGCCGTCGCGACCTCACCGGGCAGCACGCGCCGCTGCGCATCCTGCGGGAGGGCCCGCACGAGGTCCGAGCCGATCCCGAGGAGCTCCGCCGCACGGACGACCGAGTAGTGCGCCTCCCGCGAGCAGTAGAGGGCGCCTGCCCGGCCCGCCATGCCGCAGCGCCTGGTGCCGGGGAGCGCCCGCTCGCGGGCGGCCGCGAGCGCAGTGACATTCGAGATCGTCCCGCCGCTCGTGAACGCACCTGCGACCGCGGGGAACCCGATGAACTCGCTCACCCAGCGCACGGCCTGATCCTCCACCTCGGAGGCGGCGCCCGCCCAGAGCGCGAGGTTCACGTCGAAGCAGGATGCGAGCAGGTCCCCGAGGACGCCGATCTCGAGACCGGACGAGCCGACGAACGCGAAGAACCGCGGCCGCGGCTGCGCGAGGGACGTGTCGAGGATCCTCGCGGCGTCCTCGAGCGCCCCGATCGCGCTCGAGCCGTCCGCGGGGAGCGCCGAGCGGAGCAGCTCGCCCAGGCGCTCGTCGACCGCCGGCTGACCCGGGCGCGGCCGGTCGAAGCTCCGCCACGCCTCCGCGACGATCGCCGAAGCGCGCTCGAGCGCCTCCTCACGCGGCGCGTCGAGGCGGAGCGACGGCAGCTCGGACGCGGTGCTCACCGGCCGCGAGTGTAGTGCCCTAGGCGCCGAGCAGCGCCCGGGCGGCGCGCAGCTTCCGGGGGTCGTCGACGACGAGGATCGCAACGGGGTCGCCGCCCCCGTCGCGACCGACGTGAACACCGTCCTCCTCCTCCTCCCACTCGGTGGCCGCATCGGCCCAGCCGACCTCGGCGAACGTGCGCGGCCCGATGTCCGTCCACCAGTACGGAAGCCGGTCGAGCTCGCTCTGGACGCCGGCGATCGCGTCGGCGGCGCGGTCGCCCGTCGCGATCGCCATGTCCCAGTGCGGGAACCGGATCGGCCCGAAGCGGGCGTGAGGCGCGAGGATCAGGTCACCGACGGCATGGACGCGCTCGTGACCCGGCACGCGGAGGTCGGGGCAGACGAGAAGCGGCAGCTCCGTCGCCTCGACGCCGAGCCCGGGCGGGACGACCGGCCGCCCTCCGGTGGCGGCGACCACGACGTCGGCGGTGAGCGGGCTGTTCTTGCACCACAGGGTCACGAGGTCGTCGTCGCCGACGCGCAGCTCGACGATCTCAGCGCCGCCCACGAAACGCGCGCCTGCGTCCGCCAGCGCGGCTGCGCCCAACCCGGGGAGCGGCTCGTGGAGCCGGTCGAGTGGCCTGCGCAGCGCGTCGATCGCGGTGACGTCGTGCCCGGCGACTGCGAGCGTTGCGGCCGTCTCGGTGCCGATCAGCCCCGCTCCGACGACGGCCACCCGCTTCGGCCCGCCGGCGAGCGCATCGACGAGCCGCGTCATCCCGCGCGGCGTTGCGTTCACGTGGGCGATCTCGAGGCCAGGGATCCGCGGCGGGCGGTACGAGAGCCCGGTCGCGAGCACCACCGTCTCGGCCTCGACGTCGGTCCCACCCGCCGCGAGCCGACCGGACGCGAGGTCGGCCTCGTCGACCATGGCGTCGAGATGCTCGATCCCGAGATCGGCGAGCCGCTGCTCGTCGGCGAGCAGCACGGGGGCGCCGCGCGCGAGGCCCTGCTTCGTCAGCGGCGGCCGGTCGACGGCGGGGCCCGTGCCGATCAGCAGCGGCCGAACTCCGTGCCGGGCCAGCCGCGCGGCGCAGGCATAGCCTGCGACGCCGTTTCCGACGATCGCGACCTCTGCGTTCACGCGCTGTACGAGATGAGCTCCAGGAGGCTTCCGTCGGGATCGCGGAAGTACACGCTCGTCCCCGAGCCTCGTGCGCCGAGACGCGCGACCGGACCGGTCTCGATCGCGATGCCGTGCCGCTCGAGGTGCTCGACCGCCTCCTCGATCGGTCCCGGCCACATGAAGCAGAGGTCGCTGTTGCCGGGTCGTACCGGGTCACGCGCCACGTTGCTCCCGACGTCGACCCCGGGGCCGTGGACGTTCAGCTGGGTCCCCTCCGCGAGGCGGTACGCGACGCGCGGCGGCGGCGCCATCGGCACGATCTCGGCGCCGAGCACCTCGCGGTAGAACCGGTTCGCGACGTCCCAGTCGGAGACGGCGACGACGGTGTGGTCGATGCGAACGCGCGGTGTCTTCACGAGGCCACGACCGTGAGTCTCATGCCGTCGTCCCCTCGAGGATCTGGAGCGTCTTCAGGTCGGAGTAGAAGTCGAGCGCGTAGTCGCCGCCCTCACGGCCGATACCCGAGATCCCGATCCCTCCGAACGGCGCGGTGAGGTCGCGGACGAGGAACGTGTTGACCCACACGGTCCCCGCCCGTACCGCGCGACCCACGCGCGCGGCGCGTTCCTCGGAGCCCGTGTAGAGGATCCCCGAGAGGCCGTAGCGCGTCGAGTTCGCCAGCTCGATGCCCTCGTCCTCGTCGGCGAACGTCTGGAACGTGAGGACCGGCCCGAACACCTCCCGCTGCACGATCTCGGAGTCGTTCGCCCGCGGCACGACCAGCGTCGGGTCGTAGAAGAGCGGCCCCACGTCGTCCCGCGCCCGCCCGCCCCGGACGATCTCGTCGCCGTTCACGCGCGCCCGCTCGACGAACCCCTCCACGCGCGCGAGATGGTCGGGGTGGATCAGCGGTGAGACGGTGGTCGCGTCGTCACGCGGATCGCCGAGCACGTGCTCGTCCGTGAAGCGGTGGAAGAGCTCGAGGAACTCGTCCTCGACGGTGCGCTCGACGACGAGCCGCGTCCCGGCCAGGCAGACCTGCCCCGCGTCGTCGTACTGCCCGGCCGCCTTCCGTGCCGCCGCCTCGAGGTCGCAGTCCGCGAAGACGAGAAGCGGCCCCTTTCCGCCGAGCTCGCCCGTGAACGGGACGACGTTTCGCGCGGCGGCCGTGCCGATGTGGACGGCCGTCTCGGGCGAGCCGGTGAACGAGATCCGCCGGACGCCGGGATGTCGCGTGAGCGCGGCGCCCGCCTCCTCGCCGATCCCCTGCACGACGTTGAAGACGCCGGGCGGGAAGCCGGCCTCGGCGACGAGGTCGCAGAGGAGCGAGCACGAGAGCGGCGACCACTCCGCAGGCTTGAGCACGACCGTGCATCCGGCCGCGAGTGCCGGCGCGGTCTTCCACGTCGAGAGCATGAACGGGGCGTTCCACGGGGTGATCACGACCGCCGGACCGCTCGGCATGCGGACCACGCGGTTCCGGGTCCCGTTCGACTCCCAGACCCGCTCCCGGTGCGCCACGGCGAGATCGGCGTAGGCGCGGAAGTTCCGCGCGCCACGCGAGATCACCCGCGCCCGGAGCGAGCGGAGCAGCATCGCCATGTCGACGCACTCGACCGCAGCGAGCCGCTCGACGTTCGCGTCGATCAGGTCGGCGAGGCGGTGGAGGTGCACGGCGCGTCCCTCGGGCCCGAGCCGCGCCCACGCCGGGAACGCCTGCTTCGCCGCCGAGACGGCGAGGTCGGCCTCGCGCTCGCCTCCCCTCGCCACCTCCGCGATCGGCTTCGCGTCGATCGGCGAGAGGTCGACGAACGTCCAGTCGCTGCCGACGCGCCCGCCGTCGATGAAGTGCTCCGTCGAGACCTCCACGCCCGCGACCTCGACGCGGCTCACTCCTACAGCTCCCGGACGGTCTCGAGGTCGTCGACCGTGTAGGCAAACGTGAAGCGGTAGCCGCGGCCGACGCGGACCGGCGCGAGTGCGTCGATCTCCTCGTGCGCCGCGCCGTACAGCTCGAGCGTCGCGGGCCCCTCCCACGCCTCGGAGCCGAGACGGTCGCGCGACACCGCGCGGACGAGCTCGTGCACCGCCGGCGCGTCGTGACTGCCGGCGGCGAGCCGCGGGAAGTGCCTGACGTTGACGATCGGCGGAGCGTTGTGGAACGGGCCGCCCTCGGACGGCCGTTCGAGCGTCACGGTCGCCTCGGCCACGCGCCGCTCGTAGGCCGAGCACGTCACGCCGAAGCGCGCCCCCGCCTCCATCCCCGGGTCGGC
>DASXAW010000032.1:0-6585 GCA_036406535.1 Gaiella sp.
CCGCGACCTGCCGCTGGTGCCGGCGGCAGGCGCCGGTGATGCGGCGGTTGCGGATCTTGCCCTTCTCCGAGATGTAACGCCTCAGCTGGTTGACGTTCTTGTAGTCGACTTCCTGGACCTTGTCCTTGCAGAAATGACAGCTCTTGCGCCGGCCACCGGTCGCCCCGGGCCCCGGGCGCTTGCGCGTCTGCGTCTTCGCAGCCATGTGGCCTCCTAGAACGGGATGTCGTCGTCGGTCGGTGACGTCGGGAAGTCCCCTGCGGGCGTCGCGGTCGCGTCGGCCGGGATGTACCCGCCGCCGCCGCCCTCGCCGTCGGCGCGGCCGCCGAGGAACTGCACGGTGTCGGCGACGACGTCGACCGCCTGCCGCTTGTTGCCCTCGGGCGTCTCCCACTCGCGCCACTCGAGACGGCCGTCGACTGCGACCGGGCGTCCCTTGGAGAGGTACTGCGCGCAGCGCTCGCCCTGGTTCCCCCAGACGGTGATGTCGAAGTAGTTGGGCTTGTCGACCCACTGTCCGGTCTCGTCCTTGCGGCGCGTGTTGACGGCGAGCCGCAGATTGCAGACGGCCGTCCCCGACGGCGTATGCCGAAGCTCGGGGTCCCTCGTCAAGTTGCCGACGAGCACGACGCGGTTGATGGCGGCCATCGCTTAGTCCTCCTCCGGGGCGTCCACGGGCTGTGCCCGGGCATCGTCGCCGATCGCGGCTCCCGCCGCTACTGGCTCGGCGGGACCTCCCTCGGGCCGACGGGTCGCCATGTGGCGCAGCACGTCGTCGTCGATCTTCAGCACGCGGCTCAGCTCGTCGAGCGTCTCCGCCGGCGCCGAGAACGTGACGAGGTGGTAGATCCCGTCGTCCTTCTTCTCGATCTGGTACGCGAGCTTGCGCCTGCCCCACGGGTCGTGGCGCTCGAAGGTGCCGCCGCCGCTCTCGACGAGGGTCTTCACACGCTCGACGATCTCGGTCTGCTTCTCGTCCGAGAGCTCGGGGTCGAGCAGCAGCAGAAGTTCGTACTCGGTCACGCGGTTCCCTGTCTCCTTCCTTCGGTCTGAGTCGGCCCCGCCGGTGTGTGCGGCGCCCGGGAGCGGCGTCGCGCGGCGTGGCAGGAAGCCGCGGAAGGGTAGCAGCGGGAGGACGACCGACGAGATGGCCGATTCGAATGGACGTGCGCGCGGGGACGGCCGAGATCGAGCATGGTGCGAGGAGCGGCGACGACGCGTACCTGCTGGTACGCGTCGTCGACGATCGTCGCGCCGGGCGACGTGTCGCAGCCACCAGCCGCGTGCGGTCGTTCGGAATCGGCCATCTAAGATGGCCCCGTGCGCAGGCTGATCGGCTGGACCGCAGGGGTCGTCGGGATCGCGGCGCTGGCCCGGGCGCTCGCCCGCAAGCGCGTCCACCACCCGGTCGCCGCGCCCGCCCCGCCCGCCGCCCCGGTCGACGAGCACGCCGAGGCCCTCCGCCGCAAGCTCGACGAGACCCGCGCGGCCGAGGGTGCGTCCGCCGCCGCCGAGCCCGAGCCCGAGGCGCCGCGCGAGCCTCTCGAAGAGCGCCGCGCCCGCGTCCACGCGAAGGCGCAGGAGGCGATCGACTCGATGAACGAGCCGCTCTGATGAGCGACGAGCTGGGCGAGGCGATCGACCGCCTCTCCGAGCAGGTGAACGCACTCCAGGCGGAGGTCCGCGGGCTCGACCGGCGCTCGGCGCTCCCACCGCCGTCGTCGACGACCCCGCAGTCCGAGCCGCTGCCCCCCGGGGCGTACTCGTGGCTCGGAGAGCTCGAGGCGCCCGTGCGCCGGCGGCCGCAGCTCCCCCGCGTCGTGCTCGAAGGGCTGTTCCTCGCGGCCGTCGCCGCCGCGGCGGCGATCGCGGAGCTCGACGCGGTTGCGATCGGCGGCGTGATGATCGGCGCCTGGGTGCTCGTCGCGCTGATCGAGTGGGCGGCCTCGCGCGCGGAACGGGAGACGTCGATCCCGGTCTACGCCGCAGGGCCTGCCGAGGCGCCGCGCGCCGACCCGGCCTGGTACGCGCCGCCGGTCGAGCACACGCTGCTCGACAGCACCGGCGACCCGGTCACCGCCGTCACTCGCCTGCCCCCGGTGTCGCCGGGCGATGACCCGGAGGCGACCGTCGAGCAGCGCCCCGCCGTCTAGTGCTTGTTCACAACGCCGGAGTCCGCAGGGGCGGATCCCGGCCGCCCGGATTCGCGCCTGCGGCGGGGCACACGCCTGAAGGCCGTCGCATCCGCCACCGCACTGCTCGTGGGAGGATCTCCAGGAGGCCCGCCGACAGGCGGCCGCCGTAGCCTTCGCCGGTGCTCTTCCCGACCGCCACCTTCGCGCTCTTCTTCCTCGTCGTCCTGCCGCTCTCGTGGCTGACGATGCCGTGGCCGCACCGCTGGCGCCCGTTCATCATCCTCGCGAGCTACGTCTTCTACAGCTGGTGGGACTGGCGCTTCGTGTTGCTGCTCGCCGGCTGCACGCTCTGGAACCAGCTCCTCGCCGTGCGCATCTGGCGGAGCACCGTCCAGGCGCAGAAGCGCGCGCTGCTGATCCTCGCACTCGCCGGCGACCTCGGCCTGCTCGGCTACTTCAAGTACTACGACTTCTTCGTCTCCTCGGGGGACAACGTCGCGTCGTACGTCGGGATGGACCTCCCGCTCTCGCTGAAGGCGATCGTCCTGCCCGTCGGCATCTCCTTCTTCACGTTCATGGCGATCAGCTACGTCGTCGACGCGTACCGGGGCGACTTCCAGCCGACGACCCTCGAGAAGTTCGCGGTGTACCTCTCCTTCTTCCCGCACCTCGTCGCAGGCCCGATCGTTCGCCCCGGCGAGCTGATCCCGCAGATCGAGACGCCGCGCGACCCTCGCCGCGTCGACACGAGCCGCGCCTTCTACCTCATCGCGACGGGACTCTTCAAGAAGGTCGTGATCGCGAACTACCTCGCGTCGTCGATCGTCGACCAGGTGTTCGCCACGCCGGGGCAGCACTCGTCGCTCGAGATCCTGATCGCGATCTACGCGTACGCGGTGCAGATCTACGCGGACTTCTCGGGCTACACCGACATCGCAATCGGGATCGCGCTGCTCCTCGGCTTCACGTTTCCGCAGAACTTCGACTCCCCGTACGCCGCGGTGTCGGTGCAGGACTTCTGGCGACGCTGGCACATGACGCTCTCGCGCTGGCTCCGCGACTACGTCTACATCCCGCTTGGCGGAAGCCGCGGCAGCCGGGTCCTCACGTACCGCAACCTGATGCTGACGATGCTGCTCGGCGGGCTCTGGCACGGCGCCGCCTGGACGTTCGTGATCTGGGGCGGCCTGCACGGGTCGGCGCTCGTGTGGGAACGCTGGCGACGCGACCGGCGCGGGCCGGTAGAGCGCGTCGAGACGCGCTGGACGACGTGGCGGGCGCGCATCATCACGTTCCACTTCGTCTGCTTCGCGTGGATCTTCTTCCGCGCGGACTCGTTCGCGGCCGCCTGGGACATGATCGCCGGCCTGTTCACCGGCTGGGGCGAGCCGTCGCCGCTCGTCACGAGCGGGGTGCTCCTGGCGATCGCGGTCGGGATCGGCTCGCAGTACCTCCCGGCCCGGATCCCGCGGCTCGTGATGGCGCGCTTCTCGCGGCTGCCCGTGCTCGGCCAGGCGACCGTCCTCGCCCTCGCGCTGATGCTGACGAGCGTGATGGGTCCCGAGGGCGTGGCACCCTTCATCTACTTCCAGTTCTGATGTCCGACGCGCCCAGGCCGCCTCTCCCGCCGTTGCCGCCCCTCCCCGAGGAGGAGGAGACGAGGACCCTCGAGCAGGTCGCGTCGCCTCCACCGCCCCCCAGTGAGTCGCGTCCGCGCCGAAGGGACGACGGTGGGCCCGCCCGCCGCCAGTGGAGCGCGGGGCATGCGCTGATCGTGTGCGTCCTCGCGCTCGCGATCGGCGTCCTGCTCAACGCACCCGGCGCGCACAAGTCCGCCTACAACAAGTCCGACGGCTGGCAGCGCGACGTCGCGCTCGCGTTCACGGGGCCGCTCGCAGGGGTGAGTCACGCGCTCCTCCTCGATCGGCCGCGAAAGGGCGTGCAGGCGCTGATCGGGCGCTCGGGCGAGGACGAGATCGACACGAAGATCGCGCTGCCCCCGACGCCCGCCCCCGCACAGCCTGACCCGACACGGCCGAGCACCGGCAAGCCGGCCAAGTCGGGTGCCTCGCACGCCCCGGCGACACCGCGCAAGCAGGCGTTCACGCCCAAGCGGAAGCTCACGATCTGGATTGCCGGCGACTCGCTGGTCATCACGCCGGGCTACGCGATCATCCGCGCTGCGGGCGCGAGCCACGTGATGCAGTCGGTCGGCGGAGTCGACGGCCGGGTCGCGACCGGGCTGACCCGACCGGACGTCTTCAACTGGTTCGACGAGATCCGCCGGCAGGTCAAGGAGCTCCGGCCGAAGGTGGTCGTCCTCGACTTCGGCGGCAACGACGACAAGGCGTACATGACCGGCCTCGCGGAGGGGGTCACGATCGACGACTTCGGCGGCTCGGTGTGGCGGCGCGAGTACGCCCGCCGCGTCGGCGGGGTGATGGACGTGATCAACCGCGCCGGTGGGTTCGTCGTGTGGCTCGGGCTGCCGCAGACGAGCTCGGCCGACCAGACCGCCCGCTTCGACGTCGTCAACGCCGTGGTCGAGAAGCAGGCGCGCAAGCGGCCGGGCCGCGCCGTGTACATCGACACCTACCGTCTCTTCGCCGGCGACGACGGCGGCTACACGCAGTACATGCGCAACCTCTCCGGCGACCTCGTCCAGGTTCGCGCGGCGGACGGCGTGCATTTCGAGCGCGAGGGAGGCGACATCATCGCGCGCGAGGTGCTCAAGGCGCTGAACCAGCAGTTCGACCTCACGAGCTGGCGCAAGAAGTCCCCGTAGCGGCGCCGCGGCGGGCTGTGCCATCCTTCGGGCGGAAGGAGGCTCCGATGAGGCTGGCGATCGCGCTCGCGCTCGTAGCGTGCGCGGTGCTGGTTGCAGGCTCGGGTGCAGCGCCCGCGCAGCCGGGCCCGACCCGGTTCGTCCGCTCCGTGGACAACCCGTGGTTCCCGCTCGTCCCCGGGACGACCTTCGTCTACCGAGGGGTCAAGGACGGCGAGCCGACGCGCGATGTCGTCCACGTCACGACGCGAACACGGGTCATCGACGACGTCCGCTGTGTCGCCGTCACCGATCGGCTGTACGCGTCCGGCCGACTCGCGGAACGGACGACCGACTGGTACGCGCAGGATCGCGAGGGCACGGTCTGGTACTTCGGCGAGGACACGCCGAGCTCGACCGCGCGGGTCGGGTGACGAGCCACGAGGGGTCGTGGCGCGCCGGCGTGAACGGGGCCGACGCGGGCGTCTTCATGCCGGCGCACCCGCGCGTCGGCCAGGCATTCCGCCAGGAGTTCCTGCAAGGCCACGCGGAGGACCACTTCCGTGTCCTCGGGCTGCGTGCGGCCGTCCGAACGCCGGCCCTCGGGTCGGGGCGGGCGCTACTGACGAAGGAGTGGACGCCGCTCGAGCCGGACGTCGTCGACCACAAGCTCTACGTCAGCGGGGTCGGTCTCGTGCTAGAGCAGACGATCCGCGGCGGCGACGAGCGGAACGTCTTGGTCGCACGCCACCGATAGCGCGGGACCGCGCGCCGCATAGCGCTTCGCGCCCGGGCGCTGCTCTTCCACGCGTAGATTGCGCCGGTGGACATCTGCCTGATGATCGAGGGGCAGGAGGGCGTCACGTGGGAGCAGTGGCTCGCGCTCGCCGACGCATGTGAGGCCGCCGGTCTGGAGGGCCTGTTCCGCTCGGACCACTACCGCTCGATCGTGCGCGGCGAGCCCGCCGGGGCCCTCGACGCATGGGCGACCCTGGCCGCGCTCGCCGCCCGAACCGAGCGCATCCGGCTCGGCACGATGGTATCGCCCGTCACCTTCCGCCCTGCGTCCGTGCTCGCGAAGAACGTCGTCACCGTCGATCACGTCTCCGGCGGACGCGTCGAGCTCGGCATCGGCGCTGGCTGGTATGAGCTCGAGCACGACACCTACGGCTTTCCTTTCGGGTCCGCCCGCGACCGCGTCGACGAGCTCCAGCGCCAACTTCCCGAGATCATCCGGCAGTGGACCGAGTCAGACGACATCAGGCCGAAGCCGCTCCAGCAGCCGCGGCCGCGGATCATCGTCGGCGGACGCGCGAAACCGCGGACGGTCGCGCTCGCCGTTCGCTTCGCGGACGAGTACAACACGGTCTCGCCGTCGGTCGACGAGGCGCGTGAGCGTGCGCGCGTGGTCGCCGACGCGGCCCGCTCGGCGGGTCGGGAGCCGCTGCGGTTCTCGATGATGATCGGCTGCGTCGTCGGACGCGACGCCGCCGAGGTCGACGACCGCGTCGCCCGGATCGGGGCGGTGACCACCAGGCACCCCGAGCCGCCGCCGATCGCCGGGACGGTCGACGACGTGGTCGCGCTGCTCCGGGAGTACGAGGCCGCGGGGGTCGAGCGGGCGATGCTGCAGCACCTCCACCACGAGGACGTCGACATGGTCGCCCTCCTCGGCGAGGTCGCCGC
>DASXAW010000033.1:0-6287 GCA_036406535.1 Gaiella sp.
GTCGTCTCCCAGGAAGAGGCCAAGCGCACCCTGTCGGTGGCGGTCTACAACCACTACAAGCGCGTGCGCATGGGGCAGGCCGACGAGGCCGACGTCGAGCTCCAGAAGTCGAACATCCTCCTGCTCGGCCCGACCGGCTGCGGGAAGACCCTTCTTGCGCAGACGCTCGCACGGATCCTCAACGTCCCCTTCGCGATCGCCGACGCGACGGCGCTGACCGAGGCAGGCTACGTCGGTGAGGACGTCGAGAACATCCTCCTCAAGCTGATCCAGGCCGCCGACTTCGACATCAAGAAGGCCGAGACGGGGATCATCTACATCGACGAGGTCGACAAGATCGCCCGGAAGGCGGACAACCCGTCGATCACGCGCGACGTGTCGGGCGAGGGCGTCCAGCAGGCGCTCCTGAAGATCCTCGAGGGGACGGTCGCGTCGGTGCCGCCGCAGGGCGGGCGCAAGCACCCGCACCAGGAGTTCCTCTCGATCGACACGACGAACATCCTCTTCATCTGCGGCGGCGCGTTCGCCGGGCTCGACAAGATCATCGCGCGGCGGATCGGCAAGAACGCGGTCGGGTTCGGCGCGGAGGTGCGGTCGAAGCACTCGATCGAGTCGAGCGACCTGTTGAGCGACGTGATGTCGGAGGATCTCCTGAACTTCGGGCTGATCCCGGAGTTCATCGGCCGTCTCCCGGTCGTGTCCGCGGTGCACCAGCTGCGGCGCGACGACCTCGTCCGCATCCTCACCGAGCCGAAGAACGCGCTCGTCCGCCAGTACCAGCGGTTCTTCGGCTACGACACGATCGAGCTCGTGTTCACGGACGACGCACTCTGGGAGATCGCCGACAAGGCACTCGCCCGCGAGACCGGCGCCCGCGGGCTCCGGTCGATCATCGAGGGCGCGTTGCTCGACGTGATGTTCGAGCTGCCGTCGCGCCGCGACGTCTCGAAGTGCGTGATCACGCGCGAGACGATCGCGAAGGGGCTCAACCCGACGCTCGTCACGCACCGGGTGCCGGACGAGCTCGATGCCGTCGCCGACGGCACCGCCTAGTGGCGGACGCCCGCTCGCGCACGACGAGCTGGCACGACCCACACGAGGTGATGGCGGGCCTCGCCCGGGCCGACGGAATCGAGGCGCTGCGGCGGATGGTCACGGGCGACGCGCCGTACCCGCCGATCGCGGACACGATCGCGATGCGGATCGTCGAGGTCGAGGAGGGTCGCGTCGTCTGGGAGGCGGAGCCGGGCGAGTATCTGTACAACCCGATCGGCACCGTGCACGCGGGGTTCGTGACGACGCTGCTCGACTCCGCGATGGGCACCGCGTTCGTCTCGACCGCGAAGGCGGGAACGCGCTGGACGACACTCGAGCTCAAGGCGAACTTCACGCGCGCGATCACCGCCGAGACGGGCGCCGTGCGCTGCACCGGCACGATCGTGCACCGTGGCCGCAAGGTCGTCACGACCGAGGCGAGGGCGGAGGACGCCGAGGGTCGGCTCCTCGCGCACGCGACGAGCACGATCCTGGTGTTCGACGAGGGCGCCGCGGAGAGGCAGGCGTCGGACTGAACGCGGACACCTCACGCGCCGCCCCGGGGTCGGACTTCGGTCCGACACGTGCTCTCTAGACTCATCCGCCATGGATCCTCTGTACGACCCCTCGGGCGTCGAGCGGCGCTGGCAGGAGACGTGGGAGGCCGAGGGCCTCTACGGCGCCGGCGCCGGCCGCCGGCGCACGGAGACGTTCGTGATCTGCATTCCGCCGCCGAACGTCACGGGCGACCTTCACATGGGGCATGCGCTCAACGGCGCGATGCAGGACGTGCTGATCCGCTGGCACCGGATGCGGGGCTTCGACACGCTCTGGCAGCCGGGCTACGACCACGCGGGCATCTCGACGCAGAACGTCGTCGAGAAGCAGCTGATCGCCGAGGGCACGTCGCGGCAGGAGATCGGCCGCGAGGCGTTCGTCGCGCGGACATGGGACTGGCTCGAGAAAACCGGGCGGACGATCATGGGGCAGTACCGGCGCCTCGGCGCGTCGGTCGACTACTCCCGCGAGCGGTTCACGATGGACGACGAGTACGTCCGCTCGGTGATGACGTTCTTCGTGCGCCTCTGGGAGCGCGGCTGGATCTACCGGGCGAACCGCATCGTGAACTGGTGCCCGTACCACGAGACCGCGATCTCCGACCTCGAGGTCGAGCACGTCGAGAAGGACGACACCCTCTACCGGATCGTCTACCCGTTCGCCGACGGCGACGGCGGGCTCACGATCGCCACCGTGCGGCCCTCGACGCTCCTCGGCGACACGGCCGTGGCGGTGCACCCCGACGACCCGCGCTACGCCCACGCGGTCGGCCGCGAGGTGATCGTGCCGGTCGTCGAACGGCGCGTTCCCGTCGTCGCGGACGCGCGCGTCGAGCCGGAGTTCGGCACGGGGGCGGTCAAGGTCACGCCCGGGCACGACCCGATGGACTTCGAGATCGGGCGCGACCACGACCTCGAGACGCGAACCGTGATCGGCCCGGACGGGCGGATGGTCGCCGAAGGCTTCGAGGGGCTCACGCAGCAGGAGGCGGACGAGCGGATCCTCGCCTGGCTCGAGGACCGCGGTCGGCTCGAGAGCCGAGAGCCGTACCGCCATTCGGTCGGTACCTGCGAGCGCTGCCACTCCCGGATCGAGCCGCTCGTGTCGCCGCAGTGGTGGTGCCGCATGGACGAGCTCGGCGCTCCGGCGATCGAGGCGCTGCGCGAGCGCCGCGTCCGGTTTCATCCCGAGAGCCAGCACCGCTTCGCGGTCGAGTCGCTCGAGCAGGCGCCGGACTGGTGCATCTCGCGGCAGCTGTGGTGGGGGCACCAGATCCCGGTCTGGACGTGCGAGAACGGGCACCAGGTCTCGGCCTGGCCGCCACCCGAGGCGTGCGCCGAGTGCGGCTCGGGCGCGCTCGAGCGCGATTCGGACGTGCTCGACACGTGGTTCTCGTCGGCCCTGTGGCCGCTCGCGACGCTCGGCTGGCCCGACGAGACGCCGGAGCTCGAGCGCTACTACCCGGGCGACGTCAACTCGACGGCGCGGGAGATCATCCGGCTCTGGGAGAACCGGATGATCTTCTCCGGGCTCTTCCTCCGGAACGAGGTTCCGTTCACGGACGTGATCATCCACTCGACGGTGCTCGCCGAGGACGGGCGCCGGATGTCGAAGAGCCTCGGCACCGGGGTCGACCCGATGGAGGCAGTCGATGCCCATGGCGCCGACGCGACGCGCTACGGCCTCTCGAAGATCTCCTCGACCCAGGACGTGCGCTACTCGGTCGGCGCGATCGAGGAGGGACGGAAGCTCGCGAACAAGCTCTGGAATGTCGCGCGGTTGATCCTGCTCGAGAACGAGGGCGTCGAGCCCGACGCGCGCCCGTCGGCGCTCGAGGAGCGCTGGATCCTCGCCCGGCTCGACGCGGCTCGGGCCGCCGCCGAGGAGGCGTGGAGCCGCTTCGACTTCTCGGCCGCGACGAGCGTCCTCTACCACCTCACCTTCGACGACTTCTGCGACTGGTACGCGGAGGCGGTCAAGCCGCGGCTCTACGACGGCGACGACGACGCGCGCGCGACGGCCCTGGCGGCGCTGGAGCGGCTGCTCGTCCTCCTCCACCCGTTGATGCCGCACGTCACGGAGGAGATCTGGTCGCACCTGCCCGATCGTCGCGGCCGGCTGATCGTCTCGCCGTGGCTCGAGCCGGAGGCCACGCACGCCGACGCGCTCGGAGCGCTCGACCGTGTGCAGGAGGCGGCGCGCGTCTTCCGGCGGAGCGGCGTCCGCGTCGAGCTCGACGGCGATGAGGAGCAGCGCGTCTTCGCGGCCGTCGTGCGCCCGGAGCGGCAGCGTGGGAACGGCGACGCAGACGCCGAGCGCGACCGGCTTCGCAAGGAGATCGCACGGGCGGAGGGCATGCTCGCGAACGAGCGCTTCGTCCAGAACGCGCCGGCCGAGGTCGTCGACGCCGAGCGCTCGAAGCTCGAGCGCTACCGCGGCGAGCTCGCGCTGCTCGGGGAGTAGCCGCCGTGGCCGAGCGCGACGACGTCGCCTGGCTCGAGGGCCTCTCGCCCTGGCCGACGGGCGGATTCGGCCTCGAGCGGATGCACGGGCTGCTCGCGGCGCTCGGCCATCCGGAGGCGGGGCTCCCCGCGGTGCACGTCGTCGGGACGAACGGCAAGTCCACGACGACGCGGATGGTCGAGACGCTGCTGCTCGCCGACGGCGCGCGGGTCGGGGCCTACCTCTCTCCTCACGTGCGCTCGTGGGCCGAACGGATCAGGGTGAACGGGGAGGAGGCGGATCTCCCGGGGGCGCTCGCGGGCGTCCGCCCCGCCGCCGAGCGGGTCGGCGCCACGCAGTTCGAGGTGCTGACCGCCGCCGCGCTCGTCGCGTTCCGAGCAGCAGGCGTCGAGGCCGCGGCGGTCGAGGCGGGCCTCGGCGGCCGGCACGACGCGACGAACGTGCTCGACGCCACGCGCGTCGTCGTCCTCACCAACGTCTCGCTCGAGCACACGGAGGTGCTCGGGACGACGCGGGAGGCGATCGCCGCCGAGA
Organism: Gaiella sp.; assembly: GCA_036406535.1. GTDB lineage: Bacteria > Actinomycetota > Thermoleophilia > Gaiellales > Gaiellaceae > Gaiella. The sequence goes on from DASXAW010000033.1 coordinate 4,591, forward strand.
AGCTCGCGGTGATCCGTCCTGGGTGCACCGTGATCCTCGGCGAGCCGGAGTGGGAGGCCGAGGCGCGTGCGGCGGGCGCGGGTCGCGTCGTCGTCGCGGAGGGCGGGTCGCGCGAGCTCGCGGCCTCGGCCGCGCGGGCCTTCCTCGGGACGGACGTCGACCTCTCGGCCCTCGACCGCGTGCACCTGCCCGGAAGGCTCGAGCGCCGTGGCGACGGCGAGATCCGCGACGGCGCGCACAATCCCGACGGCGTGCGCTGGCTCGTCGAGCGGCTTCGGCCGGAGGAGTTCACGGTGGTGGCGTCGATCCTCGGGGACAAGGACGTGGACGGGATGCTCGAGCGGCTCTCCATGCTCGGCGACCGCTTCGTGGCGACACGGTCTTCGAACGGACGATCGCTCCCCGCCGAGGAGCTCGCGGCGCATGCACGGCGCTTCTTCGCGACGGTCGACGCTCGCGACGACCCCGCCGAGGCGCTCGCCCTCGCGCACACGCTCGGCGAGCCCGTGCTCGTCACCGGCTCGCTCTACCTCCTCGCCGACCTCGAGGAGCGCCCGCCGTGGCGGTGACGCGCACGCGCGACAGGCTGACCGTGCTCGTCTTCGCCACGCTGGTCCTCGTGGCAATCGTGGGAGCCGCGTTTGCGGCCGGGTATATCCTCGGCAAGCTTCTCCTGTAGCCGTGATCGCCGTCGCCGACACCCTCATCGCCTCGAGCGCCGTCGACGTCGCGCGGAACGTCGGGATCCTGCTCGGCGTCGTCTTCTGGCTCGCGACCGTGTACTGGGTGTACAAGGACGCGCGGCGGAGGATCGAGGACCCATGGCTGGTCGGCATGGCAACCGTGCTCGGCGCGATCCCGCCGTTCCTCGGGCCCCTGATCTACATGCTCTTCCGTCCGCCGGAGTACCTCGAGGACGTCCGCGAGCGCGAGCTCGAGATGCTCGCGATGGAGGAGCGCCTCGCGGAGCACGACCTCCGCTGCCCCGTCTGCCGCGGGGCGGTGGAGGCGTCGTTCCTCGTCTGCCCCGTGTGCACGACCCGTCTCAAGCAGGCCTGCACCGAGTGCGCGGCGCCGCTCGAGCCGATCTGGCAGGTCTGCCCGTACTGCGCGACACCCGTGCCGCCGGGCGTGGTGACGGGCGAGGACGTGCTGCAGCCGGTTCGCCCGCGGCGTTCGCGTCGCTCCGGCTAGATTGCCGCCCCGATGGCCGTCGAGACCACGCTTGTCCTCGTCAAGCCGGACGGCGTCCGCCGCGGGCTCTGCGGCGAGGTCGTCGACCGCCTCGAGCGGAAGGGCTACGAGCTCCGCGGCGTGCGGTTGCTGCGCATCACGAAGACGATCGCCCGGGAGCACTACGTGGAGCACAAGGGCAAGCCCTTCTTCGGCGAGCTCGTCGACTTCATCACGTCCGGCCCCGTGCTCGCGCTCGCGGTGCGGGGGGAGGACGCGATCGGCGGCGTCCGCACGCTGATGGGTGCGACGCACCCGAAGAACGCCGCGCCGGGGACGATCCGCGGCGACCTCGCGACGCTGCTCTCGGAGAACGTCGTGCACGGCTCGGACTCGCCGGGGAGCGCGCGCCGGGAGCTCCGCCTGTTCTTCCGCGACGGCCTCCTCTAGTTGCTGCGTCTCGCGTCGACGTCGCCCCAGCGTCGCGCGATCCTCGACCAGCTCCGCATCGCGTACGAGGCGGT
>DASXAW010000034.1:0-56237 GCA_036406535.1 Gaiella sp.
CATGCGGATGACCGACGCCGCCCAAGTCTCCGTGGGGGCGGTGTCGACGGGCTCCCTCTCGCTCGACCTCGCGCTCGGCATCGGCGGCCTCCCGCGCGGCCGCATCGTCGAGGTCTTCGGCCCGGAGTCGTCGGGGAAGACGACGCTCGTCTACCACGTGATCGCCGAGGCGCAGCGGCGCGGAGGCATCTGCGCGTTCATCGACGCGGAGCACGCGATGGACCCGACGTACGCACGGAGGATCGGCGTCGACATCGACGAGCTGCTCGTCTCGCAGCCCGACACAGGGGAGCAGGCGCTCGAGATCGCCGAGCTCCTGATCCGCTCGGGCGCGGTCGACGTGGTCGCGATCGACTCGGTCGCGGCGCTCACGCCGAAGGCCGAGATCGAGGGCGAGATGGGCGACAGCCATGTCGGCCTCCAGGCGCGGCTGATGAGCCAGGCGCTGCGGAAGCTCGCAGGCACGCTCAACCGCACAGACACGATCTGCCTCTTCACGAACCAGCTGCGCGAGAAGATCGGCGTGATGTTCGGCTCGCCCGAGACGACCCCGGGCGGGCGGGCGCTCAAGTTCTACGCATCGGTGCGTCTCGACATCCGCCGCATCGAGACGCTCAAGGAGGGCACCGAGGCGATCGGCAACCGCGTCCGGGTGAAGGTCGTGAAGAACAAGGTCGCGCCGCCGTTCAAACAGGCGGAGTTCGACGTGATCTACGGGCAGGGAATCTCCTGGGAGGGGACGGTGCTCGACGTCGGTCTCGAGCGGAAGATCGTCGCGAAGTCCGGCTCGTACTTCTCGTACGGCGACGAGCGGCTCGGCCAGGGACGGCAGAACGCCACCGCCTTCCTCCAGGAGAATCCCGATCTCGTGCAGTCGATCCTCGCGCAGATCCAGGTGGAGGCAGGTCCCGAGCAGATCGTCTCGGCGCGCCTGCTCCCGCGCGCCGAGGAGACGAGCCCCGACGTCGCTCCCGTCGAGGTCCCGGAGGAGGTACCCGCGGAGGCGTAGACGCGGCCGCGCGAAGAGGCCGAGATGCCGACGGTCACCGCGTTGCGCGCGCGGGGCGTCCGTGTTGCGGTCGAGCTCGACGGCCGGCCGTGGCGGGTCGTGCCCGGCGTGGCGGTGCTCGAGGCCGGTCTCACGGTCGGCCACCCGCTGGAGCGCGAGCAGGCGCGGACGCTCGCTCGCGCGCTGCGGCGCGCCCGAGCCGACGACGTGGCCGTGCGGGCGCTCGCCCGCCGCGAACGCTCGCGGACGGAGCTCGACCGGCGTCTCGCTCGCGCAGGAGTCCGACACGACGACCGGGAAGCGACGCTCGAGCGCGCCGCCCAGGCGGGCCTCGTCGACGACGCTCGCTTCGCCGAGACGCGCGCACGGCTGCTCGCGGAGCGCGGCGCCGGCGACCTCCTCGTCCTCGAGGATCTCGAGCGCCACGGGGTCGACGAGACGCTCGCACGGGAAGCGGTGTCGCTGCTCGATCCGGAGCCGGGGCGCGCGGCCCGCATCGTCGACGCCCGCGGTCGAACGCAGCGGACACTCCGGTATCTGGCAAGCCGCGGGTTCGCAGAGGAGAGCCTCGAGGACCTCGTTGCGGACATCGAGAACGGGGCGCTACCATGAGTCCGCATCACTCGGGTAGTTCCTGCAACCAGCGTAGTTCCGAAACCGTTGACCCTGTGACACTCGTGTCGAACACCGACCTCGCTATCGAGCGGGCGCGCGACGCGCGCACGCAGGAGGCCGCACCGGCCTAGAGCCACACATGCAGCGGCGCCGGGACCCCGCACGGGCGGGGAACTGTCGGATGTGAGCTGCCGCGACGAACAGCGCGGCAAGTCGGCCAACTCCGGGAGGAGTGCAGATGCTCACGCTCATCGTCGCGCTCGTCGGGATCGCAATCGGGGCCATCGCGACGGGTGTGTGGCTGCGCGCGTCGAGCACCTCCGCGGTCCGCCGCAGCGAGGACGAGCGGCGCCGTGCCGTCGCCGATGCCGAGCGGGAGGCGGAGACGATTCGCCGCGAGGCGCAGGTCGAGGCACGCGAGCTCGCGGTGAAGCTTCGCGCCGAGGTCGACGGCGAGGTTCAGGATCGTCGCGTCGAGATCGCGAAGGTCGAGGAGCGGATCGCCCAGCGGGAGGCCGAGCTCGAACAGAAGGTCGTCGAGATCACGCGGCGCGAGCAGGGCATCGGCGACCGCGAGGTGCACCTGAAGCAACTCCAGGAGGAGCTGAAGGTGGCGCGCGACGACGCGCTGGTCGAGCTCGAGCGCACCGCGGGCATGACACAGGGCGAGGCGAAGGCGGCCGTGCTCGAGCGATCGCAGGACCTCGTCCGGCACGAGCTCGCCCGGTCGGTGCGGCAGATGGAGGAGGAGGCGCGCACCGAATCGCGCAGACGTGCCCGGGCGCTCGTCGCGGATGCCCTCCAGCGTGTCGCTGCGAGCCACACGGCCGAGACGACGGTGACGGTGGTCGAGCTCGCGAGCGACGACATGAAGGGGCGCATCATCGGCCGCGAGGGCCGGAACATCCGCGCCCTCGAGCATCTGACGGGCGTCGACTTCATCGTCGACGACACGCCGCACGCGGTCGTCCTCTCGTCGTTCGACGGCATCCGGCGCGAGGTTGCGAAGCTCACGCTCGAGAAGCTCATCGAGGACGGGCGCATCCACCCGGCGCGGATCGAGGAGATGTACTACCAGTCGAAGGCCGAGCTCGACGAGCAGGTCCACCAGGCGGGTGCCCAGGCGGTGTTCGAGGCGAACTGCGGCGAGGTGAGCGAGGAGCTGGTCGGCATTCTCGGCCGGCTCCGGTTCCGCACGAGCTACGGCCAGAACGTCCTCAAGCACACGCTCGAGGTCGTGCACCTCGCGGGGATCATGGCGGCCGAGCTCGGCGCCGGTGTGAAGACGGCGAAGCGCGCGGCGCTGCTCCACGACCTCGGGAAGGCGATGACGCACGAGGTGGACGGCTCCCACGCGCTCGTCTCCGCGCAGCTCGCCCGCCGCTACGGCGAGTCCGACGGCGTGGTGCACGCGATCGAGTCGCACCACTACGAGGTGCAGCCTCAGACGGTCGAAGCCGTCCTCCTGATCGCGGCGGATGCGATCTCTGCGTCGCGCCCCGGCGCGCGCGGCGAGAGCCTCGAGCACTACATCAAGCGGCTCGCGGCGCTCGAGGAGATCGCGGTCTCGAAGCCCGGCGTCGCAAAGGCGTACGCGTTGCAGGCCGGACGCGAGATCCGCGTGATCGTCGAGCCGGCGGAAGTCGACGACGACGGCACCGCGCTCCTGTCCTATGAGATCGCGCGCCAGATCGAGGATCAGCTCGAGTATCCGGGCCAGGTCAAGGTGACCGTGATCCGAGAGTCGCGCGCCGTCGAGGTCGCGAAGTAACGCCGGGCGCCGAACAGGCCGCCCGGGTCTGGGCGGAGACATGGTCGCGGGCATGGCCCGCTGCCGACGTCGAGGCGATCTGCGCGCTCTACGCACCTCACGCGCGCTACTACTCGCAGTCGGTTCGGGACCACGAGCCCCCGCGGTCGTACGTCGAGCGAGTCTTCCGCGAGCAGGCTCGTGCCGAGTGCCGGTTCGGCGCGCCGATCGTCACGGGCGACCGTGCAGCAGTCGACTGGTGGGGCGTGGTCGAGGACCGCGACGGTGGCGTGGAGACGATCGCGGGGACGTCCCTGCTGCGGTTTGCCCCGGACGGCAGGGTGGTCGAACAACGAGACGCGTGGGGAAGCGTGCCGGGTCGGGTCGACGTGCCGCACTGGGCGCCCGGTCGTTGAGCGCTCCCGACGTCGCGCGGCTCGCCTCGGTCGCGGCGGCCGTGGCGCGCGAGTGGGGCCTCGCGCTCGGCCCGGCATTCGACGGCGCCCGGTTCTCGTACGTGGCGCCCGTCGGGGACGACGCGGTGCTCAAGGTCAGGCCGCCCGACGACGACGAGTCGCTCGAGGAGGCGGACGCGCTCGAGCTCTGGGCGGGCGACGGCGCGGTGAGGCTCCTGCGGCACGATCGCGACCGGCACGCGCTCCTCGTCGAGCGCGCGTCTCCGGGCTCGGATCTCGCCGGCCTGCGGGAGGACGAGGCGACCGCCATTGCGATCGAAGTGGCGCAGCGATTGTGGCGGCCGGCCTCCGAGCCGTTCCGCTGGATCGGCGATCATGTGCCCGCGTGGCTCGACGAGGCGGAGGTGGACGGCGGAGCGCTCGTCCCTCTCGCTCGCACGCTGTACGCGTCGCTCGACGTGGGCCGAGCGACGCTCGTCCACGGTGACCTCCATCACCACAACGTGCTCCTGCACGGCGATCGGCATCTCGCGATCGACCCGAAGCCGATGCTCGGGGAGCCCGAGTTCGACGTCTATCCGTTCCTGCGGAATCCGATTGGCCGGCGGATGGACCTGGCTGTCGTCGAGCGGCGGATCACTGCGTTCGCGAACGCGGGCCTCGACGAGGGTCGCATGCGCGCGTGGACGGTGATCCGCGGCGCGTATCTCAGTCGCGACCGCCACGTCCTCGACGTGGTGCGCGCGCTCGTATAGCCGGTAGAGCCGTCGCTACCATCGGCACTCGTGCGCCGCTACCACGTCACGACGTTCGGGTGCCAGATGAACGCTCACGACTCCGAGCGGATCAAGGGCATGCTCGAGTCGCTGGGCCTCGGCGAGGCCGTCGAGCCGGCCGAGGCGGACGTTCTCGTCTTCAACACCTGCACGATCCGAGAGAAGCCGGACACGAAGCTGGCCGCCTACCTCGGCGAGGCGGCGGCCCGGAAGCGCCGCCGGCCGGACCTCGTGGTCGCCGTCGGCGGCTGCTACGCGGAGGCGCAGCGCGAGCGGATCTTCGAGCGCTACCCGTTCGTCGACGTCGCGTTCGGGCCCGGGTCGATCCCTCACCTCGGCGACTGGATCGAGGCGGGCGGGCATGCAACTCCGCGTGGCCGGTTCGGCACCCACGAGACGTTCGCGGCCACGCTGCCCATGCACCGGGAGCGCCGTCACTCGGCGTGGGTGCAGGTGTCGATGGGCTGCAACTCCGTGTGCTCGTACTGCATCGTGCCGGCGGTGAGGGGTCGGGAGCAGAGCCGCCGGCCCGGGGAGATCGTCGCCGAGGTCGAGGCGCTCGCGCGTGAGGGCGTGAGGGAGATCACGCTGCTCGGGCAGAACGTCAACTCCTGGGGGCGCGACCTCGCGCCGGAGCTGCGGACGGAGTTCGGGGAGCTGCTGCGCGCCTGCGACGCGGTGGACGGGATCGAGCGGATCCGCTTCACGAGCCCCCACCCGAAGGACTTCCGGCCGCCCGTGATCGCGGCGATCGCGGAGTCGAGCGCCGTCTGCGAGCACGTGCATCTGCCCCTCCAGTCGGGGTCGACGCCGATCCTCAAGGCGATGCGTCGCACGTACACGCGTGAGCGCTATCTGCGCCTCGTCGCCGACCTCCGCGAGGCGATTCCCGACCTCGCGCTCGGGACGGACATCATCGTCGGCTTCCCGGGCGAGACGGAGGACGACTTCCGCGCGACGCTCGAGGTCGTCGAGGAGGTCGGCTACGACAGCGCGTTCACGTTCGTCTATTCGCCGAGAGCCGGGACGGAGGCGGCGCAGATGGCGGACCAGCTGCCGGAGGACGTGAAGCGTGAGCGCATGGAGCGTCTCGTCGACGTCGTCCAGCGCATCGCAGCCGGGCGGAACGCGGCGCGGGTCGGGCTCGTGGAGGAGGTTCTCGTGGAGGGGCCGAGCCGAACCGATCCGGCGTTGCGGCGCGGCCGGACGCGCCGGAACACGACCGTGAACTTCGCCGGCCCGGGCGAGACGGGCGACCTCGTGCCCGTGCTGATCGAGGGCGCGACGTCGACGACGCTGCGGGGACGGACGGCGTCGCTCGTCGCCGCCTGACCGCCGCCACGCGGGTGTGGAGCGATCGGCACGACAGCGGCACGACGCCGGCACCCATTCGTCCGCGTTTCGCGGTTAGGCTCGAGGCGTGGGGAGGAGGTCGGTGGCCCGACGATGGGGCGCCGGGACATGTCCGATAAGACCATGTCCGAACACCGCGACCACGGCGACCACGCCGAACCGGACGATGGGGGCGAAGGGGGCGAAGGGGCGGACCGCACGCCGGCCGAGGTGATCGCGGTGTTCGGGCCGACGGCGTCGGGGAAGAGCGCAGTGGCCGAGGCGACGGCCGCGCGCCTCGGGACCGACGTGATCTCCGTCGACGCGCTACAGGTCTACCGTGGGCTCCCGATCCTCACGAACCAGCCGACGCACGCCACGCGACTCGTCGCGATCCGCTCCCTCGCCGAGCAGATGACCGTCGGAGAGTTCGCGCCGTTGGCTCACCGCGAGATCGACGCCGTGGTCGCGGCGCACGCCGCGGCCGTCGTCACGGGCGGGACGGGCCTCTACCTTCGCGCGGCGCTGACCGACCTCGACCTTCCGCCGGCGGTCGAACAGGAGACGGTCGAGCGGGCGGAGCGGGCCGTCGACGCCGACGCTTCGGGCGCGCACGCACGGCTCGGGGAGCTCGATCCGGCCGCCGCCGCGGCGGTGCACCCGAACGATCGTCAGCGGCTCGTCCGCGCGCTCGCGCTCGCGGAATCCGGTGGGTCCCTCGCGCGGGCCGTCGACCGGCTCTGGAGCGCGGAGACCCGACGGCCGACCCTCGTCGTCGGCCTCGTGCTCGGGGCCGAGGAGCTCGACCGCAGGATCCGCGAGCGCGCGCGGCGGATGTTCGCCGCGGGGGTCGCCGACGAGGTCCGACAAGCGCTCGAGCAGCCGCTGTCGCGCACCGTCGAGAAGGCGCTCGGGCTGAGAGAGATCGCCGCGCTCCCGGCCGGCGAGGCGCTCGAGGGGCTCGTCAACCGGACGAGACGCTACGCGCGCTACCAGCAGAAGTGGATGCGCCGCATCCCCGGAGTCTTCCTGCTCGACGGGGAGCGCGACCCCGACACGATCGCCGGCGAGATCCTCGCTCGCGCCGGCCTCGCGCACGTGACGCCCGGCACGATCGTCTAGCCTCACCGCGATGCGGTTCGAGAAGTGGCACGCGCTCGGAAACGCGTACGTGCTCGTCGTGCAGCCGGACGCGGGGGCGCTGACGCCGGACCGGGTCCGGCGGCTCTGCGACCCCGACACGGGGATCGGAAGCGACGGCGTGATCGAGGTCGTCACGCACGACGGACCCCGCGCCGAGATCGCGATCTGGAACCCGGACGGGTCGAGCGCGGAGATGTCCGGGAACGGAAGCCGGATCGCAGCCGCGTGGCTGCTCCGTGACCTCGGCGAGGCCGCCGTCGAGGTTGTCACGGCCGGCAGGCTGGTGCGGTCGGCGGCCGAAGGAGGGCTCGTCCGCCAGGAGATCGGTGACGTCCTGGTCGCAGAGGACGAGGAGCTCGAGCTCACCGGCGAGCGCCTCACCGTGATTCCGGTCGACGTTGGCAACCCGCACGCCGTCGTGCGGCGCGACGCGCTCTCGCGCGACGACCTGCTCCGCATCGGACCCGCGCTGGAGACGCATCCGCGGTTCCCTGCGAAGACGAACGTGCAGCTCGTGCACCCGGACACGCGCGGCTCGCTCAGCGCGCTCGTGTGGGAGCGCGGCGCGGGGGAGACGCGCGCGTCTGGCTCGTCGGCCGTCGCGGTCGGCGCGGCCGCCGTCTCGCGTGGCTGGTGCACGAGCCCCGTGCAGGTGACGATGCCCGGAGGCGCGCTCGTCGTCGAGGTGTCCGGGTCGTCCGCGGTGCTGACGGGGCCGGCGGAGCGGATCAGCACCGGGGAGACGCAGCTCTAGACGGCGATCTCGAACTCGCGCAATACGTCGTTCAGCGATGTCTTGAGGTCCGTGGAGGCGCTGCGCTCGCCGACGATCAGCGCGCACTGGAGCCCGAACGTCCCTGCCGGGAAGTCCTTCTGCCGGACGCCGGGCAGCACGACCTTGCGCGGCGGGACGACGCCACGGTGCTCGACCGGCTCCGGCCCGGTCACGTCGATGATCGGGACGCTCGCCGAGAGGACGACGTTCGGGCCGATCACGGCGCCTGCGCCGATCCGGACGCCTTCGACGATCACTGCGCGCGAGCCGACGAATGCGCCGTCCTCGACGATCACCGGCGCGGCCTGCGGTGGCTCGAGGACGCCGCCGATCCCGACGCCGCCCGCCAGATGGACGTCGGCGCCGATCTGCGCGCACGAGCCGACGGTCGCCCACGTGTCGACCATCGTCCGCGGCCCGACCCAGGCGCCGATGTTCACGTAGCCCGGCATCAGGACGACGCCCTCGCCGAGAAATGCGCCGCGCCGTGCGACTCCCGGAGGCACGACGCGCACGCCCAGGGCGGGGTCGACCTGCTTCACCGGGATCTTGTCGAGGTAGCGGAGGCCGCCGATGTCGAGGGGCTCGACCTTGCGGAGGCGGAAATAGAGGAGGATCGCCTTCTTCGCCCATTCGTTCACGACCCAGCCGTCGGGGCCGGGCTCGGCGACGCGCAGCCGGCCACGGTCGAGGAGGTCGATCGTCTCCTCGATGGGCGCCGCCTCCACGCGGCCCTCGTCCCACAGCTCGTCGATCCGCGTCTCGAGGTCCATCAGTGCCCCTTCCCGTGATGCGGCCACGGTTCTGGCCTGGGAGGAGCAAACGAGGCTGGGACGCAGGTCGACGCGTCGCGCCGCTGATCGCGCGCGAGGGACCTGGAGGGCATCGCTGGAAGGGGCATCAGAGCGCATCCTCCAGGATCTCGACGGCGCGGACGCACTCCTCTTCGGTGGGAACGAGCGCGTACCGCACATACCCCTCGCCGGACGCGCCGAGATACGACCCCGGCGCGACGAGCACACCGTGCTCGAGAAGGCCCGCCGAGTGCTCCTCCGAGGTCTCGCCCGGAGGCACCGCGATCCAGAGGTACATCGTCGCCGGCCCGCCGACGTCGCGCAGGCCCTTGCGGCCGAGGACGTCGAGCAGCAGCGCGCGCTTGCGGGCATACGCCTCACGCGCCCGTACCACGTGCTTCTCGTCCCCCCACGCAACGACGGATGCCCGTTGGACGAACTCCTGGGGCGCGGTGCCGACGTTCGGCCGGTAGTGGCGGAGTGCCGCGATCAGCTCGGGATCGCCGGCGGCGAAGCCGCTCCGGAACCCCGTCATCGACGAGCGCTTCGACAGCGTGTTGAGCACGAGGACGTTCGCCCAGTCCGGGAGCTGGAGCGCGGACGGAGGCGGCTCCGAGAACCACAGCTCGCTGTACGCCTCGTCGCAGGCGAGGACGAAGCCGTGCGTGCGCGCGAGTTCCGCCATCCGCTGGACGAACGGCAGCGGCGCGATCGCGCCGGTCGGGTTGTTCGGCGAGTTGAGCCAGACGAGGGCGGCGCGTGCCCAGGTCTCGTCCGCGACACCGTCGATCTCGGGCAGGAACATGCTGCGCTCGAGCAACGGGAGCTCCACGACCTGTGCGCCTGCGAATGCTGCGCCGCGGGACGGGACCGGGTACCCGGGCTCCGTCACGACGACCGTGTCGCGGCCGCCCGGGAGGTCGACTACGACCTGGGCGAGCGAGAAGATCGCCTCCTTCGAGCCGAGAGTCGGGATCACGTGACGGTCGGGATCGAGCTCGACGTCGAAGCGCCTTCGCACCCAGCCGGCGATCGCCTCGCGCAGCTCCGGCAGGCCGGGCGCCGCCGGGTAGCCCATCCGCTGACGGACGCCGTCGCGGAGCGCCTGGAGGATCGCCGGGTCGGTGGGCTCGCGCGGGTCGCCCATCCCGAAGTCGATCACCTCGAGCCCTTCCGCGCGGCGCGCCGCCGCCGCCTGGTTGAGCCGGACGAACGGGTACGTCGCCTGCGCACGCAGCGTGGGGGAGACCGGCACGCAGGGACGTTAGTCCACGAGGCCTTCGTCGAGCGCGACCGCGAGCAGCGCGTCGTACGCGCGCGCGAGCGACGCGACCTCGACGAGCTCGTCACGCCGGTGCGCGTGGTGGGTCGATCCCGGCCCGAAGTTGACGGCGGGAATCCCGCGCGCGGTGAAGTCGGCGACGTTCGTCCAAGCCTGCTTCGGCTCGACCGACAGGCCGGAGGCCTCCTGCAGCGCCCGCGCGAGCGGCGCGTCGACGCAGACGGCGCCCGGCCACGAGTTCCCGACGATCTCGACCGTCGTATCGGTCGGGACGAGCGAGCGGATGAGCTCCTCGGCCTCGTCGGGCGTGCGATCCGGTGGGTAGCGCAGGTTCACGGTTGCGACGACCGAGTCCGGGACGACGTTGTCCGCGACCCCACCCTCGATCCGCGTGACGGAGATCACCTCGTAGAACGGCAGGCCCTCGATCAGCGCTTCGCGTCGCTCGAAGGTCGCGATCCGCGCAAGCCCCTCGACGGCGGCGTGGATCGCGTTGTCGGCGAGCCATGGGCGCGCGGAGTGGCCGCTGACGCCGTGAAACGTGATCCGGGCGGAGACGTTTCCGACGCAGCCGGCGTGGATCGACAGATCGGTCGGCTCGAGGAGGATCGCGAGGTCGGCCTCCCGCACGAGCGAACAGGCGTCGAAGAGCGCGGGCAGCGGGTCGTACGAGGGTGGAAGCTCCTCTCGACCGAAGAGGAGCAGGCCGACGTCGACGGGCCCGGGCCCGCGCTGTGCGAGGTCACGGACGAGCTCGAGCGCGACCGCGACGCCGCCCTTCATGTCGCTCGCCCCGCAACCGTGCACCGCGCCGTCCTCGAGTCGCCCCGGGAGGTTGTCCTGCGCGGGAATGGTGTCGTAGTGTCCCGCGAGGACGAGAAGGGGGACGTCGGGTCGCCGCTCACGTGCCCAGAAGAACGCTTCGTCGCCCTCGAACACGGGCGCGAAGGGCGGCGGGACGAGGGCACGGAGGTGTTCGCGGATCTCGGCCTCGTGGAGGCTCTCCGACCCGATGTCCACGAGCTCGAGCGTGCGTCGGGCGAGTCGGTCGGCGAGTGCTGTCACGCCGCGCGAGCCTACCGGTGACGGGAGAGGGGCATACTTCCCGCGATGCCGGTGGCGCACCCCGAGCGCACGCTCGAGCCGGAGCCCGAGCGCGGGCTGCTGCTCGCGGTCCTCTCGCACGGGGGCGACGACGAGGACGAGCTGGCAGAGCTGCGCGAGCTCGCACGGGCCGCGGGCGTCGCGCCCGTCGGCCAGGTCGTGCAGCACCGAGCGCGCTCGGATCCGCGGACGTACGTCGGCAAGGGCAAGCTCTCCGAGCTGAGGGATACGTACGCCGGGTCGCGCGCCGAGGTGCTGATCGTCGACGACGAGCTCAAGCCGACGCAACAGCGGGCGCTCGAGGACGCGCTATCGGCCCGGGTCGTCGACCGAACGCAGCTGATCCTCGACATCTTCGCCCAGCACGCCGTCTCGGCCGAGGGAAAGCTCCAGGTCGAGCTCGCACAGCTCGAGTACAACCTCCCGCGCATGCGTGGCATGTGGAAGCACCTCGAGCGGCTCGCGGGCGGCGGCGGCACCGCGCAGGTCGGCGGCGGGGTCGGCACGCGCGGCCCGGGCGAGTCGCAGCTCGAGACGGACCGGCGCCTCGCCAACCGTCGGATCACGCTGCTCCGGCGGCGGCTGCGCGACGTCGGCGCCCACCGCGCGACGCGGCGGAAGGCCAGAAGCCGCTCGGAGACGCCTACGGTGGCGCTGGCGGGCTACACGAACGTCGGCAAGTCGACCCTGCTCAACGCGCTCACGGGGGCCGAGGTATCCGTCGAGAATCGTCTGTTCGAGACGCTCGACCCGACGACGCGCGGCTTCCAGCACCTCGGCAAGCGCTACCTCGTCACCGACACGGTCGGCTTCATCCGGCGCCTTCCCACGCAGCTCGTGGAGGGGTTCGCGTCGACGCTCGAGGAGACCCTCGTGGCCGACCTCGTCCTCCACGTCGTCGACGCGTCGCTGCCGGAGGACGTGCTGGCCGAGCAGGTGCGCGCGGTGGAGACGGTCCTCGCCGAGATCGGAGCCGGCGACGTGCCCGTCGAGCTCGTCCTGAACAAGGTCGACCTCCTCGACCCGCTCGCGCGGCGGCGTGTCGCGAACCGCTTTCCCGAGGCGGTCCAGGTGTCCGCCGCCAAGGGCATCGGCCTCGACGACCTGAAGGTGCGGATCGCCGAGCGCTTCGCCGACCGCTTCGACGAGGTGCGCCTGCTCGTGCCGTACGACAAGGGCGCGGTCCTCGCCGATCTGTACGCGCTCGGCGCGCCGATCGACGAGCGCACGGACACCGAGACGGGCGTGCTCGTTCGCGCACGGCTGCCGCACCGCGACGTCCGCCGCTTCGCCCCGTATCTCGTCGCCGGCCTCGACGCCGAGAGCCTCGGCAGCGCGTGACGGCGCTCCAGGTCACACGCCTCCGTCCCGGGGCGCAGCTGCCGGCGCAGGCCTACGCCGGGGACGCCGGCCTCGATCTGGCCGCGTGTGAGCGGGTCGAGCTCGCCCCGGGCGAGCGCGCCGTCGTCGGGACGGGGATCGCCGTTGCGATCCCGCCGGGGCATGCGGGGCTCGTCGTCCCTCGCTCGGGGCTCGCGGCGCGCCACGGGCTGGGAAAGGTGAACGCGCCGGGGCTCATCGACGCGGGCTACCGCGGCGAGGTGAAGGTGATCCTGCTCAACACGGACCGAAGCGAGCCTTTCGTCGTCGAGCCCGGGATGCGGATCGCGCAGCTCGTCATCGTCGAGCTGCCGCGGGTCGAGCTCGTGGAGGTCGACGAGCTACCGCCGTCGCAGCGCGGCATGAGCGGGCTCGGCTCGTCGGGGAGCTGATGCGCCCCGAGCCCCGGATCCGCGTCTCCGCGCTCCTCCGGTGGCGTGGCGCCGTCCTCCTCTGCCGTCACGAGAAGCGCGGCCGGGAGAACTGGCTGCTGCCCGGGGGCGGGGTGCGGAGCGGTGAGACGCTCGTCGAGGCGCTCCAGCGCGAGCTGCACGAGGAGACCGGCCTCGTTGGCGAGCACGAAGAGCTGCCGGTCGAGGGCCCCGTCGCCATCGTCGAGTCGATCTCGCCCGAGCGAAGCCTGTGGTCGAAGCACGTCGTGCACGTGGTCTTCGCGGGCGACCTCGACGGTTCCCTGGTGGACGTCAGCTCGAGCGACGACGCCGTGCGCGGCCATCGCCTGTTCGACCTCGAGGACCTGGACGGAATCACGATCCACCCGCCGATCGCGCGGTTCCTGGCGCGCTACCAGCCGGGAGATCCCTGCGTCTACCTCGGCGCGCGGTGGGCCGAGTGAGCGTCAGGCCGGCCGGCCGCCGCGGGCGCGTGCCCGGGCGGCGGCGACTGCGTGCGCGGCCGTCTCCAGCTCGTCGTCGAGGGGCGCGAGCGGCTCCGGCTCCGCCCCGTCCGCGTGGGCGACCGCCCACGACAGCAGGAGATCCGCGACCCAGGGATTGCGCGGGAGCAGGGGGCCGTGGAGGTACGTGCCGAGCGCACGCCCGACCCGGCAGCCCTCGTACCCGGAGGCGCCGTCGTTGCCGTACCCCGCGACGATCCGTCCGAGCGGCTCGGCGTCGGGGTCGAGCCGGGTTCGTCCCGCGTGGTTCTCGAACCCGGCGATCGTCCGGCCCGGGGCCTCGGGCAGCGCGCTTTCGAGGAGCACGTCGCCGATCATCCGCGTGTCGCCGGCGATCGTCTCGTGTGGGAAGAGCCCGACGCCCTCCATCCACGAGCCGTCGCGTCCGCGGTAGCCCCTGCCGAGGAGCTGATACCCGCCGCACACCGCGAGGAGCGCCGCCCCCTCCGCCACGGCGGCCCGTACGGCTTCGCGCCGCCCGGCGAGGTCCTCGGCGATCATCGCCTGCTCACGGTCCTGGCCGCCGCCGACGTAGAGGAGATCGTGCGCACCCGGCTCGAGTGACGTGCCGAGGGTGACCGGCTCGATCCGGAGCTCGTGGCCTCGCGCGGCTGCACGCCGCTCGAGCACCGCGATGTTGCCGCGGTCCGCGTAGATGTTGAGGTACTCGGGATACAGATGCCCGACGCGGAGGATCACGCGGCTCCCTCCCAGTAGGGCCGCGTGAGGCCCCGTCCCGCCACGATCGCCTGGAGCCGGAGCATCGCGGTGTACGTCGGCAGCACGACCAGCTCCTCCCCGGGGCGGGTCAGCTCCAGCCCCCGGTCGAGCGCCGGCTCGAGGTCAGGCACGAGCTCGAGGCGCTCGCGGGGAAACCCGCCGTAGGCGAACCGGAGCGCGAGCTCGGCGGCGCGCTCGCCACTCACCACGACCCGTCCCGCGCGATCGAGCAGCGGCTCGAAGTCGACGTCCCAGATCCACGACACGTCGCGCCCGTCGGCGATCCTGTCGTTCAGGGCGACGACGAGCGTCCCGGGCGCCGATCCGTCCTCGAGCGTGCGGACCGCCTCGTTCGCGCCGGCGGGGTTCTTGACGAGGAGCAGGAGCACGCGCTTGTCGCCGACGGTGAAGCGCTCGAACCGCCCGAACGCGGCACGGAAGCGCTCGAGCCCGCTCACGACCGCCTCGAGCGTCGTTCCGAGCGCGAGCGAGAGCGAGGCCGCTGCGAGCGCGTTGTAGACGTTGTAGAGACCAGGCAGGCCCAGACGGACCCGCGCGTTCCCCGCGGGAGTCTCGAGCGAGAACGAGACGCCGTCGAGACCGTGGGTCTCGATCGCGCGGGCGGCGACGTCGAGCGCCGGCCGCGCGTGCCCGCACGCGGGGCACCGATAGGCGCCGAGGTGCCCGACGTAGGCTGCTTCGTACGCATACGGCGCGCCGCAGCGGATGCAGTACTTCGAGTCGGCTGCGTGCGGGAGCGACGGCCGGGCATGTCGCGGGTCGTCGACGCCGAAGCGGAGCACGCGCTGCCGTCCGTCCGCGAGCGAGGCGACGAGCGGGTCGTCCGCGCCGATCACGAGCGTTGCGTCGTCTGCGAGCGTGGCGACGGCGGCACGCCACCGCTCCGCGATGTGCTCGAGCTCGCCGTACCGGTCGAGCTGGTCGCGGAACAGGTTCGCCAGGCAGACCGCGCGCGGCCGGGTCCGCCGCATCACCTCGGGCAGGGCGAACTCGTCCACCTCGAGCAGGCCGAGCTCCGCGCCGTCCGCCGCGAGGAGGGTGGAGGTGACCCCGGAGGCGAGGTTCGCGCCCGACCGGTTCCACGCGAGCCGACGGGCGGGGGAGAGGATCGAGCTCGCCATCGCCGTCGTAGTGGTCTTGCCGTTCGTCGCGGAGACGAGGGCGAGCCCGGCGGGAAGACGCGCTGCGAGCGCGTCGAGCGCACCGGGATCCAGCTTCCAGACGAGCTTCCCGGGGAGCGTCGTGCCGCCGCCGCGCCGTGTGGCGCGCGAGAGTCGGCCGACGATTCGGGCGGCGGACGTCTCGAGCGCGAGCCGGGCGGACATCCGCGCGAGCGTACCCGCGCCGCGTCGTTCTGCCGAGTTTGCAGATGGTCGAAAATGCTCTACCATGATTGCATGCCCCGTTCGTCACGACGGCATCCGGCCCTCGAGGGCATCGACCAGGGCGCGCTCGAGGCATTCCGCGCCGGTCTCCGGCGCCGCTACACCGACGACGAGATCCTGGACGAGCTCCGTGCCTCGGCGCGTCGGCTCGGCCGGTCGCCGACCATGCGCGAGTTCGCGGCGGACGCAGACGCCTCTGTGCATCCGCAGACGGTGATCGAGCACTTCGGCACGTGGAACGCGGCGAAGCGCGCCGCGGGCCTCACCCCGCGGAGGTTCATCAGCCGCGAAGAGCTCCTGACGCAGCTGCGAGAGCTGGGGGAGGAGCTCGGTCGCGTGCCGACGGTGCGGGACATCGAGGCGCGGCGCGGACGAATCGCATCGAAGTCGCTGATCTGGCACACGTTCGGGTCGCTCGCCGCCGCGTTGCGGGAGGCGGGCTTCGATGTGCCGATCGGCGAAGAGCGGCTCGAGCGGGCCGTCGCGGACGGCGCCGCGCTCGCACGCGAGCTCGGGCGCCTGCCCAAGATGGCCGACTGGAAGTCGGCGCGCGCACGTGACGCGACGCTGCTCTCCGAGTGGCAGGTGTACCGGATGGTCGACGTCCATCCCGGCGCGTGGTCGGCGTTTCAGTACCTCGTCCGCGAGCGCCTGCTCGAGGAGGGGGTCGACGTGCGGCAGGATGGCTCGGTGGAGAGCCCTTGATGCCCGCGTTGACCTGCGGCGCGTGCGGCGCGGCTCAGCCGGCCGGCGCGCGCTTCTGCAGCGTCTGCGGCAATGCGCTCGTCCGGGTCTGCCCGGCGTGTGGGACGGAGTCTGCGCCCGACGCGGCTTTCTGCTCGGCCTGCGGCACGCCGCTCCAGGAGGGGATCGGCCGCGGAGCGGCCGTCGAGGACCACGAAGAACGCCGTGTCGTTACCGTCCTGTTCGCCGACCTCGCCGGCTCGACCGCGCTCGGCTCGCGGGTCGACCCGGAGGACCTGCGTGCGATCCAGGGCGAGCTCTTCGAGCTCGTCAACGACGAGGTCGAGCGCTTCGGGGGACTCAGCGAGAAGTTCGTCGGGGACGCCGTGCTCGCGGTCTTCGGCGTGCCGCTCGCGCACGACGACGATGCGGAGAGGGCGGTCCGCGCCGCGCTCAGCGTGCGCGACGGCTTTCCGGCGTTCGCCGCGGGTGTCCGCGAGCGTCACGGGCTCGACGTGGGTCTCCGCATCGGCGTCAACACCGGCGAGGTCGTCGCCGGGCGCGAGGCGGCAGCCCGGGGGGAGCTGATGGTGAGCGGCGACACCGTCAACGTCGCCGCCCGGCTCCAGCAGCGCGCCGACCCGGGACAGGTGCTCGTGGGAGAGCGCACGCAGGCGGCCACGCGGCGCTCGATCCGCTACGCGGACGCGGGACCGGCTCCGGCGAAGGGCAAGGACGCGCCGATCTCCGCCTGGGAGGCGACCGCGGTCGTGGCGCTGCCCGGCGCCCGCGGCGTCGAGGGCCTCTCGGCGGAGATGATCGGCCGGGAGGAGGAGCTCACGGTGCTCGAGGCGCTGACGGCGCGCGTCGCGCGAGAGCGAGCACCGCAGCTCGTGACGGTCTACGGCCAGGCGGGAGTGGGCAAGACCCGGCTCGTCTCGGAGTTCGTCGCGCAGCTGCCCGAGGCGTACCTGCTCCAGGGCAGATGCCTCCCGTACGGCGAGGGCATCACCTACTGGCCGCTCGGAGAGGCGGCAAAGGGCCATGCCGGGATCCTCGACACCGATCCTGCCGATGCGGCGCTGCGAAAGCTCGAGGCCGCGGTCGAGGGGCACGTGCAGCCCGACCACGTCTCCGACGTCGTCGACGCGCTCGGGTGGACGATCGGTCTGGCGCTTCCGGAAGACGACGAGCGAGACATCGGAGCGCTTCTGCGCGAGAGCTGGCGGCAGTACCTCTCCGGACTCGGCAGCGAGCGCCTGACGGTTCTCGCGGTCGAGGACGTCCATTGGGCCTCCGAGCCGATGCTCGAGCTCCTGGAGAAGCTGACCGACGCGCTCGCCGACACGGCCGTGCTGACGATCTGCACGGCGCGCCCGGAGTTCTTCGACACGCGCGGCACGTGGGGAGGGGGCGTCCGGGACGCCGCCTCGATCAGGCTCTCGCCGCTGCCCGAGGCGGAGTCGACGCAGCTCGTGGAGGCGCTCGTCGGCGTCGGAGGGCTGCCACGCGACCTCACCGGCCGGATCGTCGGGCGAGCGGAGGGAAACCCGTTCTACGTCGAGGAGATCCTCCAGATGCTGATCGACCGCGAGGTCATCGAGCGGGAGAACGGCGGCTGGTCGGTGCGCGGGCAGGTCGACGACGACGATCTACCGGACTCGATCCACGGCGTCATCGCGGCGCGCGTCGACCTGCTGGACGCCGCGTCGCGCGAGGCGCTGCGCCGCTGCTCCGTGATGGGGCGCGTGTTCTGGCCACGGGCGGTCGGCGTCGACGACGCGCTCATCGCCGCGCTTGGCCGCCGGGCTCTCGTCACCGAGCAGGCCGAGTCGACGGTCGCGGGCATGCGCGAGTTCGAGTTCAAGCACGCGCTGACGTATGACGTCGCGTACGCGACTTTGCCGAGAGCGGAAAGGCGCCACCTGCACCGCCAGGTGGGAACTTGGGTCGAGGACGTCGCGCCCGGCCGCGAGGCCGAGATGGCCGAGATCGCCGCATATCACCTCGACCGCGCCCTCGAGTACGGCGAGACCTCGGGAGAGGTGCGCACGCGCGCGTGCGAGTTGTTCCTCGTCGCAGGCGAGGCAGCGCTGGCGCGAGTCGCGGCGGAGTCCGCCGAGCGGCTGCTCGGACGGGCCCTCGAACTCGCGCCGGAGCCGCGCCGACGAGTGCTCGCGCTGCTCGGTCTCGGGCGCGCGAACCTGCTCGCAAACCAGGTCGAGCGCGCCCACGAGCGCTTCTCGGCCGCCCGAGACGAGGCCACGGAGCTGGCCGACCGCCGCCTGATCGCGGACTCGCTGAGCTGGCTGTCGCGAGCGAGCTGGATCACCGGCCGCTGGCAGGACGCGGTGCCGGAGGCCTCCGGCGCGGTGGAGGCGCTCGAGGGCCTCGAGGAGACGCCACAGCTCGCTCGCGCGCTCGCACGGCTGTCGCAGCTCGAGATGCTGAACGGCCTGCCGAGAGCGGAGAGCCGGGCGCAGGAGGCGATCGCGGTCGCGCGGAGGGTGGGGGACGTCCATGCCGAGCTCAACGCCACCGCGAACCTCGTGGTGACGCGGGGCAACCGCGGCATCCCGCCGGACATGGCGGCGATGCGCGACGTCATCGCGCGAGCGATCGCGACAGGAGACGCGCTGGAGGCCTACCGCTGCCTCGTCAACTCGCTGTGGACGGCCCAGGCGTTCCTGCCATACGACCGCCTCGACGAGGAGATCGACGCGCTTCGCGGCATCATGGGCCCGCTGCCGGGGGTGGAGGGCCTCGACGTGTACTTCGCGATGTCGTACGGGCTGCTCGTCGACATCCCCTCGGGTCGGTGGGATCGCCTCGAGCCGTTGTTCGCCAGGCAGAGCGAGCTCCTGTCGGGCCCTTTGTACGGCTCCCGGATCCTCTCCCGTGAGCTCGTCGGCGGCATGGCCATGAGGCGCGGCGACCTGGCCGGCGCGGCCGAGCCGCTCGCGGCGATGCGCGAGATCGCATCCGCCGCCGGGGAGCCGCAGCGGGTGCTGCCGATGGCGGCGGTCGTGATGCCGTATGCGGCGCTCACGGGCGACCGCGTGATGCTCCGCGAGCTGACCGAGACCGTGCTCGCGACGACCGACCGCGAGTGGGCGCAGCTCACGACCACGCCGATCCCGCGAGCGCTCGCGGCGGTGGACGAGACCGAGCTCCTGGAGAGCATCGCCGAGGCCTTCCGGCTGAAGGCGCAGGAGCTGAACGCCCCGCGCATCTCGATCAGCGCAACCGTCGCCGATGGGCTGCTCTCACTCGCGGCCGGCCGCGCGGACGAGGCCGTCGAAGGGCTCCGCGACGCCGCGGACCGCGAGCGTGCCTACGGCTGGGTGTACCGCGCCGCGTGCATCGACCTCGATGTGTCCCGCGCGCTCGAGGCGACGGGCATGGCGGACGAGTCCCGTGCGACGCGGCAGCGCGCGGCGGCGATTCTCGAGCCGCTCGGCTGCGTGAACGCGTACTGAGGTCGGCTCAGGCGGGCGCGACGAGCGCGGAGAGGAGCTCGAGGCACGAGCGGCCCTCGTGCGGCGCCCGGACGGCCGGAAGCGAGCGCTCCTCCCGGAAGCTCCTGTCCGGGCTCCAGCGCACCTCGCTGTCGATCCTGCCGTCGACGAGACGGAGGAGGCGACCCTCGTCGACCTGGGACTTGAGGAACGTCGTGCGGAGCGCCTCCTCGGCCACCTCGAGCGCGGTGCGTGTCGATGCGAAGAGCACCTCGTGCCTCCCGCGGGCGATCCACAGCGGGCGACCGACGCCGCGGGCGAGGTGCAGCACGCCCGGCTCACGCTCGTCGAGCCACCCGGCCGCCATCGCGCCGACGAGCTCCCCGAGCGTCTCCGGCGACGTGCCGAGCTCGTCGACGAGGGCGAAGATCGCCTCGGAGTCGACGGTCATCGCCGGCTCGTGACGGCGCAGCCCGTGGCGGGCGAACAGCTCGTCGTCGTTCGCGATGATTCCGTTGTGGATCCCGACGACGCGCCCGTGACGGATCGGGTGGTTGTTGGCGAGGATCGTGGGGTGGCCCTTGGTGAAGTCGCGGACGTGGACGAGGACCTCGCCCGTCGTCCCGGGGAGAGCGATCGAGTCGATCAGCGCGCTCGCGCCGGTCTGCTGCTTGCGGACGGCGATGACGTCGCCCGTGCGAAACGCATAGCCGGCGGCGTCGGCGCCGCGTTCGGCGATCCCGGCGAGCAGGGCCTGCGCAGCAAGCGTCCGGTTCACACGTGAACCGTTGCCGAGGCTGTAGCCAGCGATGCCGCACACGTCGAGCCTGCCGTCCTCCGAAAAGCGCCGCGTTATCTCTCTGCTCTCAGCGTACTCAGCCGCCCGTGAGCAATCTGTTCGGAATCGCGCATGACATTCCTGGGGGACGTGTGCCGACAAATGCCTCAAGCGGGGGACGCCAACAGCCGATACGTCCCACGTGGAGCAAGACGCGGCAGAGCATCTCTTCGACAATGTGGCAGAGCCACAGGACGAGTTCGAGACGGGCGAGGCGGTTCAGGACCCGCTCAAGCTCTACGTCCGGGCGATCGGCGACGGCCGGCTCCTCACGCCGGCCGAGGAGCGGGAGCTCGCGCGCCGCAAGGACGAGGGCGACGAGTTCGCGAAGCAGAAGCTGATCGAGTCGAACCTCCGGCTCGTGATGTCGATCACCCGGAACTACACCCGGGCCGACGTGCCGCTGCTCGACCTCATCCAGGAGGGGAACCTCGGCCTCATCCGCGCCGTCGAGAAGTTCGACTGGACGATGGGCTACAAGCTCTCGACGTATGCGACATGGTGGATCCGCCAGTCGGTTCAGCGGGCGCTCGCGGAGCAGAGCCGCACGATCCGGCTCCCTGTCCACATCGCCGACCAGGTGCGGCGCATCCAGCGCGCGCGGCGCGCCCTCGGCCAGCAGTTGAATCGCGACCCGTCCATCGACGAGATCGCAGAGGAGACCGAGCTCACGCCGCTCCGCGTGCAGGAGCTCCTCGACCTCGTCCAGGACCACGTCAGCCTGGAGACGCCCGTCGGCGACGGCGAGAGCGTGATGAGCGACCTGATCGAGGACGCGCATGCGATCGAGCCCGAGGCCGAGACGGCCCTCCGGCTGCGCTCGACGGAGCTCGCCCGTGCGCTCGCACAGCTGAAGCCGCGGCTCCAGCGGGTGCTCGTCCTCCGCTTCGGGCTCGACGGGTCGTCGGGCCGGACGCTCGAGCAGGTGGGTGTGGAGCTCGGCATCACCCGCGAGCGGGTGCGGCAGCTCGAGACGCGCGCGCTGCGCGAGCTCCGGCACGTCGCGCCGGCGCTCGAGCTCTACCTCCGCGCGTAGCCTCGCTAACCCTGCACGGAGCGCATCTCGTGCGCGACCGCGAGCCTGCGGAGTGAGTCGAGCTCGATCTGGCGGACGCGCTCGCGCGTCAGCCCGAGCCGCCGTCCGATCTCCTCGAGCGTCCGGGGCTCGTTGCCGTCGATGCCGTAGCGGAGCGTGACGACCTCGCGCTCGCGCTCGGGAAGCGCCCCGAGCGCGCGGAGCAGCGCCTGACGGCGCAGCGTCGACTCGACCGTCTCCTCGGGCAGGGGCTCGTTCCCGGCCACGAAGTCTCCGAGCACCGCGTCCTCGGTGTCCCCGATCGGGGCGTCGAGGCTCGCAGAGGCGCGCGCCGCGGCACGCACCTCGACGACCTGCTGTGCGGTGAGCGAGGCCTCGTCGGCGACCTCGTCGAGCGTCGGCTCACGGCCGAGCTGCGTCCAGAGCGACCGTTCCGCCCGGTTGATCTTCTGGAGGCGCTCGACGATGTGGACGGGCATCCGGATCGTCCGGGCCTTGTCGGCGAGCGCCCGCGCGACGGCCTGGCGAATCCACCACGTCGCATACGTCGAGAACTTGAAGCCGCGCCGCCAGTCGAACTTCTCCACGGCGCGGATGAGCCCGAGCGTCCCCTCCTGGATGAGGTCGAGGAACGGGAGACCCTGGTTGCGGTAGTTCTTCGCGATCGACACGACCAGGCGAAGGTTCGACTGGATCATGTCCGCCTTCGCCAACTCGTCGCCCTGCTCGATGCGCTTCGCGAGCGTGACCTCCTGCGCCGCGGTGAGGAGCGGGTGGCGGCTCGCCTCGCGGAGGAAGAGCTGGAGCGCGTCGGTCGTCGTCTCGGGCGCCGCCGGCGGGGTCGCCTGTCGGCCCTCGCTCGCGGGCGGTGTCTCCGGGGTCGGCGTCTCGACGATCTCGATCCCGCGCTTCTCGAGCTCGCGTACCAGAGCCTCCTGCTCCAGGCCGTCGAGCTCGTGCGTCTCGACGATCTCGCTCACTTCCGGCGCCCTGATCGCGCCGGTGTGCTCGCAGGCTTCGATCAGCGACCGCAAGTCGTCGTGGGCGAGCAGGGTCTCGATGTCAACCGTCGTCATGGGAGGAGACGAGGTACGGCTCTCGACGCGCGCTCTTGCGAGGTTCCCACAGTCCGGAAGCCTTGGCAACCCCTGAATTCGTGGTCGGGCCCTCTGGAAAACCCCGCGAACCTGCATAGGTTGAGCAGGGAACGGGGATGCGGGACGGGGCTCACATCGAACGGCGGAAACCGCCGGCGCGCTGCGACGGCTGCGGCCGCACCGCCGACGAAGCCGGGATGGACCGGTACGGATGGGCGATCAGTCCGCCGTCGGGCGAGGTTCCCGGGAGCTACTGCCTGAGCTGCGCGTCGGCGTTGCGCATGCTCGACTGGTTCGTCCGCTGCGTCGCGTGCGGCGCCACCGTGGAGAGCGAAGCGGACGCGGAGCGCCGCGGCTGGCGCTTCCATGCCGACGATCTCGGCCAGCTGCAGCCGTATTGCGGCATCTGCAGCATCGAGCTCCGCTCGGACGCCCACGCACGGTAATCGACGGCCTAGTGCGTTGAGGGGTTCTCAGGATCCCCACCCGTTGTTCAAATTTCGGCGACCTCGCTCAGGCGCCCAGTGTGAACGTCGTAGACGAAACCTCGAACGCTTTCCTTCCGCGGGATGAACGGGCTCGCCTTGATACGGGCAATCGACTGCCGCACGTCCTCCTCCAGATTGTCGAACGCCTCGGCGGGCCACTCCGGCTTGATGCCCGTCTCGTCCTGGATCGTCCGACGGAACTCGTCGTCCGTGAAGGTGAGCATCCCGCAGTCCGTGTGATGGATGAGGATGATCTCCTCGGTCCCGAGCAGGCGTTGCGAGATTGCCAGCGACCGGATCTCGTCGTCCGTGACCACTCCGCCGGCGTTGCGGATCACGTGTGCATCGCCTTCGCTCAGCCCGAGCAGCCCGTACGGGTTCAACCGGGCATCCATGCAGGCGAGCACGGCAACGGGCTTGGCAGGCGGGAGCGGCAGGTCGCGGTGCGCGAACGTTTCGGCGTAGTTCTCGGCGTTGTGCAGCAGCTCGTCGGTTGCGCTCATGCGTCCTCCCGTGCGTTCGCTTTTCGGATTGAAGCATCGTCACTATACGAAGTGAAGCCACGCTGCGTCGCTCTGCGCGCTTTACATCCGGCCAGCATCTCCGCGTGGGGCGGCTGCCAGCAAGCAGCCCCGTGAACCTCTGCTGCAATTGTCCCGCGAGCGGGAGGACGGCCACGCGAGGAGATGCAGGAACGCGGCCGTTGCCGATGCCAACGCACGGTAATCGACGTTATGTCGAGTCGAAGAACGCGGGCCCGTCCACGGGACTCCCCGCCCCGTGCGCCGTGGGTCAGAACGTGGCGCTGCGGGCACCCGTCGCGATGAGGAGGAGGATCGCGATCGCGACGACGACGCGGTACACGACGAAGAGGTCGTAGGTGTGCCGGCGGATGTAGTCGAGCAGCCACAGGATCGCGACGAGCCCCGTTCCCAGAGACGCGAGCACTCCGACGACGAAGGGCCCCGTCGTCCCTGACGGGAGATCGGCGAGGACGACGTCCGTCAGGCCCTTGAAGAGCACGGCGCCGAGGGTGATCGGCAGCAGCAGGAGGAACGAGAACCGTGCCGAGGCGTCGCGGTCGAGCCCCAGGAAGCGCGACGCGGTGATCGTGATGCCCGACCGCGAGACGCCCGGCATCAGCGCGAGACACTGCGCGAGCCCTACCCAGAGCCCTCGTCTGACCGTGACGCGTTCGAGCGAGTCCGGCCCCGGCCGCCGGTCGGCCCAGCCGAGCAGGAGACCGAACGCCGCGAGGAAGATCGCGATCTGCCACGGGTCGCCGAGGTGGTCGGCGATCGGGTCCTCCAGCGCGAAGCCGACGAGCGCAGCCGGGATCGTCGCGACGACGACCGCCCACGCGAGCCGCTCCGAGGGCGTGGCGATGCTCCGGCGCCGAAGCGTCCCGAGCCACGCGCGCACGAGCTCGACCACGTCGCGCCAGAAGTACGCCCCGACCGCGATGCACGTCCCCAGGTGCAGCGAGACGTCGAACGTCTGGTTGAACGCGTCGTTCTCCTCGAGATACGTCCAGTCGAAGAGCCACGGGACGAGGATCAGGTGCCCCGACGACGAGATCGGCAACAGCTCCGTGGCGCCCTGGACGACGCCGAGGACCAGCGCCTGCCAGTTCGTCAGCTTGTTCGGATCGTCCCCCACTCCGCCGAGCGCGAGCAGGACGGCGAGCCCGAGCGCGACGCCCGCGACGAGAAGAACGACCGCTCGGCGCACGGGCGCATCCTAGTTCCAGGGCCCGGATGAGCGACCCGCAAGCATTCCCCGCAAATTGCGGCAAAGGCCGTTCAGACCGACTTGACCGCCCCCCTCCCACCCCGTAGGTTTGCCGTGCACCGAGCACGGGACGTGAGTAGGTCGAAGCCCGTCACGCAGGCACTACGCGCAAGCGGAAGGTCGATGTGGCAGGTGGACGAAAGCGTTACCGGCTCGGTGAATTCTTTTTGGTCCGCGAAGCACGATTCCGCAGGAGCGAAACCGTGCCGCGAAGATCCCCTGAAGGCGGCCGCTGTCGCGGCCGCCACTGCTCCGTAGCGTCCGTGCGCGCCGCTGCGAGCCGTTCCACCCATGCCACGGCGTCCCTGCCGGTTCTTGCACGAGTCGCCGAGCCAGACGTCTAGGATCGACGGCGATGCACCTGCGCATGCCGAGCATCGACCGCGGCGTCCAGAGCTTCATCTGGGCCGTCGTGTTCTTCCTCTTCCTCTACTTCGGCATGGTCCTGATCGAGGTGGCGAAGGGGACCGCGTTCGTGATCTCCCTGCTCGTCGGGTTCGCCGCGTTCCTGTTCGTGCGTACGCGCGGAGGCGACGACCCCCTCGACCGGCGCTAGCGCCGGCCGGTCGGTCGTCGCCTCCGCGCGAGCGGGTTACTTGCGGTCGTGCGTGTCCAGGCTCTCGAGCAGCTTCCTCGTGAGCTCGGGGCCGAGAGCCTCCTCCAGGCGTACCTTCGCCGGGGGGCGGCGACTCACGGGTCTCCCGAGCGCGAGACAGTCGCGCAGGAGGTGCAGGCTGGACATCCGCGTGTCCGCGGTGGGGGTGTGTCCGACGGCTGAGTCCATGCTCTCAATGATCGGTTGTAGATGCCTCCACGGATCATCCCTCCCGGGAGTGAGTGGCTGGTCACCCATCGAGCAACAACCTCTTCTCGTCGAAGGTCGCGGAGGCGAGCTCCGCGCGGAACTCGTCGATCGTGCGGAGCGCGTCCGCCTCGAACAGGTGCGCGACGACGCCGACCGCCACGTCCGAATGGAAGGGGACGTCGACGTGCGGGCGTGTCACGAGGTTGATCGAGGTCGATCCGCAGACCGGGCAACGAACGGCGACTCCGAGGGTCGCGGCGCACGGCGTGAGCAGGAGAAAGGACGACGGGGTGACCGGCCGTGGCGCCGCCTCCGGGTAGCAGAAGAAGCTCCACGGCCACTCCCCGCGGTCGATGTGCGTCGTCGCGAGCGCCGAGAGCTCGGCGGCGACGTCGTCGCGGCGTGACGTCATCAGGTTCAGGAACGCGGTGTCGTCGTCGAGGCCCAGCAGGTCCCAGTCGAGCGCGTCGTGGCCGATCAGGGCGACGTGCTCGTCGCCGCAGCCGCACTGGAACGTCACGCGGTAGACGGCAGGATGCGCGGCGCCGCCGAGGCGCTCGATCTGCCGGAACGCCGACAGGCGTACACGAGCCGTCCCGTGCGCCGGGCACGGGAGTCGGAAGGTTCCGGTGAGGGCGTCGACAGCGCCCATGACCATGGTGTAGTCGAGCCGTCGGACGGCGTCGATGCTTTGCCTTCAGTACGCGATCAGCGCATGGACGTCGGTGCCCGAGAGCTTCTCGCGACCGTTCAGGAAGCTCAGCTCGATGACGAACAACGCACCCACGACCTGCCCGCCGAGGCCTTCGACCAGCTCGACCTTCGCCTGCGCCGTGCCCCCCGTCGCGAGCACGTCGTCCAGGACGATCACGCGGGCGCCCTTCGCGAACGCGTCGGCGTGGATCTCGAGCGAGTCGCTTCCGTACTCGAGCTCGTACGTCGCCCGGATCTTCTCCCACGGCAGCTTGCCCGGCTTGCGCGCGGGCACGAAGCCGCAGTCGAGCTCGTAGGCGAGTGCTCCGCCGAAGATGAACCCGCGCGCCTCTGCGCCGAGGATCACGTCCGGCTGCCGCGGTTCGGCCCACTCCGCGAGGTGCTCGACCGTGGAGTGGAACGCCTCTGCGTTGCCGATCAGAGGCATCAGGTCCTTGAAGACGATCCCTTCGTGCGGGAAGTCCGGCACGTCGCGCACAAGGGCCTTCAGCTCGTCGGTGGTCATCGTTCGGACGCCTCCCGGAGGTCGCGGACGAGAAGGTGCTGCGCCAGCTCGGTCGCGATCGCGGCGAGCGTCTCGAGATCGTCGAGCGCCGCCCTGCGCCGCTCGAGGTCCCGGGAGCGAAGGCCCGTGGCGACGAGCTGCTCGAGCAGCGCCGACTGGCGCCCCGCCGCGGTGCGGAACGCACGCAGGTGCCGGGCATCCAGGCCATGCCGAGCCAGACGGCCGCAGGCTGCCGCGATCTCGACGTCGCTCTCGCGGTAGAGGCGCTCGCCGGCTTCGATTCTCGGTGTCACCAGGTCGTACTCCTCGAGACGCCGAGCGAAGTCGGGCGTGATGCCGGTGCGCGCGCAGAGCTCTCCGACATCGAGCTCGCCGCCGGGCTGGCGGAGCGCCGGCGGCCGGCGAGGCGTCCGCGGCGGCCCCTGCGTGTCGATCGTCTCCCGGATCACGCGGAGCGGCAGGAACTCGTCGCGCTGGAGCCGCAAGATCGTCTCGAGCCGCTCGACGTCGCCGTCGGAGAAGAGGCGGTAGCCGCCCCGTGTCCGGCGCGGCCGGAGGAGGCCCTGGTCCTCGAGGTACCTGATCTTCGAGATGGAGACGTCGGGGAACTCCCCGCGCAGCCGCTCGCACACCGCCCCGATCGTGTGCAGGCGCGGCTCGGTGGAGCGCTGGTCGACGGTGGTCGTGGTCATGGGACGAGGAATGTCATCCGGTACTTGCCGATCTGCACCTCGTCGTCGGCGGAGAGCGTCGCGCTCTCGATCCGCCGGCGATTGACGAACGTGCCGTTCAGGCTCCCGAGGTCGCGGATCACGTAGCGCTCGTCCTCGTGGATGATCTCGGCATGCCTGCGTGAGACCGTGACGTCGTCGAGGAACACGTGGCACTCGGGCGAGCGTCCGATCATCGTCCGCAACCCGGCCGTCTCGAAGGTCTCCCCCGCCCTGCCGCCGCCCGCCCGGACGACGAGCGCAGGTGCGCGCGGCGCGAGCGGAGCGGGCGTGTCCTCGACGAGCTCCTCGGGATCGAGGCTCAGGGTCGTCTCTCCCTGCTCGTCGCGTCGGAGATAGGCGCCGCAACGGGCGCAGTAGTTCGCGGCCTCCGGGTTCTGGAAGCCGCATTCCGGGCAGTAGACATGGCTCATCCCGGTTTGCGGCCGAGGATCTGGCCGAGCTCGTCGGGCTCGACGTGGAGCCCGCGACGGCGGCGCTCCCGCTCCGCGTGGAGGATGTCGATGCGCCCGTGCAGCATGCGCCGCCGGAGCGAGATGTCGTCCTCCTCCCGCTCGAGCTCGAGGATCTGCTCGCGCAGGCCGTCGTCCGACAGCTCGCCCGTGTCCGAGTCGGGGGCGACGTGGTCGCCGGGCAGGTCGCCGGTCCCTTCGAAGATCGGCCGCTCGAGCGTCGGCGGGGTGTGGAGCTCCAGTGTGCCGGCCTCCGCCTGGGCGCGGAGCCGCCCCACGCGCTCGGCGCGGAGCGCGTCGATCCGGACGTGGAGCGCGCGCCGGCGCTTCGAGATGGCGTCGGCCTCGTCCTCCGCACTGCGGAGCAGGCGCTCGAGCTCGTCGTCGTCGGTCGTGGCCAGGTCGGGAAACGGGTCCACTCTGCGATTCACCTTTCCTTGCGGACGGACATCCGATTCAAGCAGCCGTCGAGCCGAGGGGTCAACCTCAGCTTGAGGCTTGCTCCACAGTTCGCGCCGGAAGCTCTTCTCCCTCCACGATCGCGGCGACCCACCCGGCGAGCTCGTCCGCGAGCTCCTCGGACAGCTCCTCGGTGGCGCCCTCCGCGTAAACGTGGACGAAGGGCTCGTCCGGGTCGGGCAGCGCCTGCACCCAGCCCCGCTCGTCGTAGGCCTTGACCCCGTCGAGAAGGTCGAGGCGTCGCGAGGCGAGGTTCTCGTTGAGCAGGCGCATCACGAGACCCTTTCTCCCCCAGGGGCACGGCAGGGCGCGGTGGACGAGCGTCGGCCGCGGCAGGCCGGCCACGAGAGCGGAGAGCGGCTCCTCCTGCTCTGCGAGGAGCTCGAGGAGCTTGCAGAGCGCCGTGACGGCGTCGTAGCCGGGGACGACGTCCGGGAAGACGTAGCCGCCCGTCGGCGCCGCGGCGAGCACCACGGCGTCGCGCGTCGCAACGCGCGTGAGGTCGCCGAGGGACGCCTGGGTGCGAACCACCGACAGCGCCGAGCCTTCCACGATCTCGTCGACGAGGTCGGTCGCGGTGACCGGCACCGCGATCTCGCCCGACCGGCCGGAGAGGACGAGGAGCCGCACTGCGAGCAGGAGCCCGAGGTCGGCGGGGATGGGCTCGCCGCGCTCGTCGACGAGCAGGATCCGCTCGGCTGCGCGGTCGAGCACAACGCCGAGGTCCGCCCCCACGCCCGTGACGATCCGCCGCGCGTCGAGCGGCTCGAGCTCGGCGGGCGCGTCCTCGACGTAGAACCCCCGCGTGCCGATCGCCTCCACTCCGAGCGGCCCGAGCACCAGCGGCATCGTGAACGCCGCTGCGGAGTGCCCGTAGTCGATCGCGATCCGGAAGCGCCGGTCGCGGATCCGCTCGAGGTGGACCGTGTCGAGGATGTCCTGCGCGTAGCTCTCGCGGACGCGCGCCGGATACGTCGTCTCCCCCACCTCGGCGAACGTCGCGCGCCGGATCTCCTGGCGGCCGAAGTGCTTCTCGACCTCCTTCTGGAGCGTGTCCGTCATCTGGATCCCCGGCCACTCGAACACGCGGACCTCGATCAACTCGGGGTCGACGCTCGAGCGGCCGACGTGCACGCCGGCGGCGAGGCCCTGCGTCTTGAGGACGTGGCGCGAGACCGCCGCGGGAGAGATCCGCAGGTCGGCGACGTGCACGCCCGTCGACGTGAGGCCCGCGATGATCGCGCGCTGGATCATGCGACATGCGTCCGACGAGGCGCGGCTCGCGACGACCCGGCTGCCCCGCCGCAGGGCCGTGCCGAGAGCCGCGGCCAGCCTGACCGCGGTCTCGGGGGTGAGGTCGACGTTGACGAGCCCCGTCGCGCCGTCCCGTCCAAAGGCGCTCTTCGACGCACGCTTCTCCCAGACGATGCTCTCGTAGATCTGCGATCCGGTCTCGATCTCCTTGAACGGGTAGATGCGAACGCCTGGGTAGATGCTCGCCTCGGAGCCGATCGTCACCTCGTCGCCGATGGCGACGCCCTCATGGATGCGCACGTGGTCGCGGATGTCGCAGGACCGCCCGATGATCGCGCCCTCGACGACCGAGCTCCTCCCGAGGTACGTCCCCGCGTCGACGACGCTCCTCGAGACCCGCGCGCCCTCGCGGAGGATCACGCCGCGCGTGAGGACCGTGTAGGCGCCGATCGACGCGCCGTCCGACACGCGGCTGTTGACGCCCACGAAGGCGGGGCCGACCACCGGCTCCAGCTGGTCGATGTCGACCTCCTCGCTGACCCACACGTTGCCGCGGAGGCGCAGGCCGGGGATCTCGAGCTGGACGGCGCCGTCGAGGGCGTCGAAGTTCGCCTGGCGGTACTGCTCGAGCGTGCCGACGTCCTGCCAGTACCCGTCGAGGACGTGGCCGTAGATCGGACGCCCCATCTCGAGCAGGTGGGGGAACAGCTCCTTCGAGAAGTCGTAGGGCCGGTCGTCGGGGATGTGGCGCAGCACCTCTGGCTCGAGGACGTAGATCCCCGTGTTGATCGTGTCGGAGAACACCTGGCCCCACGACGGCTTCTCCAGGAACCGCTCGACGCGTCCGTCCTCGTCGGTGACGACGATTCCGAACTCGAGCGGGTTGTCGACGGACTTGAGGCCGATCGTCACCGCGGCACCCTTCGTGCGGTGCGTCTCGATCAGCGCCGTGAGGTCGACGTCGCAGAGCGCGTCGCCCGAGATCACGAGGAACGTGTCGGTGAGCCGCTCCTTCGCGAGACCGACGGAGCCGGCCGTGCCGAGGGGCTGCTCCTCGACGGAGTAGTCCATCTCGAGCCCGAGCGACTCGCCGTCGCCGAAGTACGTGCGGATCGCCTGTGGCATGAACGCGAGCGTCACCACCACCTCGGTCAGGCCGTGCTTGCGGAGGAGGTCGAGCGCGTGCTCCATGCACGGCTTGCCGACGATCGGGACCATCGGCTTCGGCTGGTTCGAGGTCAACGGGCGAAGGCGCGTCCCTTCGCCTCCCGCCATCACCACGGCTTTCACGAGCGCACCTCCCTACGCGCCTTCGCGATGTACTGCAGCCCGGCGATCACCGCGAGCGCCAGGCTGACCCAGAAGAGCGTGAGCGGCCACCACGTGTCGCGAGCGGTCACGAGCACGAGCGCGAGGGAGGCGTAGAGCCCCCACGTCGCGATCTTCCCGAGCAGCGAGACCTCGAACTCGTACCCGCGCGGCACGACGAGCTTGTACCCGCCCACGAGGAGAACGTCCCGCAGCAGGATCACGAGCGCGACCCACGGCAGGCGGTCGTACACCACCAAGAGGACGATGCAGACGTCGATCATGAGACGGTCGGCCAGCGGATCCGCGACCTTCCCGAACGCCGACTCCACCCGCCAGCGACGGGCGAGCCAGCCGTCCAGCTGGTCGGTGATCGCCGCCAGCGCGAACACGATCCCCGCCGGCCAGCTCGGGCCGTCCTGGTCCTGGACGAGCAGGACGACGAACAGCGGGATCGCGACGAAACGGGCGATCGTCAGCGCGTTGGGAAGCTGCCGCAATGGCGCGGAGACGGTGTTCTCGTACGCCATGCCACTAGGTTAGTGTGGCCGGCCGTGGCGCGACCACTCACGCTGCCGGGCTTCGCGAACGCGCACAGCCACGCGTTCCAGCGAGCGCTGCGCGGGCGGGCCGCCGGAGGAGACTTCTGGGCGTGGCGCGACGGGATGCTCGCCGAGGCGGAGCGGCAGACGGCAGCGACGGTCGCGACGCAGTACGCGTCCATCTACCGCGAGATGCGCGCCGCCGGGTTCACGGCGGTCGGGGAGTTCCACTACCTCGGTCTCGAGACCGCGCTCGCCGCGGCCGAAGCGGCCGAAGACGCAGGCATCGCCTTCGTCTGCGTGTACGCGGCGTACGCGCGAGGCGGCCTTCCGCGCATGCGCCAGGCGTCCGTGGCCACGTATCTCGCCGAGCTCGAGCAGCTTCGTGGAGGCGGGATCGCCGTCGCTGTCGCCCCCCACTCCGTCCGCGCGTGCCCGCGCGACTGGCTCGAGGAGCTCGGGCGCTATGCGCGGGACACCGGCCTCCCGCTCCACGTGCACGCGTGCGAGCAGCCCCGCGAGGTCGAGGAGAGCCTCGCCCAGCACGGCAAGCGACCGATCGAGCTGCTTGCCGACTGCGGCTGCCTCGGCGAGCGGACGACGGTCGTCCACGCGACGCACGCGAACGGCGCGGAGCTCGACCTGCTGCGGGACAGCCGCTCGACGATCTGCGTCTGCCCCACGACGGAGGCCGACCTCGGCGACGGCTTCCTACCTGCGGTGCGGGTGCGCCATCGCGGAATCCGGCTCTGCATCGGATCCGACTCGAACATCCGCATCGACCCGTTCGAGGAGCTGCGCCAGCTCGAGGGGATCGCCCGGCGCCAGGACGGCAGACGGAACGTGTTCTCCACGGACGAGCTCTGGGAGATCGGCGCGGCCAACGGGGCCTCGGCGCTCGGTCTCGTGGCGTTGCCGGATCTCCAGGTCGATCTGGCGCACCGCTCGCTCCAAGGCGTCGACGACGAGCACGTGCGGGCTGCGCTCGTCGCCGGGTGCGGCGCGGAGGTCGTCCTCGCGCCGGCCTGAGTCGCGCGCCGTCGCCCCGCGCTGCACGGCTACGCTGGACGCAGTGGACGCGACCGAGCAGAACTTCGACGACGTCGTCCTCGCCCGGTCGCACGAGCGGCCGGTCGTGGTCGACTTCTGGGCCGAGTGGTGCGGGCCGTGCCACGCGCTCGCCCCCGTCCTGGAGGGCGCGGTGGCGGAGCGCGCCGGCGCCGTCGAGCTCGTGAAAGTCGACGTCGATGCCAACACCGGGCTCGCGCAGCAGTTCGGCGTCAGCGGCATCCCCGCCGTCAAGGCGTTCCGGGGCGGCCGGGTCGTGCGCGAGTTCGTCGGCGCCCAGTCCCCCACGTCGGTCTCCACGTTTCTCGATGCGATCCTCGCCCCGCCTCGCGCCGACGCCCTCGTCGAGGAGCTGCGCGAGACGGGCGAGCTGCCCGAGGTCGTCGACGCACTCGATGCGGGTGACATGGAACGCGCGCTCGAGCTCCTCGTCGGCGCCGTGCCGAGTGCCGAGGCCGGCGAGAAGGAACGTCTTCGCGACCTCGCGGTCGCCCTGTTCGAGCGCCTCGGGCAGGACGATCCGCTCGTCACCGGCTTCCGCCGGCGCCTGGCCACCGCGCTGTACTGACCGGCGCCGATAGGCTTCCGCCGCACCGGGCGATGGGGCCCGCCTTCAACCGCCGCGAACGGCTGATGGCTCCTGCAGATCGAAGGGAGCCATGCCATGCCCATCGCGCTCGCGATCGCCTTCGGAGGCGCGCTCGGCGCACTCGGCCGCTACGCGGTCGACTCGCTGATCGAGCGTCACACCGAGTCCGTCTTCCCGTGGGCGACGTTCGCCGTCAACGTCACCGGCTGTCTCGCTGTCGGCTTCCTGATCGCCGCGCTCGTCGACCGGCACAGGGCGCCGGCGTGGCTCCGGGCCGGGCTCGTCGTCGGCTTCTGCGGCGGCTACACGACGTTCTCCACGTTCGCGCAGGAGACCCTCGACCTGACCGAGGGCCGCCACGTTGCCGTCGCGGCGGCGACCGTCACCGCGAGCGTCGCGCTCGGCCTCCTGGCGGTGTACGTCGGCGCCCGACTCGGCGGGATGACGTGAGCGATCTGGAGGCCGGCGCCGCGTCGGCGTCCGGCTCAGTACGTCTCGGACCGATCGACGGGTTGGACGACGACGTCGTCGTGCCCTTGGCCTTCGACCTCGACGACCGAGATCGGCGTCTCTGCGACCGGATTGACTTTCGTCACGAATCCTTGGAGCTCCGCCCCCACTCCTTCCGGATCGTCGGCCGGCCTGACGGGGATCGTCTCGCCGACCTCGGGAAGCCAGTCGCCGGTGTATCGGTAGGCACCGACCTCGACCTGCGGGATTCCCCGGCCGGTCTTGATCAGCGTCACCGCAAACGTGCGCTCTCGTCCCATCGTTCCTCGGACGGTACTGGCGCTCGAGGGGCGCGACCCGCGCCGTTCGGCCAGCTTCGTCCGACCGATGGACAGGTGCACGTGCCGAACGGGTAGGGCCGGCGCGTCAGCGCCGCGGGCGCGGGCTCTCGCCTCGGATCGGGAGCCAGTAGTAGGCGTTGAACGCCGCCACGCCGACGACACCCAGGAGGGGAAGCGCGAGGCCCAGCACGGCGGCGGCCGTGAGCCAGACCAGGGCGAGCTGGAACCGTCGGCCGATCGCCGTCGCGCCCTCGGCGTCGAGCGCCTCGCTCAGGAGGGCGTGACGGCGTGCGTACTGCCACACGCCGTTGAACGACAGCGCGGTCGCGTCGAACACGAGCGCGTAGAAGACGACGGCGGTCCGCTGCCCGTCTCCGTCCCGCAACGCGCCCGCGAGAATCGAGGTCGCGAACGGAAGGAACGCCACGACCATCAGCAGCAGGGTGTTGAGGAGCAGCACGACCCGGTCCGCCGCCCGGATGTGGTCGAACATGACGTGGTGGTTGGCCCACACCTGTCCGATGAACATGAACGTGACCGCATACGCCAGGTAGGACGGCCAGAGCGCGACGAGGTCGTGCAAGAGGGCGTCGTAGTCGCTCGGCGGCTCGATCTCGAGCACGAGCAGGGTGATCGTGATCGCGAACACGCCGTCGCTGAACGCCACGAGCCGCGCGGTGTCGCGGTGGACCGAGGGCGGGTCGGCGCCCGCTTTGCCTCCCGGCGCTCGCGCCATCGAGAGCCAACGCGACCAGCTGATCACCGCGGAACCCTACTGCCGTGCCGCCGCGCGGTGCCGTCCCGGCGCTCCGCCGGCCGCGTCTCGACCGTTGTTAGCCTGTTGGTC
This sequence comes from Gaiella sp., assembly GCA_036406535.1. Taxonomy (GTDB): domain Bacteria; phylum Actinomycetota; class Thermoleophilia; order Gaiellales; family Gaiellaceae; genus Gaiella. The sequence continues at coordinate 34,876 of DASXAW010000034.1, forward strand.
ATGCGCGCGTCTTTTGTCGCCGTCCTCTTTTCCGCAGTCGTCCTCGCCGGATGCGGCGGCTCTGGCGGCGACGGCCAGGCCGAGAAGCACCTGACGGTCCCGAACTACGGACAGTTCCCGGCGATGACCGTTCCCGTCACGCAGGGCACCGCCGAGCAGTGCCGGGCGGAGGCGGACGCCTTCAGCCGCGCCGCCGAGGGCTTTCTCCGTCCGTTCCCGTCCGATGCCGACAACTACCGCGTGCTTGCGCGCGTCCAGTTCATCGCCTTCAAGGCCCACCTCTGCGACACCGGCATTCTCCGCGAGGCGGTCACGCGTCGGCTGACCGCGAAGCAGGTGCACGAGGTGCTCCGCTTCTTCGGGTTCATGGGGGACGACGCTCGAGCGCTCCAGCCGGCTCCGCAGTACTGAGCGGCGACGACCTCTCGACGCGTCGCGCGTGGACGAAGAACTCGATCGCGCCGCGACTCCCTCTCGCCGGCGACTCGGTCCCCGTGAGCGGATGCCAATTCGCCCGGGCGAGTGCCGCCCGCGCCCTCTCGACCGCGCGCGCGAGGTCGGCCGAACCGGTCGGCGGTGCGGCCAGTCCCAGCTCGAACATCGGCTTCACGAGCGCGACCATGTCGGCGTCTGCTCGAAGGGTGACGCCCTCGAGCTGCGGAACCGCCTTGCCGAGCGACAGGTACGACAGGTCGATCGAGACGAGGTCGATCGGCTCCGGAACGAGCTCGCGCGTCAGCGAGGCGACGTTGACGCCCTCGAGATTGACGACCCGTTCGTCCTGTCTGAGCGATCCGAGCAGCTGCCCGAAACCGGCGTCGACGGCGTACACCCGCCGCGCCCCGGCCTCCAGGAGGGCGCGCGTGAACCCTCCGGCGGCCGCCCCGACGTCGAGCGCCGTGCGGCCCGCAACGTCGACGTGCAAGACGTCGAGCGCGGCGCGCAGCTTGACCTCTCCGCGCAGAGGTGTGCTCCTCCGCCGGCCGATCGATGCATCGGTGCGCACGAGCGACGCAGGGTTGGTGTTGGCGCGGCCGCCGACGAGCACGTCTCCGCGCCTGATCGCCTCGGCGGCGTCGTCGAGGTCTGGGTAGCGCCGTGCGACTTCGGCATCCAGCCGTCGCAGGCGTGAGCGGCCCTTCCGGCCCATGGTTCCTCCTTTCCGATCCCTGTCCGAGAGACAGGGATCGGAGGAGGGCCACGGGCCCGCCGCTCGCCGGCGCGGTCCGCGCCGTGACCGATCTACACCTACGTGAAGGGTCTCACGCGGCCGAGTCTACGCCGCGGTGGCGCGAGGCCGAAGCCGAGCGTCGGGACCGTGTCAGGCGGCTTCGTCGGGGAACCCGACGACGGCGAGGTCGTCCTGGAGCGCGTCCCGTAGGGCGTGGATCCCGACCGGAAGATCGTCGTAGCTGCCGCCCATCTCGACCACCCAGAAGCTGATGACGTTGCGCAGGCCGAGCTTCTGCGGATCCGTGAGCCGGACGGGCCGCCGCGTCCCGGCGGCGAGGAACGCGTCGCGGACGTCCCGGACGTCGCTCAGTGACTCGCGGTTCGCGAGCTGCTCGAGCAGCTCCTGGCACGACGACGAGGGGATCGACAGGGTCGTGCGCCGCAGCTCGATCCGCACGTCGTCCGTCTGTCCGCCTCGCATCCGACGACTATACGACGCGCGCAGGGTGGTCTCTAGAAAACGGGGCCGCGCACCGCCTGGGTGCTCCCTCGAGAGGACGCCAACGACCCCGCTTGCTTGACCCTACAATCCTTGCCGCTCACTATGCGAACGGGGCGCGGTGGGTACCTTCTGCGGCGTACGTTCTGGAGGGCTTTGTCTCCCCTTAGCCCTTTGGCTCCTGAGCTGACCCACCGTGTCCCGCTTCGTGCAGGGCCGAACCGCCATCCGGCGCGCAAAATGGAATACAGCGGGGCCGCTCGCCCGACGGGGAGCCGGGCGGCGGCTATGCGGCCCCGCCCCGCAGAGCGTAGTTGCGCCGCCCTCGCCGGGAAAGAACGGCTCAGTCGGAAGACAGGCGGTTAGCGGTGGGCGTCTGATCGGTGGCGTGCGCGCGCAACCGCTCGCGCCGCGAGCTCCCATACGATCGCCAGCACAGCTGTCCAGAAGGCCGCCATCAGCAGGTCGAACACGAGATCGGTGCCGTCCGAGAAGGCGGCGGAAGCCATGAGGGCAAAGGCGGCGAAGAGCACGAACGCTTTCAGGCGGGTGGCCGTGCTCCAACGCCCCCCGCTGGTTGTCGCCCTTGGTTCATGCGGGCCGGCCAGTTCGACGCGCGACTCGAGGGGAGCCTGATCGCCCACATTCCACCTATCGGCATGCGATCTGACAACCTTGAGCTCGTCGGAGCTCGTGCTCCACGACCCTCGTGGCGCGGCCTCGTTTTGGCAGCCGTCAGGGACAGGGATGGGTGCATCCAGTCACCTGTGCCAGGTGACCCTGCTACCTCTGCCGTTCTCGGTAAAAGAGACAAAAGCCAGCTCTTGCAGGGCTTTCGGTGATCGGGGCGCCGAGATTCGAACTCGGGACCTTTAGTCCCCCAGCGTAAGCCAGCCGTGCCGACTTTCGACGACCATCGACCGCGTGCGGCTGCAGCCATGCGGGTTGGGGCGGCTGAATGTATCGTGCATCGCCTGGCTTCAGGCGCTCGCCTTCGGGCGTTTGTCCCGAGAGTGGCCCATGTCCCCCACCCCATGTGCCCGGACGGCAGCGAATATCGGGTAATCGCGGAATGCTCAGTCAGACCCGATGCCTGAGTGTCTGTTGGATCGACTACCTCGAGTCGAAACAGACGCAGGCGGTTTCGTATTGGTCTGGTGGAATTCCCCTGGGGGCCTCGACGACCTCCGCGAGCGGGACGTCCGTGACGACATCGCCCTGGAGCGCGACCATCCGCCCGATCCGGCCGTGCGCTGCCAAGTCTGCAGCATGGATCCCGAACCGCGTCGCCAGCACGCGGTCGCGGGCGGTGGGGACGCCGCCCCGCTGAATATGGCCGAGGACCGTGACGCGGGCTTCGAACCCCGTCAGCTCCTCGAGCCGCGCTGCGACGAGTGCGGAGACGCCGCCCAGTCGCGCAAAACCGAACGCGTCGAGCGGGGCCACGATGCTCGTGCCGACCGGCGGCTCGATCCCTTCGGCGACGACGACGACCGAGTAGCGGTGCCCCCGCTCGGCACGGCCGCGGATCACGGCCGCGACCTCGTCGAGGTCGTACCGCTCCTCGGGGATCAGCACCGCGTCGGCGCCGGCCGCGATCGCCGCGTGCGTGGCGATCCAGCCCTGCGTCCGGCCCATCACCTCCACGACCATCACGCGGTCGTGGGACTCGGCGGTCGTCGTGATCCGGTCGAGCGCCTCGGTGGCGATCTGCACGGCGGTGTCGAACCCGATCGTCGCGTCGGTGCCACCGATGTCGTTGTCGATCGACTTCGGGACGCCGACGATCGGGATGCCTTCCTCGACGAGCCGGGCGGCCGTGCGGAGGGTGCCGTCACCGCCGATGACGACGAGCGCGTCGAGCCCTTCCTTCGCCAGCGTGGCGGCGACCGAGGCGCCACCGTCGCCGTGGACGTAGGGATCTCGCCGCGACGTGCCGAGCACCGTCCCTCCGCGCTGGAGCAGCCCTCGGACGGCGTCGCGATCGAGCGGGCGAGTCCGGCCCTCCATCAGCCCGTCCCAGCCGTCGAGGACCCCGACCACCTCGGCCTCGTGCGTGCGCTCGGCACGTGCGACGACGCCGCGGATCGCCGCGTTGAGCCCCGGGCAGTCGCCGCCTCCGGTGAGGATCCCGATCCGGGTCACTTGGGGCATCCTAGGAGGGCCTCGACGGGTCGGCCGCTCAGTGGCTCATCGTCCCCTTGGGGCTGCCGACCTTGAGGACGCCGACCTGCCCGAGGTCGACGTGCGCGAAGGCGTGGCTGACGAACGGGTACAGGCCCTCCTGGTCGATCTTCACGTCGAAGACCGGGCCTCCCCCGGCCGGGACCGCGACTGTCTGGACGCCGCTCTGGAAGTGCGTCATGTCGCCATTGACCCACGCACGATCGAGGATCGTGCCGACGACGTGGAAGTTCGTGGCGAGCGTCGGCCCGGCTGCGACGACGTAGAACCGCACGGTCTGCCCGGGCTTCGCAGTGAGCGGATGGGTCACGTACTGGTTCGCGTACCGTTGAAGGTCGTCCAGTCGGGCATCATCGCGCGCGCCTTGCCCATGTCGAGCGAGGCGGGCGCCGACACACCGTCGCCGTTCAGGTACCACTCGCTCGCGACGAGGACGTACTCCTCGTCGGCGCGCGGGAGCGGTGTCGCCGGATCGACGACGAGCGCGCCGTACATCCCGTTCGCGATGTGCGCGAGCACAGGCTTCGTGCCGCAGTGGTACATGAACACGCCCGGGTCGTTCGCCGTGAAGCGGAACGTGAACGAGTCGCCCGGCGCGACGTCCTTGAACGCGAGGTTCGGCGCGATCCGGGCCGCGTGGAAGTCGATCGAGTGCGGGATCGTGCCGCCGTTCGTGAGCGTCATCTGGACGGTCTGCCCCTGACGGACATGGAGGAGGGGGCCCGGCGCGCCGTGCCCGTCGAAGGCCCAGGTGTTGTACTTCACGCCCGGCGCGATCTCGACGACCATGTCCTTCAGGGTCATGTGGATCTTCACGAGGTCGCCCGTAGGCACGGCCGGCAGCGTGGCGTCTCGGGCGACGTGCGCCTTCGCGAGTTCCTCGGCGTTGGCGGCGGTCGTGCCGGCGAAGCTCGGGATGGGCAGGCTCTGGGCCGCGCTCGCGTGCGCCGAGTGGTCGTGGCCGGCCGGGACGGCGGTGCTCGCGGGCTGCGTCGCCGCGCCGACCTCGTCGCGGGCCTCGTCTGCCGCCTGCACGGCAGCGACGGCGGCGATCGCGAGGACCCCCACGGCGATGCCGAGCAGCAGCACGACGACCTTCCAGACGACGCTCGTGCCATCCGCACCGTCCTGCCGGCCGGGTTCGGGGACTGTCGCAGGATGGCTGGACATCGTTCACTCCCCCGTTCGTCGGTGTCACGAACGACCGTAGGCGCCGCCTGCGTGCCCAGCCTCAGCGGTTCCCGGCAGACCGGCTACGGGTTTGCCGTAGACCGGCCGCCTTGGCGCTACTGGTAGCGGAGCGCGTTCGCCGGCGGTATCCGCGACGCGCGGATCGCCGGCGCAAGCGTCGCGAGCAGCGCGACGGCGTACACCACGACGAAGATCAGGATGAGGTCGCCCCATGGCACGACCATCTCGAGATTCGCCCAGCTCGGCTGCTTCCGCGAGTCCGCGATGATGTTCCAGCCGAGCAGCAGCCCGAGTCCCGTTCCCACGACGATCGCCGTCAGCGCGACGAACGACGACTCGAGCAGGAACACGAGCTGGATCATCGTCCGCCGATACCCGATCGCGCGCATCACGCCGATCTGCTGGCGCCGCTCGACCACAGCGCGAGCGCTGATCACACCGAGCGCGGCGACTCCGACGACGAGGCCGAGCGCCATGAACCCCTGGATGAGCCGGTTGAAAGTCCGATTGGCGGCCACCGAGTCGTTTACGACCTTCTGGATCGACTCGGCCTCGAGCCCGTTCGAGACGAACGCCGCCTCGAGGCGCTTCGCGGCCTCGCCGGGATCGACCCCCGGAGCGACCGTGAAGTAGTGGATCGTCGGGTCCGCCCGCCCGGGGAAAGCGGCGGCGAGCGTCGCCTGCGACGCGGAAATGCCGCTCATCTCGAACGGCGCGGAGTCGGCGAGGACACCGATGATCGTAAGGCGAGTCTTCCTGCCGGACTGCTTGTCGAGTACCTCGACGGGCACCGGGTCGAACGGCTTGCCCTCATCGGCGTAGAAGCCCGTGACCTGGAAGTCGGACGGCATGACGTTGAAGCCGAACTGGTCGCGTCGTTGCACGACGAGGCTGTCGACAACAGCTAGGCCGGGATGGTTCCTCAGCGCCGTCCACACGTCGCGAGAGGTCGTGTAGCCGCGGGCGATCGCCCCGAGCTCGAAGGTCGTGTGTCCGAGGAAGGAGCGGTCGAGCCCTCGAACGAGATATTCCTCGAACGGCCGTCCCGTGCCGAGTTGGCGCGCGTCGACGGCGAGAACCGACTGGCTGCCGATCACGGGGTAGTCGGACGCTCGCCTCCCGAGCCGATAGTCGACTGCCGCGCGCATGTTCTCGACCGCCGCCCGCGCCGTCGTCCCGCCCCGGACATCGAACCCACCGCCGAAGGTGGCAACGTTGTTCAAGGCGGCCTGGAAGGACCCGCTCGACGTAGAGCCGGTCACGAGCGTGAAGACCACCAGCGTGAACATCGCGAGCGTCGTGCCCGTCCGGAAGCGGCTGCGGAGCGGATACGCCATCGACATCCGCAACACCGGCGTCAGCGCCTTGGCGCGGCCGAACACGGCGGTCACGCCGCCCAGCAGCAGATCGGCGTTGTAGACGATCACCCAGACCGCGCCCACGACGATCATCAGGCCCGCGACGATCCATGTCGAGAAGTCCATCGAGAGCGGTCCGAAGACGGATTCCCAGGCGCTCCACGGGAGCATCAGCACGATGACGATCAGGAGGCCCGCGGCGGTGAAGGCGATCCGTTCGGGGATTCCCACAAGCCGGGCGAACGGGACGAGGCTGACGATCAGCAGCGACACACCGAGCATCAGCGGCGTCGCGGCGTTCCCGGCGGTGAGGACGAGCAGGGCGCTGAACGCGACGCCGACCCCTCCGAGGACGATCCGGCGTCGGCGACGTGTGACCGGCGGCTCGGGCAGGTTCCGGATCGCAGTCGCGATCGTCATCGTGCTCACCCGCCAGGCGGAGAACGCGACGACGACGAGTGTCAGCAGCACCCCGATCGCGAATGCGATGAGCAGGCTCTGCCACGTGAAGGCGAACTCGATCTGTAGGCCGGCGTCCTCGTTCTCGGCGCTGAACGCCCGCGCCATCACGTAGACCATCCCGAACGCGACGATCGCGCCAAGGATCGCGCCGACCGCGGCCGCGACGAGGTCGTAGGCGGCCCCCTCGAAGGTGAACATCTCGACGAGGTGCCCGCGTCGCGTCCCCACCGCGCGGGCGATGCCGAGCTCGCCACGCCGCTCGGCGGCGAGCATCACGAAGATCAGGAAGATCAGCAGGATCCCCGCGGCGATGGAGAACGACCCGAACGTCGTGAAGAACGCCATGAATGCGTTCCCTGCCTCGTCGGCGGTCTCGATGGCGTCCTGCTTGACCGTCTTCACCTCGAGCCCGCGCGTGGCGAGCGTCGGCTGGAGCTTGGTCGCGACGGCGTCGGACAGCGCGACTGCGCCATCGCCCGAGCCACGGTTCGAGATCATCACCCCCAGCACGTCGTGGAAGTGCCCGTAGAAGATCTGTGCCTCCGAGAGCGGGAGGAGCAGCGCTGCGTCCGCGGTGGCGGCGCCCTTGAACTCGACGACATCTCGAACCTTCAGGTAGGCCGCGTTGCCCGCGGGAAAGGCGATCACCATGTCCCCTGGTCTCGCGTCGAGCTCCTCCGCCGCGTCGGTGTTGAGGTATGTCTCGCCCGACGGTAGGTCGGCGAGCGAGAGCTCTTCGCCGTTCGAGCCGACGATCGGCGAGAATCCGTCCATTGCGGCCGGATCCGCGGCGAAGAGCATCGCGTTCGGCTCGTTCTGGCCTGTCCGAGGGGCCCGGAGCGACGTGTTGTCCACGACGACGTTGACCACGCCGTCCGCGAGCTCGGGCCCGAGAGTCGACTCCATCTGTCGGGCGAGCGTCTCGGGGAACCAACGCACGCCACTCGCGTCCCCGAGCTCGCCGGGAATGTCGTCCACGGCGCCCTTTGCCGAGACGACCTCGTCGGAGTCGCCAAGCGCGGCCGTCGCGGTCGTTCGGATCGTGTGGCTCATCGTGTCGCCCGTGACGAGTGCCGCGCCGATGATCGTCGTGCCGAGCATGAGCCCGATAACGACGAGCGCGGTCCGCCCGCGCCGGCGGCCGAAGTTGCGCACTCCGAGCCGGACGAGCACGGGATTCCGGATCGCGAGCACCCCGAGAATCCCGAACGCCACCCCGAGCCCGACCGTGAGGACGAGGACGAGGGAGTCGAGCGGGATCCCGAAAAGCTCGTTCACGACGCGACGGCCACCTCCGGCATTTCCGCGAAGGCGACCCGGTAGTGCTCACGCCCGGCGGGCGCGCGATACACCGTCACGAACTCCTCGACGGCGCTCGCCGCCAGACCGGCGCTCGCCTCGACCGCCTCCTCGCTCTCCCAGAAGCTGACGACCATGCCCTTCCCCTCCGGCGTGACCATCACCGCCACGCCCTCGTAGCCGGGCATCGCGCGGACATTCGGCAGGATCCGCTCCTCGAACTCCCGGAGCACATCCTCCACGTCGACGCGCAGCGTGTCGATCTCAAGCAGCGTGACCCGCGAATACATGCGGCACCTCCAGCCGTTGTTCCTCGACGACTGCGCCGTCGAGCATTCGGACGATCCGGTCGGTCTGCCTGCCGACCGCGATGTCGTGGGTGACGATGAGGAAGCTCAGCCCCCGCTCGATGTTCAGACGCCGCATCAGGGCGACGATCTCCTGCGCGTTCTCCGAGTCGAGGTCGCCGGTCGGCTCGTCCGCCCACACGATCGCCGGGTCGTTGACGAGCGAGCGCGCGATCGTGACACGCTGGCGCTCGCCGCCCGAGAGCTCGTCCGGGACATGCGAGGCGCGATCCGCGATCCCCACGAGGTCGAGCGCCTCGAGCGCCTGCCGCCGAGCCGTACGCCGGTCGACGCGGGAGACGAGCAGCGGCAGCTCGACGTTCTCGACCGCGCTGAGAACCGGCATGAGGTTGTAGAACTGGAAGACGAACCCCATGTGCCGGGCCCGGTAGTCGGTGCGCTCCCGGTCGGACATGCGCGCGAGCGACGTCCCGTCGATCACGACGTCGCCGCCGTCGACGGTGTCGAGGCCCGAGAGGCAGTTGAGCAGCGTGGTCTTCCCGCAGCCGCTCGGCCCCATGATCGCAGCCATCTCGCCCCGCTCGAGGGTCAGGTCGACGCCGCGCAGCGCCGCGACCCGGACTGCGCCGGTGTCGTAGGTCTTGACGACTGTGCTTGCCTCGACGATCGGCGGGCTCGCGCTCATGGCGGCTCCTTCCGGCTATGACTCCACAACCCGAGTGTCCAACTGCTCCCGGCACCGTCCATCGGCAGGAACGCGGATCGTGGGCTGTGGCGAACTACCGACTCGGCCGCGCTCACACGGACTTGTCGACGTCCGCGTATGCGTCGTCTCCCTCGACGACAACCCCTCGCCCGAGACGCGAAGGTTCGGACGGGCGTCCAGCGCATGACGTCGCGCGGGCTCGGACCACCACCGCACATCGGGGTACCGCCGCTGCGTCGCTGCCGAAGATCACCTCTTCGAACGACATCGTGATTTCGTCGCGGGTAGCGCGCCGAGGCGCTTCGGCCATCCAGCTCGCCGTGCTCGATCTCTGTTGCTATCGCCTGTGATGTGTCTTCGAGCCGGAGACGAGAACGATCATGACGATGGACACAGCCACCACCAGAGCGGCCCAGAGTTCCGGACGCCAGTTCTGCAGTTCGATCCAAGTGCGCATGAGGCACCTCCGAGTCCGTTTGCGCCCAAAGTGTCCGCACCCTCGTCCGGCCACGCATCCCCTCAAACCCGCCTGGCGATTGCGCACAAGTACGTAGCCACGTCCGACGAGAACTCGGTGATGAACGCGGCGCGCGAAGCGCTCGGATGAGCCACAGGCAGGTTCAAGGCCGTCGAGATACGGTGCCCAAGTGATCGTCGATGGCGCCGTCTACCGGGATGGCCGTCGCGTGGCGGAGCCGGCCGACTTCGCCGAACTGCACGCCGCCTGCAGAGCCGGGGACGCAATCGCATGGATCGGTCTGTATCAGCCGGGCGAGAAGGAGTTCGCTGCGGTCGCCCGGGAGTTCGATCTTCATGAGCTTGCCGTCGAGGACGCGGTCAAGGCCCATCAGCGTCCGAAGCTGGAGCGCTACGGCGAAACGTTGTTCATCGTCCTTCGGCCCGCGCGGTATGTCGACGAGACGGAGACGGTCGCCTTTGGCGAGGTTGCGATCTTCGTCGGCCCGCAGTTCGTCATCACGGTGCGCCACGGCGACGCGCCGGAACTGGGGGCGGTGCGCCGGCGACTCGAGGCGCGCCCCGAACTACTGCTGCGCGGGCCGACGGCGATCGCCTATGCGATCATCGACCACGTCGTCGACGGCTACGAGCCGGTCGTCGCCGGCCTCGAGAACGACATCGACGAGATCGAGAACGAGGTCTTCGGTGGCAGTCCCACCGTCTCGCGCCGGATCTATGAGCTGATCCGCGAGGTGATCGAGTTCCAGCGGGCCACGAGCCCGCTGAACGACATCCTCGGCCGCCTGATCGAAGAGCCCGGCGTTGGCAAAGAGGCCGGAAGGTATCTGCGCGACGTCCAAGACCACGCGATCCGGACGGACGAGCACGGGCAGGCGTTCCGCGCACTCCTCCAGAACATCCTCAGCGTCAATCTCACCCTGGAGACGAAGGCGCTCACCGAGGCCTCGCATGCGCAGAACGAGCAGGTGAAGTCGATCTCCGCCTGGGCTGCGATCCTCTTCGCACCAACGCTGGTTGGAACCATCTACGGGATGAACTTCGAGCACATGCCCGAGCTCGGGTGGGGATTCGGCTATCCGCTCGCGCTCGCGCTGATGCTGCTCTTTTCCCTCATCCTCTACGTGATCTTCAAGCGGCGCCGCTGGATCTGACGCACGCATTGCCTGCCAACGTCCGCTCGTGCGGACACGTCGCGTGGGACGCGCAGGCCACAGAGGAGGATCTCGGGCAGCACGAAGGCCGGCACGAACTGCACGGCCTGCAACTCGGTCTCTGCGAATGCGCTGAGGATGAGGCCGAGCGCCATGCCAGGCAGGGCGTCAACCGCAAGAGCGTGCCCGTCGTGCGCGGTCTGAGGAACAAAAGCAGGCGCGAGCCTCGCCGGGTCCCAGCGACAGTCTCACGCGGATTGGCCGTACGGCGCGAGGATGACGACCGCCTTCTCGCGGGACGCCGGGTGGCGTAGCTGTCCAGGTTCTTGTCCAGCTCGCGCCACCGCTCCCACAGCCGATCGCGCTCCTTCGAGCCGCCGCTCATGTGCGGGCTTTCGCACGCTGCGTGCGGTGCGTTACGGATGCTTCATGCGAGACGCACGGCGAAAGTCGACGCCATGGCGCGTCTCGGCGGCATGCTCGGCGTGGTTCTGGCAGTGGTCGCGTCCGCCGGGGCAACAACACGACCGGACCTTTCCCTCCACAGTTGCAGGTTGGCCGGTGGCATCACAGCGCTTTGCGGTCGACTCGACGTGCCAGAGAACCGGTCGCAGTCCGCCGGACGCAGAATTTCCCTCCGAGTCGCGGTCATTCCGGCGCGCGGACAATCGCGAGCGCCCGATCCTCTCGTCTACCTCGCGGGTGGCCCGGGTGGGTCCGCCGTCGACGCTGCGAGCGGAATGCTGTCCGCCTTCACGGGGATCAACGCCCATCGCGACATCGTCTTCTTGGATCAGCGCGGCACGGGCGGATCAAACGCGATCCAGTGTCCTCCTCCCGGCAAGCTCGCGCCGACAGAGGCCACCGTCAAGGCGTATGTCAGGAGATGCATCGACGGCCTGAACGCCGACCCGACGCAGTACACGACGGTTCCGGCGATGGACGACCTCGCGGTCGTGATCAGAGCACTCGGCTATCGGCAGGTAAACCTGTACGGCGGCTCGTACGGAGCGACCGCGGCGCAGTACTTCCTCGCCCAGCATCCGGAGCTCGTCCGCAGCGCCATCCTCGACGGCGCGACGCTCCTGGACGTCCCGATCTTCGAGCGGCTCGCGCCGAACGGCGAGCGCGGGCTCCGGTCGATCCTCCGGAGGTGCGAGAGGAGTCCTCGCTGCGCGACCGCCTATCCCCGCGCTCGCCACGAGTCGTTCGAGATGATCGATCGGCTGCGCCGCAAGCCGGTGCGTGTGCAGCGCACACTGATCGACGCGCCGACTGCCGCGGGTGTCGTGCAGTTCTTGACCCGTTCGCCGGAGGGTGCGGCGCAGATCCCGTGGATTGCGCACAGCGCTGTCACGGGCGACTGGCGGCCGCTTGCGCTGGCCCTGGATCGCGCCGGCGCTGCGCCGCAGGGAAGCCGCCAGGTGATGTACATGTCGATCGTCTGCAACGAGCCGTGGGCACAGTGGCGTCCGAAGCGCGTCGCAGCCGCAGCCGCCGGGACGTACCTCGCCGAGCGCGCGACCACCGAGGCCCGGCTCGTCGCCGCTGCGTGTGCGGCGGTTCCGAAGGTGAGCCAGCCCGAATGGTCACGGCGGCGTGTGCACTCGGATGCTGCCGTCCTCTTCGTGGTGGGCGGCGACGACCCGCAAGACCCGGTCTCGCACGTCGCGCACGCTAGCCGCGAGCTCCCGAACAGCCGCACGGTGGTCGTGCCAGGCGCAGCTCACGGCGCGGTGCAGCTCGGGTGCATTCCCCGGCTCGCGCAGGCGTTCGTCGCCGGAGGCACCGCGCGGGGGCTGGACACACGCTGCGCGAAGGGATACAAGCCGCCGCCGTTCGTGATCCCGTGACGTTCCTCATGGCGAGTGGCTCTGTACGCAGCACGGCTCAGCTTGGAAATATGTATGCGTGCACGAGTCCACCGCCCAGCTCAATCGCCTCCGCGTGCTGGTCGACGCGGGCATTGCGCTCAGCTCCGAGCTGTCGCTCGACGGGCTGCTCCAGCGGCTCACGGAAACCGCCGCCAGCCTGACGGGTGCTCGCTACGCGGCACTCGGCGTGATCGACACCTCGGGCCAAGGGCTCGAACGGTTCGTGACCACGGGGATCGACGCCGAGACACACGCCGCCATCGGCGATCTGCCACGCGGTCGTGGTCTCCTCGGAGTACTGATCCGTGAAGCGGAGACGCTGCGGCTGCACGACATCGCCGACGATCCCCGATCCGTGGGGTTCCCTCGTCATCACCCACCGATGCGGACGTTCCTCGGCGTTCCGATCCTCTTGCGAGGGGTCGCCTACGGAAACCTCTACCTCACGGAGAAGGACGGTGGCGACTTCACGGAGGAGGACGAGGAGCTGACCCAGCTCCTCGCTGCCCAAGCCGCGGTTGCGATCGAGAACGCGCGGCTGTACGAGTCCTCGACACGGTGGCTCCGCCAGCTCGGATCGTTGAACGAGATCGGGACCGCGCTCGCGTCGGAGATCGAGCTCGAGCCCTTGCTCGGGCTCGTTGCACGAAGGCTCCGCGAGCTCGTTCAGGCGCGGCTCGTGCTGATCGCGCTTCCCCAGGGCGAGGCGATCACCGTTGCCGCAGCCGAAGGTGACGGCACATATGGGATCGCGGGGGCGCGGCTCGAGTTCGGAAGCTCCAAAGCCGGCCGTGTGCTCCAGCGTGGCCGGAGCGAGCGCGTCGACTCCGTCCTCGACGATCCGGAGGTGGATCAGCAAGCAGCGAGGCAGCTTGGCGTCCGCTCCGCCCTGTATGTCCCGCTGATCGCCCGCGGCCGGTCGATCGGAGTCGTGATCGCGCACGACAAGGAGGGGCCGAAGCCGGCGTTCACCGACGACGACCTCCGCCTGGCCGAGAGTCTCGCCGACCGTGCGGCCGTGGCCGTCGACCTGTCGGAGCGGGTCGGCCGGGACGCCCTCGCACGCGCCGTCGAGGCGCAGGAGCTCGAGCGCAAGCGCCTCGCGCGCGAGCTCCACGACGAAACCGGGCAGGCGCTCACCTCGATCTTGCTCGGACTGAAGCCGCTGGAACAGACGGCGGCGACAGACGAAGATCGTGCAGCAGTCGCCTCGCTTCGGGAGCTGGTGGTCTCGACGCTCCAGGACGTGCGCAGGCTTGCGGTCGAGCTTCGTCCATCCGCCCTGGACGACTTCGGGCTGAGCACTGCGGTCGAGCGTCTCGCGGAGACTTTCCGCGACAACACCGGGATGCGGGTCGACCTCGAGGCGCAACTCGGAAACGCCCGGCTTCCCACCGAGGTCGAGACGACCCTCTACCGCATCGTGCAGGAGGCGCTGGCCAACATCGTCAAGCACGCCGAGGCGACCCATGTGAGCATCCTGCTGACCCGCAAGGAGCATTCGGTGGCAGCGGTCGTGGAGGACGATGGCAAAGGGTTCGACACCAAAGACACGGGTCGCGACGTCCTCGGTCTCGTCGGCATGCGCGAGCGAGTCGGCCTGGTGGGCGGTCGCCTCGTGATCGAGTCGGCCGAGGGATCGGGCACCACGATCGCCGCGGAGGTTCCGATCCCGTGAGCATTCGCGTCCTCGTCGTCGACGACCATGCGATCGTCCGCTCCGGTCTCCGGCGGGTCCTCGACGCGGAGCCGGACATCGAGACCGTCTCCGAAGCCGAGAGCGCGGAACGGGCCGTCTTCGAGGCGATGGAGCACAAGCCCGACATCGTCCTGATGGACGTCGTGATGCCGGGGAAGAGCGGGATCGAGGGTCTGCCGGCACTACTCCAAGCCGTGCCGACCGTGCAGGTCCTGATTCTCTCGATGCAGGACGACCCGCGGTACGTTCGCGAGGCATTCGAGGCGGGGGCAAGCGGGTACGTGCTCAAGGAGGCCGCCGACACCGAGGTGATCACTGCTGTCCGCGCAGTCGCTGCGGGCGAGCGGTACGTCCACCCTGCGCTCGGCGCACGGCTGCTCGCAGCCGAGGCGGCCGAGCGGAAACGGGCGGAGGCCGACCCTCTATCGGATCGCGAGCGCGAGGTTCTGCGGCTCCTCGCGCTCGGGCACACGAACCAGGAGATCGCAAGGATGCTCTATATCTCGGTGCGCACCGCCGAGACGCACCGCGCGCACATCATGCAGAAGCTCCGACTTTCGAGCCGAGCCGAGCTCGTCCGTTACGCGCTCGCCGAGGGGCTGCTCGAAGAATCGGAACCGTCCGCCCAGTAGACGTCGCTCACCGCGCGGCGCACGAGGCCGAACGTCCGCGCCGCGCGCGCCTGCTCACCGACGCTGTCCATGGCCAGGAGGTCGATGAGCTCGTGCCGTAGGTGCGCGGTACTTCGCATCAGGCGCGCGGCCTGCCGGGGCACATGTCGGATCGCGACCGCTTCGCGGTTCACCGCCCTCGCGAACTGGTCCAGCCTCATCTCCTCCGGGCCTGGGAGGTCGAAGCGTCCGTGGTAGTTCCTCGGATCGAGCGCCGCAACGATCGCATCCACGACGTCGTCGCGATAGACCGGCGCGACCCGCTGCCCGCCCGATCCGATGACGACAACGCGCTGCCGCCCGTCGGCTCGCAGTGCTTCGACCGTCTCGCCGGGGTCGTCGGGCGGGCCAAAAACGTGCGTGCACCGGAAGATGACCATGTCCCTCCGGCACGCGTGGAGGCATGCTTCGGCGTTCGCCGTCGCACGAAGGTAGTCGGTACGGGCTCGCGGGCTCGCCCCGACGTTGCTGATGAAGACGAGCCGCTCGACAGCGGATCCCGCTACGCCGTCGACAACCGCCTCGGCGGTCTCGAAGATCGTTCTCGCCGTCGAGCGCCGCGCCGCCCCGGAGAGAACGCCATCTTCGAGATGGACGACGGCCGATGCATCGCGACACGCAACGGCGAGGTCACCCGGCCGGTCGACGTTCCTGACCTCGAGCGAGGATGCGCCAAGTCGCGCGTGGAGAGTCGTGCCCAACCATCCGCTCGCTGCGGTGATCACGACGGGGGCGAGGAGCGAGCGCCCGCGTTGCGGCTCCAAGTTCTGGGTTGGGACGGCGACTCCGCTAGTCACCACGCCCACGGCCGTCCCGAGGACGCGAGCGCGTCGCTTGTGACCTCGACCCGGAGGTCGAGTCGAACCGGCGTCTTCAGCGCACTTTCTACGATGCAGCGCTCTCTCGTGAGGTCCGCGACCTCCCGGACGTCCTCTTCGCGTTCGGGGTCCGTCACGATCCGCACGTCGAGCTCGATCGCGACGAAGTGGTACCGGCCGGCCGTCCCCTCGACATGACCCGTTCCGCCGACCTCGACAGCGTGAAGCGGGACCCTTGCCCGCTCGGCGATCGCGGCCAAGGTCAACTCGAAGCATGTCGCCAGCGATCCGACGAGGAGCTCCTCGGGACTCCAAGTGCCCTGAACGCCTCCTCTGAAGTCCGGAGGGGTGGCGACCCTGAGCGTGCGCTTTCCGCTCGACTCGAGGGCGACTCTACGGTCGTCCGTCTTTCGCGCGTGAACCTCGTATCGATGAACTTTCGCGATGCCCATGAGTGCCTCCTTTGCCATACCAAGGATCCGCTCGGCCGTCCGCTCCGGCATCCGGACCAAGGCGGACAAGAGCTGCGGGTTTGCCGCAGCCCGCGTCAGTCGGCGAGGCGAGCCGCGCCGGAGGAAGCAGCTCGCGCTTCCTCCGGCGCTCAGCGTTCACGTCTCGTTGCTCCGGCCGAAGCCGTACTTCGCAACGACCCAAGTGCCGATCGTGGCGAATACCGCAACGGCGATCCCGGAGGGGATCGTCGTGCTGGTCGTCCCCGAACCGCTGGTCGAGACGAAGTCGGGCCCCCAGACCGCGCTGATGGCCACGACCGCCCACATCGCCGTGATCGCGAGCGACGCCCACGTCTCACGAACGATCAGAGCGGACCACTTCCGCGTGTCCGAGACGCGATCTGCCGATCCGTGTGAAAGAGTCGACATCTCACACCTCCTTCCGCTCGCTCGTCCAGACCGTGGCACTCGACGAGGCGGGCGGCGTCCGCGCGCACACCGATATGGGACGCCGGAACTACGGATCGTGCGGCGGGCGGGTAGGGGGCGCAGCCTCGCGACTGCGCCCCTCTCGCTTCGTCAGGGGACGAACACGACCCGTGCGGGAACGCGGCCTGCCTCGACGTCCGCGATCGCCTCGTTGACGGTCGCGAGCGACCGGACCTCGGTGATCACCCTGGTGAGGCCGGCGGCGTGGAGCTCGAAGACCTCCCTGAGATCGACGCGCGTCCCCACGATCGAGCCGACGACGGTGATGCCGTTGAGCACGGTCTCGAAGATCGGAAGCTCGATCGTGTTGTCCGCGGGGAGTCCCACGAAGACCAGCGTCCCACCGCGGCGCAACGATCGATACGCCTGCTCGAAGGCCGTCGGCGACACTGCCAACGCGATCGCCTGATCGACTCCCCCGAGACGCTGGATCGCCTCGGCCGGATCCTCCTTCGCCGCGTTGACCGTGAACTCGGCCCCGAGCTCCCTCGCGAGCGCGAGCTTGTCGTCCTGGAGGTCGACCGCGACGACCCGACCCCCTGCGATCCGCGCGTACTGCAGCGCGAGATGTCCGAGCCCTCCGACGCCGAAGATCGCGACGAGGTCGGAGGGGCGCGTACCGGCGACCTTGACCGACTTGTACGTCGTCACACCCGCGCAAGTGAGCGGCGCGGCGTCGACGGGGTCGACGCCCGGCGGCACCTTCACGACATACCGACCGTGGGCCTTCACGTACTCCGCGAAACCGCCGTCGATCGAGTATCCGGTGTTCTTCTGCTCGAGGCAGAGGGTCTCCCAACCCGAGACGCAGTAGTCGCACGTCCCACACGCGTACCCGAGCCACGGCATCGCGACTCGATCGCCTGGGCGGACCTCGGCGACGCCCGGCCCGACCTCCTCCACGATCCCGATGCCCTCGTGGCCCGGAATGAACGGGGGCTTCGGCTTGACGGGCCAATCACCATGCGCGGCGTGGATGTCCGTGTGGCAGAGGCCCGAGGTCTCCATGCGGACCACGATCTCGCCATGTCCCGCGGTCGGCTTCGGAACCTCTCGCAAGACCAAGGGCTTGGCGAAATCCTCCACCACCGCTGCCCTCATCGTCGTCACCACGCGGGGTGGCGACTGTGTCGGGACTTCCGTCGTTGCCATCGAGGCCTCCTTCCGGTTGCTCTGGAAAGAGCGTCTCGCGGGCCTCCGTTCCGCGAATCGGTGCCGCCACGGACCCCGCCCGGAGAACTACGGATCCAGCACGGGGAAGCTCAGGCGACCTACCACGTCTTGGCGCGGGCGATGCGTTCGGGCCGTCGCACGCGAACCCGGGCATCCACGACGACGCATCCTGCCGGCTGCGCGATCACCGGATTAACGTCGAGCTCGACGACGGCCTGGTTGTCCTCGCCGAGGCGCCCGAGGCGATGGAGGAGATCGGCGAGTGCGTCGGCGTCGGCGGCCGGCTTCCCGCGGAAACCGCCGACGAGCTTCCCCGTCTTTCCGTCTCGCACGAGCTCTTCCGCGTCCTGATCCGTCAGCGGAGCGATGCGGAAGCCGGCCTCGCCGATGAGCTCGGCAAAAACGCCTCCGGGACCGAACGCGACGAGCGGGCCGAACACCGGATCCTGGACGACCCCCGCGAGCAGCTCCGCGCTTCCCGAGATCATCGGCTGGACGAGCGCCGGTGTCCCGATCCGCGAGACCGCGGCGCGCACCTCCGCCTCGTCGCCCAGATCGAGTGCGATCCCGCCGATGTCGGTCTTGTGCGCGCCTGCGAGTGCCGTCTTGAGCACTACCGGGTACCCCAGCTCATCGGCTGCGGCGACGGCCTCGTCGATGTTCCTGGCGATCCGCTCGGGAACCAGAGGCAGACCGTATGCGAGCAGGAGCTCCCGCACCTCCGCCGGTTCGAGCCAGATGTCTGCAGCGCGCGACAACCCTTGCTCGATCACACGATCGGCCGCGGTTCTGTCGATCCCCTCGACGCGCGGGACGGTCCCGAAGGGCCGGCGCAGCCACGCAGCGCGCTCCGCGGCACGTCCGAGTGCCCGCGCAGCTGCTTCGGGATACGCGAAGGCGGCGACACGTCCCTCGTGTCGGCGGAAGACGTCGGGAATCCCGGCCGCGCTCATGACAACGGCGAGCACGGGCTTGTCGACGTCGGCCCCCGCCACGGCGCGTTCGATCGCCTCTGCCACGCCGTCGGCGGTCGCGGCTACCGTCGGCACGAACAGGACGATCAGCGAGTCGACCTGGACATCGGCGAGAACGAGAGGCAGAGCACGCTCGTAGGTGTCCGGCGTCGCCCCACCCAACATGTCCACCGGGTTCCCGAGGCTGGCCTCGACGGACAGGAGCGATGCGAGCTGCTCTCGCGTGCCGGGCGTAAGGCTCGGGAGCTCGAGCCCGGCAGCTTCGCATGCGTCTGCGCACAGGATCCCGAGCCCGCCCGCGTTGGTGACGATCCCGACGCGCCGCCCCTTCGTCTCGGGCTGGCCCGTGAGCAGGGCGGCGACGTCGATGAGCTCCTCGAGCGAGGTCGCACGGATCACGCCCGCCTGGTGGAACAACGCGTCCACTGCGGTTTCGGAGCCGGCGAGTGCGGCGGTGTGCGAGCTCGCCGCGCGCTGACCCGAGAGCGTCGTCCCGCTCTTTAGCGCGAGGATCGGCTTGCGCCGCGAGACCCGGCGCGCCAGTCGTCCGAACCGACGTGGGTTTCCGAACGACTCGAGATACAGGAGAACGACGTCCGTCGACGGATCGTCCTCCCACCATTCGAGCAGGTCGTTGGAGGAGACGTCCGCCTTGTTGCCGATCGACACGAACGCGGAGAGCCCGAGCCCACGCGCCTCGGCCGCTTCCAGCAAGGCGACTCCGAGAGCGCCGCTCTGCGACGAGAAGCCGATGTTCCCCGGCCTGGGGGCCCGAGCTGCGAACGTCGCGTTGAGCGACGTGCCGGCGACGGCGATCCCCAGACAGTTCGGGCCGATGAGCCGCGCGCCGTGTCCGCGAACGAGCGCGAGCAGGCGCTCCTGCCGCTCGACTCCCTCGTGCCCCACCTCGGCGAACCCGGCCGAGATGACCAGGAGCGCGCGTACTCCGGCCTGGAGCGCCTCCTCTGCAGCGGCGAGCACCGCGCCCCCGGGAAGCACGATCACGGCGAGGTCGACGGGCTGGGGAACATCACGGATCGACCCGTACCCCTGCACACCGGCGACGGCCTCTCCCGTGCGGTTCACAGGATAAGCGGCGCCGACGAAGTCGCCCGCGAGGATGTTCCGGAACAGCTCTCCGCCGATCGTGCCTCGCCGGGGCGACGCGCCGATCACCGCGACCGTACGTGGCTCGAAGAACGGCCGAAGCGAGGCGGTCACCGCTACGTGGTCGCGCTCGTCGACGCGCGCTCGATACGTCTCGGTCGCGGCGATCGGGAACTGCACCTCGAGCTCGCCGCCCTCCAGCTCACGGGTCAGCTCGAATCCGGCCGCCTCGAAGACGCTGAGCATCCCTCGGTTGTCCGCCATCACCTCGGCGACGAAGCGCTCGATCCCGACCTCCCCGGCACGCTCCGCGAGACGCTCGAGCAGCCGCGTGCCAATGCCGCGCCTCTGGTGCTCGTCCGCGACGGCGAAGGCGACCTCCGCGGCGGCCCGGTCGCGAAGCCGGACGTAGTTGGCCGCAGCCACCACCTGCCCGCCTCCGTCGTCTGCAAGCTCACCCAGGAGCGCGCCGCGCTCGCTCCAGTCGGGCTCGAGCAGCTGTTCGACCAGCCTTGCGTCGAGCGACGGGAACCCGTGGAAGCGGAGATAGAGGCTTTGCTCCGAGAGTGAGCGGAAGAAGTCGAGGAGACGGTCTGCATCGTCGCGCCGAGGCGCACGCAGCCGAAGCGTGCGGCCGTCGCGCAGGATGACGTCGACCGGCTCAGCGACGAGCGTCGTCATCGGGGTCGGCGGTGGGGGCTTCGAACTCGCCATGTCCTCCATCCGTCTCCCGGACGATAAGGACCGAGCAATGCGCCCGATGCGCTATCCGCCGACTGACGCTCCCGAGCACGGCAAGGCCTCGCAAGCCCCGGCTGCCGACGACCAGCAGGTCGGCGTTCGCCGAAGCGTCCAGGAGCGCCTCGATTGGCGCCTCGCGGCTCCAGCGAAGCAATGAAGTCATGTCGTGCGGCGCCATGGGGTTGTCTTTCGCCGCCGCATCGAGCCGATGGCCAATCTCGACCAGTCCGTCGGCGTCGACAGGGTCGTCTCCCGTCGCTGCGAGAGCGCGTACTCTCGCGCCGTGACGCTTCGCGAGCGCGAGCGCCACCTCCGTAGCGGCGAGCGACTGTGACGAGCCGTCGGCGCCGACGACGATCGCGCTCGGGAACGCCGGCGTCGCCGCCCGGGCCACGAGAACGGAGCACGGCGCCAGGTGGATGATCGCGGTTGCCGTCGAGCCGAGCAGCGCGCCGAGCACCTGCCCTCGACCATGCGAGCCGACCGCGACGAGCGAGGCATGCGCGCGATCCGCCTCACGGAGCAGCTCGTGCCACGCGCGCCCGCGGGCGGT
>DASXAW010000035.1:0-5525 GCA_036406535.1 Gaiella sp.
CGGCGCCTCGAAGGCGTTCGCCGGCCAGCGCGACGACCCGTTCTTCGGCGACATCGGGGCGATCTTCGACCTCGTCGCGATCCGCAAGGGCACCGGGAACATGGGCGGCGGGAAGGACTTCTTCGCCGGCTACGGCGTGCATACGTTCGCCGTGCAGGTGCCGATCGCGGACCTTGCAGCGAAGGGCTCGACGATCGGCGTGTGGGCCTCGGTCGACCGCCGCAAGGTCACGACCCGCGGCGGCACGACGCGGGACTCGGGCGCGTGGGTCCAGGTGAACCGCCTGGGGAACCCGCTCGTCAACGAGGTGATCATCCCGACCGGTCTCAAGGACCGCTGGAACTCGCAGCAGCCGTGGAACGAGTCGGCGTACCGGAAGTACTACGAGACGCCGCTGCTCGCTGCGGTGATCAACAAGCTGTACAAGCTCGGCGCTCCCGAGACGGGCCGCGACGACCTCGTCGCTGTGCTGCTCACCGGCGTGCCCGAGCTGAACTTCACGGGGAAGAAGCTCGCGGACGTGCTGCGGCTCAACCTCGGCGTGCCGGTCGCGAAGGACGCGAACCGGCTCGGCGTCCTGGGCGGCGACACGCAGGGCTGGCCGAACGGGCGGCGCCTGGGTGACGACGTCATCGACATCGCCGAGCAGGCGGTCGGCGGCTTCCTCAAGGGGAAGAAGCTGCCGCTCGGGGACGGCGTCAACGGCGACGACGCGTCGCTCCTCGATGCCTTCCCGTACACGGCCGACCCGAAGGCCGGCTTCGACAACACCAAGGGCCTGCAGCGGCCCTGAGCTCACGGCTTCGGTCGGGGCGCCGATGTGGCGGCGCCCCGACCGGGCCGAACCGCTGGCAGGCGATCCACGAACCAGAGGCGGAGGGTCGATCCGATGAGGCGAAGGACGAGACTTCTCGTTGTGGCGACGGCGCTTCTCGCGCTGGCCGCCGGCGGCCTGTACGGCGGCGTGCTCGCCGACCTGGGCCCGGCCGGCGCAGTCCGCCCCGTTCCCGCGGTCGACGCGGACACGGTGCTCTCGGGATTCGGCCGCGAGCACGGGACCGCCGCAACCGTCGCCCGGCTCGAGAGCGAGCTGAAGAGCGGAGGCGAAGACCCCGAGCGGCTCTCCGAGCTCGGGCTCGCCTACCAGGTGCGGTGGCGCGAGACCGGGAACGCGGCGTTCCTGCCGCTCTCGGAGCGTGCGCTCGACGAGGTACTTGCGTCGCGCCCGAAAGACGCGATCGCGACGCTCGCGCTGGGCAACCTCGCATTGATCCGCCACGACTTTCGCGGAGCCCTCACGCTCGGTCGGGAGGCACGACGTCGAGCGCCGTACGCCGCGCGGCCCTACGGCGTCGTCGGCGACGCCCTCGTCGAGCTCGGCCGGTACCGCGCGGCGTTCGCGACCTTCGACCGCATGGCGGCGCTCAAGCCGAGCATCGCCTCGTACGCACGGATCGCCTACGCGCGCGAGCTCCGCGGCGACAGGGCCGGGGCCAGGGCCGCGATGCAGCTCGCGCTCGACGCCTCGGGCGGCGTGCCCGAGCCGACCGCCTGGGCGCACGTCGAGCTCGCCAAGCTCGCGCTCGGCGACGGACGGCTGCGGGCCGCGGCGGGACATCTTCGCGCGGCGCTCGCCGTGTTCCCCGGCTACGTCCTCGCGCTCGAGCAGGCGTCGAGGCTCCAGGCGGCCGAGGGACGACTCTCCGCCGCCGTCGCCACCGCTCGACGCGCCGTCGCCTCCGTGCCGCTGCCCCAGTTCGTCGCGCTTCTCGGCGATCTTCTCGACCGAGAGGGCAGGACGGCCGAGGCGGTACGCCAGCGCGCGACGGTCGCCGCCATCGACCGTCTCCTCGCGACGAACGGGCTCCGCACCGACCTCGAGTCGGCGGTGTTCCGGGCCGACCACCACATCGAGCCTGCGGAGACGGTTCGTCTTGCCCGACGCGCGCGGGCCTCGCGGCCCTCGATCTACGGCGACGACGCGCTGGGGTGGGCACTCGCGCGCGCGGGCCGCTGCGCCGAGGCGGAGCGGTGGCTCGACCGTGCGCTTCGCCTCGGGACGAAGGACGCGCTCCTCTACTTCCACCGCGGCTACGCCGCGGGGTGTGCCGGCGATCGCACCGCGATGCGGGCGTGGTACCGCACGGCGCTCGACCAGAGCCCGGCGTTCTCCGTGCGGTGGGCGCCGGTCGCGCGGAGGGCGCTCGGGTGAGACGCGTCGCCGGAGTCGCCGCCGTCATGCTGGCACTCGCCTGTGGCGCGCTGGGCCGGCCCGGCGGAGCGGAGGCGCACCCGCTCGGGAACTTCACCGTCAATCACTACGCCGGCGTCGAGCTTGCCGGGAGCCGCGTCTACGTGCGGTTCGTCCTCGACCTCGCGGAGATCCCCACGTTCCAGGAGGGCGGCCGCGTTCGCCGGACGGACTACGCCGCCGCGGTGGGTCGCGAGCTCGAGCTCCGCGTCGACGGGGCCCGTGCTCGGCTCACGCCGCTCGCGCATCGCGTGTCCTCCCGTCCGGGAGCGGGCGGCCTGCCGACGCTGCGCTTCGAGGCCATCTACGGCGCGTCCCGGAGCGGCGAGTCGCTGGAGTTCGCCGACCACACCTTCGAGAGCCGCATCGGCTGGCGCGAGATCACGCTGTCGGCGCGGGACGGAGCACGACTCGTCGCTGCCTCCGTGCCCGCGACGAGCCTCTCGGACGAGCTGCGTGCGTACCCGCAGCAGCTCCTCGCCTCGCCGCTCGACGTGCGCAGTGCGACGGCCCGGCTCGTTCCGGGCAGCGCCGCGGGCGCTCCCCCGCAGCTCGACGAGCACGCGGCGCCCACCCACCGCGGCGGCGGCTTCGAGGCGCTCGTCGCCCGAGGGGAGCTCTCGCTCGGCGTCGTCGTGCTCTCGCTTCTCGTCGCGGCGTTCTGGGGCGCCGCGCACGCGCTCACGCCCGGTCACGGCAAGGCGCTCGTCGCCGGCTACCTGATCGGGACGCACGGCCGGCCGCGCGACGCCGTGCTGCTGGGGGCGACCGTCACCGTCACGCACACCGCAGGCGTCTTCGGGCTGGGGCTCGTCACCCTCCTCCTCTCGCAGTTCATCGTCCCCGAGCAGCTCTATCCGTGGCTGACGCTCGTCTCCGGCCTGCTCGTGGTCGGCGTGGGCGCCGCAGTCCTGCGGCAACGGCTCGGCACGCGGACCGCGCACGACCACGACCACCATCACCACCACGACCACCACGACCACCACGACCACGACCACGACCACGACCACCCCACGGGTCGCGGCGGCATCCTCGGCGTAGGAATCGCGTCGGGGCTGCTGCCGTGCCCCTCGGCGCTCGTCGTGCTCCTGAGCGCTATCGCGCTCCACCGGATCGGCTTCGGCTTCGCCCTGATCGTCGCGTTCAGCCTCGGCCTCGCGGCGACGATCACCGGGATCGGCCTCGTCGCGGTGCTGGCACGGCGCGCGTTCTCGCGCGTGTCGCTCGAGGGGCCCTTGGTGCGGGCGCTTCCCTCGGTGAGCGCCGCGGCGATCCTGCTCGTCGGCGTCGTGCTCACCGTGCGCGCGGTCCCGGCTGTGGTGTAAAGGAACGGATTCGAACCGATGACTCCGGGCGGGCGAACCAGTCCCGTCACTGCGAGGAAGAGGAGGATCGGATGTTCGGGCTCGACGAATGGATCGCAGGAATCTCGGACGAGGGGTCGATCTTGGTCGTCGTGCTCGTCGCCACGCTCCTCGGTCTCCGGCACGCGACCGACCCCGACCACCTCGCCGCCGTCTCGACGCTCGTGGTCTCCGGACGGGAACGCGCGACGCGGGCTGCGGCGCGCCTCGGCGCAGCCTGGGGGCTCGGCCACGCGGTCACGCTCGTCGCGTTCGGCGTCCCGATCCTGCTCGCGGAGCGCTACCTTCCGGAGCTCGTGCAGCGCGGGGCGGAGACGACGGTCGCCGCGCTGATCGCGTTCCTCGCCGCCCGCTTGCTCGTTCGCTGGCGCCACGGCGCCTTCGCGACGACGCCGCTCGGGCAGGACGAACATGTGCATCGCGTGCGGACACCGGCAGGGGCATTCGGGATCGGGCTCGTGCACGGGATGGGCGGGAGCGCCGGGGTGGGCGTGCTCCTCCTCGCGGCTGTCCCGTCGCAGACGCTCGCGCTCGTCGCCCTCGTCGTGCTCGCGCTCTTCACGGCCGTGTCGATGACGCTCGTCACGACCGGCTTCGGTGCCGTTCTCTCGGTCCGGCGGGTCACCGGAGCCCTGGCGACCGCGGCCCCCGCGCTCGCGCTCTCGAGCCTCGCGTTCGGCGTCTGGTACGCCGCCGCCGCCTGGAGCCTCGCGCCGTACCCGTTCTGAGCCCCGCCGCGGGGCGTGGACGGCGGCTCGGCGACGTCGCATACTCGCGGCGTGACGACGACCGGGCCGGTCCGCGAACGCGATCTCCGCGTCGTCGCAGGCGCGATCTGCCTTTCCGCGCTCGGCGACGGCATCGCTCTCGTCGCGATGGGGCTACGCGCGAACGAGATGGCAGGCGGCGCGATGGGCAACGGTCTCGCGATCGCGGGCATCTTCATCTGCCTGTGGGCCCCGGTCGTCGTCCTCTCCGGGCACGTCGGCCTGCTCGTCGACCGCGTCGAGACCCGAGGCCTGCTCGTCGCGGTCTCCGCGGCGCAGGCGTGCGTCGCGGTCGCGCTCGCGTTCGTCGGCTCGCTCTGGGCGCTGCTCGCGCTCGCCGCGCTGCTCGGCTCCGGGATCGCAATCGCTCAGGCGGCCGAGTTCGCGCTCGTGCCGAGCGTGGCAGGGGCGCGCACGCTCCAGGCGGCGAACGGCATCGTCGAGACCGCCCGTGCGCTGGGCTTCGCGGTCGGGCCGCTGTGCGGGAGCCTCCTCGTCGCGGGCGGCGGCACCGCCGCGGCGATGCTCGTCGACGCGGCCACGTTTGTCGTGGTCGGCGCGGCCGGTCTGTCGCTCGCAGTGCGGCGTCGAGCCGAGCAGGCAGAGCACGACGAACGCCGCCGCGCCCGCGACGGGATCGGCTTCCTGTTCGCCGACCGGCTGGTCGCGCTGATGGTCGTCGTGGTCTTCGTGTCGCTTCTCTTCATGTCGGCGTCCATCCCGGCCGACCTCGTGTACGTCCAGGACGTGCTCGGCGTGGAGGACATCGGGATCGGCGTCGTGCTGAGCGCCTGGACGCTGGGAATGCTCGCCGGGTCGAACCTCGTCGCGCGCCGCGTGTCGCTCGGGGGGCTCGCCGCGGCGGCGATGGTCGGCGTGACCGTCCAGGGGCTGGGCAAGTTCTTCGCGCCGTTCTGGCTCGTGTTCGGCTTCATGGTCGTCATGTACTTCGTGGGCGGGATCGGGCACGGGCTGAAGAACGTGACGGCGCGGACGCTGATCCACATCCGGGTCGCACCGGAGCGGCACGGGCGCGCGTTCGCAGCCTGGAACGGCGTGCGGAACGCCGCCGAGCTGGGCGCGCTCGCAGCCGGCGGCGTCCTCGTCGGCGCGCTCGGCGCGCGCGAGACGCTCTGGCTCGCG
>DASXAW010000036.1:0-41879 GCA_036406535.1 Gaiella sp.
TCGAGCAACGACGTACTCGAGCGTTTCCCTGGATTCGCGGCCGGGTAGGTGATCGAGACACGATCGGAGGTCCGAACCCATATGGCAACGCACAAGATCGACTGGGCAGTTGACTGGGCCGTGCGACTCGAGAACGCCTCAGGCGCCGCGAGGGGAAAGGGCGCGCGTGGCCGTGCAGGGCGCTGGTTGCTCCTGCCCGCCGCGGGCGCCGGTCTGTACGCCCTCGCCACGAGCGGTGCGTTCTCCCGTCAGGCGAAGGATGTGATGGACCAGGCAAGGACGCTCCCCGACGATCTCCTGGGGCGTCTCCGCCAGACGACGCAGAAGCCCAGCGAGTCGACGCGGAGCTCCACGAGCAACGGCAGTCGGGGACGCCGGCAGCCGACCAAGGCTCGCAAGTCCGGTACGCGGCGGAAGACTCCGCAGAGCCGCTGACGCCGACGGATCCTCGCCAGGGATCCGGGTAGCGCCGAGACGCTCGAGTTTCAGCGTGATCGAGGGCGACGTGGACGCCTCGGTGTGCACTGGGTGCGCACCAGACGTCCGCGTCCGACCCTCGCCGGCACGCCTCCAGGACGCGAGCGTTTCGCTGCACAGAAGGAAATCCCCGCATCGCGGGGATTGCACTTCCTCCAAGATGTACCGGCCGACGGGAACGTCAAGATCCTGGCGCTCGAGATCGCCGAACGCGAACCCATCCTCACGGCGCTCGAGGATCCGCCCGCCGAACTCGCTGAGCTCTGCGGCGTCTGCTGCGCGAGTTTGAATGGCGCCGAGCAGAAGGCCTGTAGCCTGCGAGTCGAACGAAACCGACCGCCGCGACAACGAACTAGCGAATGCGCCCTGGAGCGCGCTGCCCTCGGGGGAGGGGATTGACAACGGCGCTCCGGGACAGATAGCCGCCTCCCGCAACACGGCGGCGACACCCACATAGTGCCGAATGCAGGGAAGGTTGGCCGCGGCGTCCCCGCATGGCGCGCGGCCGGAGTACTCCAGCAGGCTCGGACAATAGAGTCGCCCCACCGCCCGACTCATGGAGGACCGACGATGCGCGACCGCCTGCCCCTGATCCTGTCCGCCACCGCCCTGGTCGTGGCGGTGCTCGGCGCCACGCCTCTCGGGAACGCCGCCTACAACGCACTGCTCCCAAAGAACAGCGTTGGCCCCGACCAGCTCCGCACGGGGGCGGTCACCAACCCAAAGCTGCGAGGCGACGCCGTGACCAGCGGCAAGGTACTCAACGGCTCGCTGCGCGCGATCGATTTCAAGGCTGGTCAGATTCCGGCTGGTCCTCCTGGGCCGAAGGGAGACAAGGGCGACAAGGGAAGCAAGGGCGACAAAGGAAGCAAAGGCGACAGCGGAGACAAGGGCGATCCGGGCGTCTCTGGTTACACGATCGTTCAGGGGCCGAACGTGGCGCTGCCCGCTAACAGCACGGCGGCTGCGTCGGCGACGTGCCCCGCTGGGAAACGGGCGCTCGGTGGGGGCGGTCACCACTTCTCCGGTGTCGGATTCGTCGCCTACATGGGACAGTCGATCCCGGACCCCAACACCAACGGCGCCGTCTGGCGGGTCTCGTTCAAGAACCCCACCAACACACCCGCCACGATCTACGCGTTCGCCATTTGCGCCACTGTCACCCCGTAGCGCGTACGCGCGGAGCTTTGTCCTGCAAAAGGTGGCACTATCGGTGTGCGGGCCGGCTGAATCGTTGCCCCCTCCCCCAAGAAGGGCACCGCGTCGCCCGGGGTGGACGACGCAAACGACAGACGGCCCGCCCCTCAGGCTCGCGAGGTTGAATGGTGCCGCGCCGAAGCGCCCTAACGCCTCACCGTCTCCTAGCCGAGTTCGCTGGCTAGATCTCGCACTCTGCGGTCGATCTCGTTCCGCAAGGCCACCACACCCTCCAGCGGCATCCCCGCCGGATCTGGAAGGTCCCAGTCGACGTAGCGTTTCCCCGGGATCAGTGGGCAGGCGTCGCCACATCCCATCGTGACGACAACATCCGGCCACTGCGCGAGATCGCCTGTCAGACGGCGGGGCCGGCGGCGCGAAAGGTCGACGCCAACCTCGCCGAGCGCCTCGACCACAACCGGGTGCACCCGACTCGCCGGTGCCGTACCCGCAGATCGCGCTTCGTGCTCGCCGCTCGCCGCGAGCTGGAACAGAGCCTCCGCGATCTGTGAACGACCGGCGTTCTGCAAACACACGAACAGGACGCGCGCCACCCAGCCAGCGTAGAGCTAGGACAGAGCGGCAGGCATCGCGTAGCCGAGGACATGGCCGCCCACGCGGGCGCCGAACTCCATGCCCCTCAGGGTGCCCGGCCGGGCCGCGCGCGTCGAGACGGTCGCAAGGGACATGGACATCTCGGGCCTTCGCTCCGGTGGGTACCGGGGTGGGTACAAGGCGGGCTCACGCGGCCTGCGTGACCCGCCTGACCCACGGTTCTACGCCCTTCCTCCGCCGCCAAGAGCCCGGGCAAGGCCCATACGGGATTCGAACCCGTGCCGCCGCCGTGAGAGGGCGGTGTCCTAGGCCACTAGACGAATGGGCCGTGGCGAGGACGGAGTGTAGCGGAGCCCCGGAGCGCCCCCGGAGCCGCTGCGGTCAGATCGTCGGGGTCGCGCTGGGGGCGAGAGACGGGTCGGCGTCGCGCGCGTCGATTCGCTCCTCGAGGCGCCTACGGATCTCCTCGCCGGTGGCGAGGAGGTCGTAGCGGGCCCGTCGCGGAGGCAGCGCGACGACGCGCACGGAGTCGTCGCGGTCGCCGTGGCACCGTGCATAGGCGGCCGCCTCGTCGAGGGGCCGGAGGCGGTCGACCTTCCGCCAGAACGGCACAGACGCTCTCCTATCAGTCATCGCATGCGGTTGGAACCCGCTGTCCGCGTACCAAGCCGCACTTTGCGTATGAATCCTGCCTGACCGCTAGTACCACGGCTTGCACGACCACGGGCTCCAGTCGCGGCCCGAGCGGACGAAGTAGCGGTACGCAGCCCGTGCCTGGGCGAGCGCGCTCGGGCCGTGGCCGAAGAGACGGCGCTCGCTCGTCCCCATCTGGAACATGCCGAGGTACTGGCCGTTCTGCGCCGTCGTCCGGTAGCCGGACTCGCAGCGCGCGACGCGAAGCGCCTCGCCGCAGCGGCTCCGGAACACGAAGCAGATCGCCTCGACGGGTGAGTTCTGGAGGCGTGCGAGCATGCGCCGATGCGTGGCGCGCGCTCTGCGCGCGGCGCGCGCTTGCGTGTGCGCGACGGCGACGGCGACGGCATGGCGCGCGGCGACGAGCCGGACCTTCGCCTCCTTGCGGAAGCGGGAATCGCGCAGGAGCCACCGGTGGTGCTCGAAGAAGCGAATGACGGACGTGCTGTTCCGCATCGTGCTCACGTGGTGCATGAGCTGGACGCGCGCGCCGCCGGACGAGCTCGCGCTCGCGACGACGGGGGTCGCGCAGAGAATGACGGCGCACAGGCCGACGACAACGGCTTTCAGGACGAACCTCCGCAGTGGGGGACAGGTTCACGGCGCGCGCCGCAGTCGGGCTCCTCAGGCGAGTGCCCGGCGCTGCCGTTCGTGTCTATGGGCGCCAGCGAGCCTACCCACGAGTCACGAGCGTTAACCGGGTTGCTTACGAAACCTTCAAACCGGCTGTCACGATCGTTGCCGTCGGGCGCAACGGCGATGCTTGGTGGAAAACGGCGAGACGCCCCTCGCGGGGCGTCTCGGAGGCTGCGGGACAGGGACTCGAACCCCAACTTCCGGAGCCAGAATCCGGCGTCCTACCATTAGACGATCCCGCAGGGCTCGGCCGGATTGTACCCGGCTGCCCGACGGGGATCAGATGTCGAGCCGGTACTCGGGCACGAGTCGTTTCTCGTCGTCGGTGTCGATGTGCGCGATCACCTCGACGTGCGGCTCGAGCCCCGAGCCGCGGAGCTTCGCCTTCAGGAGCCCGTCGACCTGGAACAGGCCCGAGGAGTTGTTCATCACGATCTCGATGCGCACCGGCTTCGTCTCGCCGTCCCCGATCACGACCGCGTCGATCGCAGCGGCGGAGAGGGAATGCATCGAGACGTGGCCCTTTTCGAAGGGGATGCGGGAGCGGCCCTTCGCCATGTCGAGCGCGTCCGCCACGCGGAGGATGCCGGCCTCGAGCGAGAGCGGCTCGCCGTCGGCCCGATGGCTCGTGATCGCCTGGAGCACCTCGGAGACGATGACGGTGCGATCGGGCTCGTCGTAGATGCCCTCGAGGAGCTCGTGCAGCTTCGGCTCGGCGAGGAAGAGGCTCCAGTCCTCGTGGCCGCGGCGATGCACGGACATGCCGACGCAGTGCGTCAGCGCCGCGAGCACCACGACGATCTCGGCGTCCTCGTTTCGCAGCCCGTAGTCGCGCACCACCGACGGCTCGATCCGGTGCTTCGTGAGCTCGCGGAGGAGCTTCAGCGCGAGGTTCGCGACGATCTGGATGTGCACCCACGAGTGGTCGTTGATCTCGAGCCGGACGGCGGCGTTGACGTTCGCGACGTGCCACCACCCCTTGAGCTGCCGGTCGGCGTTCGCCCGCTCGAGCACCCGCCGGAGCTCGCGGTTGCCCCGCTCCGGGAGGCGGATCCGCATGTGCTCGACCGCCTCGGCGGGGGTGAGGCGAGCCTCCCTGACCGCGTCTGCCGACGCGGGCTCCGCGATGCGGCGCTCGCTCTCGGGATCGAGGCTCACGTCTCGGCCGGAACGGCCGCGGGCTCGCCGTGCGCCTCGCGGAGCCGGAAGTACGTGAGCGCGATCGCAATCGCGATGAGCGGCGCGACGACCGCCTGCGCGATCGTCCCGCCGATGACGATCTCGAGGAAGCGCGGCAGGAACGAGAAGGCGGCCTGGAGGACGTTGCTCGCGATCGTGGTGAGCAGTCCGGTGATGAGGACGATCGCAAAGACCGTCCATCCGTGACCGCGGACGAGCGCGCGTGAGCGGCCGAACGCGTCGAGCGCGCTCGAGCCTTCGACGACGATCACAGGGGCGATGACGGCCCAGATCGTGAGAAGGATGAGGCCCGGGACGACGAACAGCATGAACCCGAGGGCGATCCCGAGCCCCGCGAGCAGCCCCGCGACGATCAGCGGGAAGACCGCGGGGGAGACCCGGGCGAAGACGTCGCCGAGCGTCGAGTCGAACGACCCGTCGCGCGCGTCCTGCACGGCGTAGACGAACGCACCCTCGAGCCACGTCGTGCCGATCACCGCGATGGCGAATCCGAGGATCCCGAGAGCCGCGATCGCCCCGTCCGAGTCGCTCGAGACCGCCTCGACGAGGAGCGCATAGACGAGGTTCAGCGCCGCGAACACGACGAGCCCGAGGAGGAAGAAGCGCGCGAAGAAGCGGGTGTAGAGGGTCCACGCCTCGCCGAGCACCGCGCCGATCGTCACGCTCCGATCCTATGCGACCGCGAGCCGGGCGAGCTCGCGGCGCACATGGGTGATCGCCTTGCCGAGCCGCGCTCGGTTCGTCGTGTCGTTCAGCCAGCCGCTTGCACCGGAGGGATGCGGCAGCGGGACGGCGATCGCGTCACCGAGGAGGAAGCTCTTGCCCACCGCGTCCGTGAGGCGCCGGATGCCGAGCAGGTGCGCCGCGGGCGCGAGCCCCACCGTGACGACGAGCGCCGGCTCGAGCATGTCCAGCTCCTGGACGCGCCACGACTCGCACAGGATCTCCTCCGCTCGGGTCGCGCGCCGGTCGCCGCGTCCCGACACGCTGGGCCCCGGAAAGCACCGGGTCACCGACGCGCAGTAGAAGGACTCGAAGAACGTCTTCTCGTCGAGGCGGAGCCAGCGACGGAGCGTCCGTCCCGCGCGCCCCTGCCAGGGACGACCCGTCTCCGCCTCGATCCGTCCCGGGGCGAGACCGAAGAGATAGGCGCGTTGTCCGACGTGTCCCGAGAAGACAGGACGCGGGACGATCGGGAAGCCCGCCTCCAGGCACCGCCGGCACCGGGCGTTCCGCCGTTGGAGCTTCTCCAGGCGGGCGGGCGCGGTCGGCTGGGGCACAGTCGTAGGGTAGGGCCGATGGCGCCGCTCGAGTCCGTGCCGAACCTCTCGGAAGGTCGCGAACGGAGCATCGTCGACGCCATCGCGAAAGCCTTCGGCAAGAGCGGCGCTCGCGTCCTCGACGTCCACCTCGACCCCGACCACCACCGGTCGGTCGTCACGCTCGTCGGCGAAGAGCAGGCGCTGGAGGACGGGCTCGTCGCGGGGATCGACGAGGCGCGCCGCCGCATCGACCTCCGTCGCCACAGCGGGGTGCATCCCCGGGTCGGGGCGGCGGACGTCGTCCCGGTCGTGCCGCTCGTCCCGGACGACCTCGCGCGCGCCCTGTCGGTTGCGCGCGCTGTGGCGCGCCGGACGGGCGAGGAGCTCGGGCTGCCGGTCTTTCTCTACGGCGAGCTCGGCGAGGGCCGACGCCCCGCGTTCTTCCGGCGCGGTGGACTCGACGAGCTCGGGCGACGGATCGCCGCGGCGGAGCTGGCGCCGCCCCATGGGCCCGCGCGCCTCGATCCGGGAGCCGGT
Source organism: Gaiella sp. (assembly GCA_036406535.1). Classification (GTDB taxonomy): domain Bacteria; phylum Actinomycetota; class Thermoleophilia; order Gaiellales; family Gaiellaceae; genus Gaiella. The sequence goes on from DASXAW010000036.1 coordinate 6,558, forward strand.
GCGGTTCTCGTGGGGGTCCGTGCGCCGCTCGTCGCGTTCAACCTCGACCTGCAGGGGTCGCTCGAGGACGCGCAGGCGATTGCGCGCGCGGTGCGCGAGTCGTCGGGCGGCCTGGCGGGAGTCCAGGCGCTCGGCCTCGCGCTCGGCGACCGCGTCCAGGTCTCGACGAACCTCGTCGACATCGACGCGACCCCGCTCCACCGGCTGGTCGAGCGTGTCGTCGAGGTCGCAGCTTCGCGCGGGGCGCGCGTCGGGGCCGGCGAGCTCGTCGGGTTGGTTCCTGCGCGATGCGTCGTCGCCGCGGCGCACGCCGGTGGCGTCACGGGTCCGGTTGGCGGGGACGGGTTGCCGACCACCTCGGCGCTCGACGCCGCCGCGCAGACGCTCCACCTCGTGCAGCTGCGAGAGGACGGCGTCCTCGAATGGCATCTCCGTGCCTGACGGCGCTCGCCGCGCGCCGGTCACGCTTGCGACCCGAAGTCGGCACACAGCTGTCGCGACTCTGCGGCTAGCGTGGCTCCAGGGGAGCTTGCTCCCCCGTACCGGGGGCGCGCGGCGCCCTTTCGGTTGGGCTGGGCGGTCGGCGCTGAATCGGGAGCGTGTCGGGCGCCGGAGCGGCGCGGCAAGCGGGACTAGACTCGCGCCGTGCCGGCCGCGGTCGAGCTCACGGGTGACGACCTCACGATCGGCGACGTCTGGGACGTCGCAGTCGGCGGTCGGGCCGCCGTCCTTGGCGCGCGAGGCCGCGAGCGCGCGGCGGCTGCCCGCACGTTCCTCGAGACGCAGGTCGGCGACCACACGTACGGCGTGAACACCGGCTTCGGCCGGTTCGTCTCGGAGTCGATCCCGCCGGAGCACGCCGCCGAGCTCCAGCTCAGGCTGCTGCGGAGCCATGCCTGCGGCGTGGGAGAGCCCTATTCCGACGAAGTCGTCCGCGCGGCGATGCTGTTGCGCGCGAATGCCCTGGCGAAGGGGTACTCCGGCGCCCGCGTCGAGACCGTCGAGCTCCTCGTCTCGATGCTCGTCGCCGGGGTCATCCCGTACGTGCCGTCGCGTGGCTCGGTCGGCGCCAGCGGCGATCTTGCGCCCCTCGCGCATCTCGCGCTCCCGCTGGTCGGAGAGGGCGAGGCGACCGTCGAGGGGCGCACGCTGCCCGGTGCCGACGCGTTGCGCTCGGCAGGGCTGCAGCCGGTCGTCCTCGCGGCGAAGGAAGGGCTGGCGCTCATCAACGGGACGCAGTTCATGGCCGCGATGGCGGCGCTCGCGCTCGTGCGGGCGAATCGCCTCGCGCACGCCGCGGACATCGCCTGCGCCATGTCACTCGAGTCGCTGCAGGGAACGCCGACCAGCTTCCATCCCGCGATCCACGCGGCGCGGCCGCTGCCCGGGCAGGGTCGGAGCGCCGAGGCGTTGCGCGCGCTGCTCGCGGGATCGGCGATCGTCGAGGCTCACCGCTGGTGCGACAAGGTCCAGGACGCGTACTCCCTGCGCTGCGCACCACAGGTGCACGGGGCGAGCCGCGACCTGCTCGACCACGTCGAGCGCACGGTCGCGGTCGAGCTCAACGCCGCGACCGACAACCCGCTCGTGCTCCTCGAGGAGGAGCTGATCGTCTCGAACGGCAACTTCCACGGCCAGCCGATCGCGATCGGGCTCGACTGCCTCGCAATCGCCTGCGCCGAGTTGGCGAGCATCAGTGAGCGCCGGACCGAGCGGCTCGTCAACCCGAGCCTGTCGGACGGCCTTCCGCCGTTCCTCGTCGCGCGCGAGGAGGGACTCAACTCCGGGTTCATGATCCCGCAGTACGTCGCCGCGGCACTCGTCTCCGAGAACAAATCGCTCTGCCATCCGGGGTCGGTCGACTCGATTCCGACGAGCGCCGGCCAGGAGGATCACGTCTCGATGGGCAACGGTGCAGGGCTCAAGGCGCTCCAGGTGGTCGCGAATGCGGAGCGCGTCCTGGCGATCGAGCTGCTCGCCGGCGCGCAGGGGGTGGAGTTCCTCGCTCCGCTCGAGCCGGGCATCGGTGTTCGGGCGGCGCGGGAATTCATCCGTACGCTGTCTCCGCGGCTTCGCGAGGACCGGCCGCTCTCCGCGGACATCGAGCGCGTCGCCTCCGCGATTCGCGACGGCAGCGTCGCCGCCGCGGTCGAGCAGGCAATCAAGGCGCCGCTCCCATGAGCGACCTGCCGCCGCCCCAGCAGTCGTTGCGTACGGCGCTCTCTCTGCATGCGCTGATCGCGGTGGGCATCCTCCTGCTCGTCGCGCTGACCGGCGGTGGCGCGGTGAAGGCGCTCGCCATCGCCGGCGCCTACTTCGTCCTCGCAGGCGGCTGGAGCTGGGTGAAGGGCTGGCGTGCCGGCCGGGCGGCGCGGGACCGCGAGCGAGCGTCGTTGGAGCGCGACGGGTGAGTGAGGCGCTCGTCGAGGAGCTCGTCGCAGACCTTTCGTCCATTCGAGCGCCGCGAGGAGCGACGCTCCACGCGCGCTCGTGGCAGACCGAGGCGCCGCTCCGGATGCTTCTGAACAACCTCGATCCGGACGTGGCGGAACACCCCGAGTCGCTCGTCGTGTACGGCGGCTCGGGCCGGGCCGCCCGCTCGCACGACGCGCTCCGGGCGATCGTCAGGACGCTACTTCGCCTGGGGGACGACGAGACGCTGCTCGTGCAGTCGGGCAAGCCCGTCGGCGTGTTCCGGACGCATCCCGGTGCCCCGCGCGTGCTGATCGCCAACTCCCTGCTCGTGCCGCGATGGGCGACGTGGGCCGAGTTCCGCCGACTGGAGGCGGAGGGGCTGACGATGTTCGGGCAGATGACCGCCGGCTCGTGGATCTACATCGGCACGCAGGGGATCCTCCAGGGCACCTACCAGACCTTCTGCGCGGCGGGAGAGACGCATTTCGGGTCGCCGGACCTCACCGGGCGAACCGTTCTGACCGCGGGTCTCGGGGGCATGGGCGGCGCACAGCCGCTCGCAGCAACGATGGCCGGCGGGGCGATCCTGTGCGTCGAGGTCGACCAGCGCTCGATCGATCGCCGGCTGGAGACCCGCTACCTCGACGAGCAGGCGCCCTCGCTCGACGAGGCTCTTGCGCGGGTCCGGAACGCCGCGGCGGGCGGACGCCCCGTCTCGGTCGCAGTCTGCGCCAACGCCGCCGACGTCTTCCCCGAGCTCGTCGAGCGCGGAGAGGCGTTCGATCTCGTCACGGACCAGACCGCCGCGCACGACCCGCTGACCGGGTACGTGCCCGCCGAGGTTCCGTTCGAGGAAGCTGCCGCCTTGCGGGAGCGCGATCCCGAGGAATACCTGCGCCTCGCCTCGGAGTCGATCGTCGCTCACGTCCGGGCGATGGTCGAGTTCGTCCGGATCGGTTGCTACGTTTTCGATTATGGCAACAACCTGCGAGGTGAGGCGTATCGAGCTGGGCTGAGCGACGCATTCACATACCCGGGCTTCGTCCCGGCGTATATCCGGCCGTTGTTCTGCCGTGGAATCGGCCCGTTCAGGTGGGCGGCGCTCTCGGGTGATGCCGCCGACATCGCCCGTATCGACCGGGAGCTCCAGGAGCTGTTTCCGGACGACGTGCTCCTCCAGCGGTGGCTCGCGATGGCTCCCGAGCGAGTCGCCTTCCAGGGGCTCCCTGCGCGGATCTGCTGGCTCGGCTACGGGGACCGCGCGCGAGCCGGCCGGGCGATCAACGACCTCGTCCGCTCCGGCGAGGTCTCGGCCCCAATCGTGATCGGGCGCGACCATCTCGACTCCGGCTCCGTCGCGTCGCCCTATCGCGAGACCGAGTCGATGCGGGACGGCTCGGACGCGATCGCGGACTGGCCGATCCTGAACGCGCTCCTCAACACAGCCGCCGGTGCGACGTGGGTGAGCGTGCATCACGGTGGCGGCGTCGGGATCGGCAACTCGATCCATGCGGGCATGGTCGTCGTCGCCGACGGAAGCGACGATGCCGCCGAGCGGTTGGAACGTGTGCTCACGACTGATCCCGGCACGGGAGTGATGCGGCATGCGGACGCGGGGTACCCGGAAGCGATAGAGGTCGCTCGCGCGACCGGGCTCGACCTTCCTTCCCTGCCGTGACCGCCCTGCTCATCCGCGACCTCGCGCAGGTCGCCACGCACCGCGGTGTCGGCGGTCCGCTGCGCGGCGATGCGCTCCGCGGGCTCGAGGTGATCGAGCACGCCTACGTCCTCGTGCACGGGGCGACGCTCGCCTCCGTCGGCCCGATGCGCGACCTGCCGTCCCTCGGCCCGGACGTCGAGGAGTTCGACGGGAGCGGGCTCTCCGCGATTCCGGGTCTGGTCGACTGCCACACGCACCCTGCGTTCGCAGGAGACCGGGCGCACGAGTTCTCGCTCCGTGCGGCCGGCGCGACGTACGAGGAGCTGCTTGCAGCGGGTGGCGGAATCCTCTCGACGACTCGGGCGACGCGTGCCGCCGGAGCGGACGCGCTCCTCGAGATCGTCGCGCGGCACCGCGATGCGATGCTCGCGCACGGCACGACGACGTTCGAGGGGAAGAGCGGGTACGGCCTCGACCGCGACACCGAGCTCGGGCAGCTCGAGGCGGTCGCGGCCGCAGGCGGCGTGCCGACGTGGCTCGGCACGCACGCTGTCCCGCCCGAGCACCCCGATGCGGACGCGTACGTCGACTGGGCGATTGCCGACGTCCTCCCGGCGGCGGCGGAGCTCGCGGTCGCCGCGGACGTGTTCGTCGAGCGCGGCGCATTCGGCATCGAGCCCGCGCGGCGGTATCTCGAGGCATGCGCCGCCGCAGGGCTCGCGCTCCGGCTCCACGGAGACCAGCTCACGGAGATGGGGGCGGTCCCGCTCGCGCTCGAGCTCGGCGCTCGCTCGGTCGACCATCTCGAATCGACGGGAGCGGACGGGGTCGCCGCGCTCGGCCGAAGCGACGTCGCGGCGGTGCTGCTTCCCGTGGCGGCGCTCTATCTCGACCGTCCGATGCCGCCCGCCCGCGCCCTCGTCGACGCAGGGGCGATCGTCGCGCTCGCAACGGACTTCAACCCGGGGAGCGCCTTCTGCGAGAGCCTCGCCGTAGTGTCGACGCTCGCGTGCACGCAACTCGGGCTCTCGCCCGAGGAGGCGCTCGGTGCGATGACCGTGAACGCGGCGCACGTCCTCGGATTCCCCGACCGGGGACGTCTCGAGCCGGGGCTTCGCGCGGACGTGGTGCTGCTCGACGCGCCGGACTGGCGTCACCTCGCGTACCACCTCGCCGGCGACGTCGTCCACACGGTCGTCCGTGAGGGCCGGGTCGTGATGTCACCGGCATAATCGGGGCGTGGCGAACCAGAAGCAGCGTCGGAGGCGCGCGAAGGAGAAGCGGCACGCGTACGACCTCGTCGAGATCGACGGGGAGGGAAACGAGACCGTGCTGACCTCGAACGAGCTCAAACAGGACGCGCCCCCTCGCGAGCAGACCCGCGGCAAGCTGCGCCAGAAGGTCCCTGCAAAGGGCGGTCGCGGGGGCCCGCAGCCACCGACGTGGCCGCGCGTCCTCAAGCGAGGCGGGATCTTCGCGCCGATCTTCCTGGCCACGGTGCTCCTCCTCGGCGGCGGTCGCCTGACGTTCGCGGGCGCGGTCGTGCAGACGGTCTTCCTGCTCGCGGTCTTCATCCCGTTCAGCTACTTCATGGATCGGCTCGTCTGGCGGTCGCATCAGAAGCGGCTGGCGAAGAACGCCGGCCGCTGACACCTCGACGAGCTCGTCCCGCTAGCGCGGCGTCTCGCCGGCGAGATAGTGGCCGTCGCCGGGCCAGGGTGCGAGCAGCAAGAGGAGACGCGCGCCCGTGTCGCTGGAGACCGCGTGCCGTTCGCCCGGGGCGAACGTCGCGAGCGTCCCGACTCCGCCACTGACGGCGTCGCTCCCGGCGCGGATCTCGGCCTCGCCCTCGACGACCACGAGCCAGGCCCGCTCACGCACCTGGTGGTCGTTCAGCGACTGACCGGCCTCGAGGCGAATCGCGATCGCGCGCGCGCCGTCGTCCGTGCTCAGCACGTGCGGGTCGATGGTGCCACCGGGCGCCTCGAGCTCCGTGAGGTTCCACGACTGCACGGGCGCAACCTACCGCGCCTGCTTCCGCGGCGCGGCGCCGGGACGTCCGTACACTCGCGGGCGTGCCACCGGCCGTCGACTGCCTCACTCTCGGTCCTCTCTCGACGAACTGCTACGTCGTGCGGCGGGACCGAGCCTCGACGGAGGCGGTCGTGGTGGACCCGAGCGGCTCGGCGAGCGAGATCCGGCTTGCCCTCGCCTCGCTCGGGACGAGGTGTGTCGCGATCCTCGTCACGCACTGTCACTTCGACCACGTCCTCGGCCTTGCCGACCTCGCGGAAGGAACGGGCGCGCCGGTGCACGCGTCCGCTGCCGAGCGAGCGGTTCTCGAGAATCCGAGAGAATTCACGCCTGCCGGGATCGCGCTCCTGCCGTGCACTCCCGACGCCCTGCTCGACGGCGGTGAGCAGCTCGACGTCGCCGGAATCCAGTTCGAGGTCCTCCCGGTCCCGGGCCATTCACCCGGGCATCTCGCGTACGCGACCGAAGGCAGCGTGTTCTCGGGCGACGTCTTGTTCGCGGGCTCGGTCGGACGCACCGACCTTCCGGGCGGCGACTGGCCGACGCTCGTCGACTCGATCCGCTCGCTCGTGGCGGCGCTGCCGCCCGACACGGCCGTCCATCCCGGCCACGGGCCGTCGACGACCCTCGCGGCCGAGCTCGCGTCGAACCCGTTCCTCGGGGAGCTCCGCGAGGAGTCGCGGGAGATCGCAGGATGAGCGAGCGCGCGCGGATCGAGCGGCCGCGGGGCACCCACGACGTCGTGCCGTCCGAGATGCCGGTCTGGCAGCACGTAACCGGTGAGATCGAGCGCCTCTGCGGCCTGTACGGCTATCGCAAGATCCTCACGCCGGTGTTCGAGGACACGGCGCTCTTCGCGCGAACGTCGGGCGAGGGATCGGATGTCGTGCAGAAGGAGATGTACACGTTCGCCGACCGCTCCGACCGGTCGTTGACGCTCAGGCCCGAGGGCACCGCGCCCATCTGCCGCGCGTACGTCGAGCACGGCATGCACCGTGACCCGCAGCCGGTGAAGCTGTTCACGATCGCGCCGATGTACCGCTACGGCGCACCTGGGCGTGGCCGGTACCGCGAGCATTGGCAGGCGTCGGTCGAGGCCATCGGCTCGGACGATCCGTCGCTCGACGCGGAGCTGATCCAGCTCTACGACACGCTCCTCGGCAGGCTCGGAGTGACGCGCTACCACCTCGAGCTGAACTCCATCGGCTGCCGCGAGTGCCGCCCTGCGTACCTCGACCGTCTCCGCGGATGGCTGGCGGAGAACGCCCGTCGCCTCGACGACGAGACGCGCGCGAAGATCGAGGTCAGCCCGCTGCGGGTGTTCGACAACTACCTCGCGAAGCCCCCCGAGGCGCGGGCCGCGCTGGACGAGGCGCCGAAGATCGGCGAGTCCCTCTGCGACGCGTGCGCGGCGCACTTCGCGTCGGTCCGGGCGGATCTCGACGCGACAGGCGTCGGGTACCAGCTCGTGCCGACGCTCGTGCGCGGCCTCGACTACTACACCCGCACGACCTTCGAGTTCGTCGGCCCGCTCGAGAACCAGAACTCGACGATCACGGGAGGGGGACGCTACGACGGGCTCGTCGAGGAGATCGGCGGCCCACCGACCCCCGGCATCGGCTTCGGCGCCGGGATCGAGCGGCTCCTGATCGCGATGGACGAGGAGGGCGTCGTGCCGCCGACGGCCCCGGGGATCGACGTGTTCTTCGCACTCGGCGACGGCGCGCCTCGGGCGGAGGTCGCCCGGATCGTGGCCGAGCTCCGGCGCGCGGGCGTCTCGGCGGAGAGCGACCACGCAGGGCGCTCCCTCAAGGGTCAGCTCACCCAGGCAGGACGGCTCGGCGCCGCGAGGACCGTCGTGGTGACGACCGAGAAGGCGACGCTCCGCGCTCCGGGAGCCGCGGACGAGCAGGTTCTCCTGGGCGAGCTCGTCGGGAGGCTCGTCCCGTGAGCTGGCGCGACGTCATGTGCGGCGAGCCGCGTGTGGAGCACGTCGGCCGCACGCTGACCATGGCGGGATGGGTCGCCCGCAGGCGCGACCACGGCGGGCTGATCTTCGTCGACCTGCGCGACCGCACCGGTGTCACGCAGCTCGTCGTCAACCCCGAGCACGCGCCCGAGGCGGCCGCGACCGCCCACGAGCTCCGCAACGAGTTCGTGATCCGCGCCCGCGGGCAGCTCGTCGGCCGGGCGGAGGAGACGGTGAACCCGGCGATGCCGACCGGTGAGGTCGAGCTGCAGGCGGAGAGGCTCGAGATCGTCTCCCGCTCGACGCCCCTGCCGTTCCAGCTCGACGAGGAGAACGTCGACGAGACGCTCCGGCTGCGCTATCGCTGGCTCGACCTCCGCCGCGAGAAGCTCCAGCGCAACATCGAGCTGCGCGCCCGGATGGTCGGGATCATCCGTCGCGAGATGGAGGCCGCCGGGTTCCTCGACATCCAGACGCCGATCCTCTTCAAGCCGACGCCAGAGGGCGCGCGCGACTTCGTCGTCCCGAGCCGGCTCCAGCCGGGTCGCTTCTATGCGCTGCCGCAGAGCCCGCAGATTCTCAAGCAGCTCACGATGGTCGCGGGGTTCGACCGCTACTACCAGATCGCGATCTGCTTCCGGGACGAGGACCTGCGCGCCGACCGGGTGCAGGAGATCACGCAGCTCGACGTCGAGCTGAGCTTCCCGGACCAGGAGGAGCTGTTCGCGCTGATGGAGCGGACGTTCGCGGCGATCTGGCACGAGACGCTCGACGTGGAGATCGAGACACCCTGGCCGCGGATGACCCACGATGAAGCGGACCGTCGGTTCGGCACGGACAAGCCCGACCTGCGCTTCGGGCTCGAGCTCGAGGACGCGACCGAGGTGACCAGAGGGTCGGAGTTCGGCGTCTTCGCGACTGCGGAGGCCGTGCGGTTTCTCCGCGTCCCGCAGGCGTACTCGCGGGCCGAGCTCCAGCGGCTCGAGGAGGTCGCGAAGGAGTGGGGGGCGAAGGGGCTTGCCTACCTCGTCACCGACGAGGAGGGAGAGGTGCGTTCGCCGATTGCGAAGTTCCTCTCCGAGACGGAGCTCGAGGCGCTGCGCTCCGACCCCGGAACCACGCTCCTCTTCGCCGCGGACACGTGGCCGATGACGTCGCGCGTGCTGGGCGCCTTGCGCACACGGCTCGGGCACGAGCTCGGGCTCGTCGACGAGTCCGTCTGGCGGTTCCTCTGGGTCACCGACTTCCCGATGTTCGAGTGGGACGCGGACACCGGCCGTTGGTCGGCCGTCCACCATCCGTTCACCCGCCCGGCCGACGAGTGGAAGGAGCGTTTCGCAGACGACCCCGCGCACGCGCTCGCGCACGCGTACGACCTGATCTGCAACGGCAACGAGCTCGGCGGCGGGTCGTTCCGGATCCACGAGCCGGAGATCCAGGCGAAGGTCTTCGACCTGCTCGCGCTCGGGCCCGACGAGCAGCGCGCGAAGTTCGGCTTCCTCCTCGACGCGCTCGCGATGGGGGCCCCGCCGCACGGCGGCATCGCCCTCGGCATCGACCGGATGACGATGGTGCTGGCGGGGGAGGAGAACCTCCGCGACGTGATCGCGTTCCCGAAGAACCAGGCGGGGGTCGACCCGATGAGCGGCGCGCCGAGTGAGGTCTCCGCCGCGCAGCTCGACGAGCTCGGGCTCGAGCTCGTCGTCGAGGAGGCGCCGCGCTGAGCGCGCGCGTCGTGCAGCGGCTCCTGTCGCTCGCGGCCGTGGCGCTGCTCGCGGGCATCATCGCGGTCGCGGTCGTCGACCGCCGCGGCGAGACCCCGGTCGCCGCGCCGCAGGGCGCGACCGCGGCGGGAGGCGGCTGGTACGAGGCGCTCGCGGCGCCGCGCCCCGCCGGCGAGGACGCGGAGCGCACCGGGTGCGGCCTGATCCTCACGAGCCGGTCCCTCGGCGTCTCGCATCCGGTGCTCCCGTGCGGAGCGAAGATCCTGATCCGCTACGGGGGTGAGACCGTGCTCACCGAGGTGATCGACAACCAGCTGAAGGAGACCGGGCGGCAGTTCGAGCTCACGCCCTCCCTCGCCCGGCTCGTCGGGCTCGACGGAACCCAGGCCGTCGAGTGGCGGTACGCGACTCGGTAGCCACCCGCGGAGCGGCGACTACACTGTGGGTGCTCGGCGTTGCGCGTGGCCTCGGGCTCTCAACGTGAACCAACGATCACACGAAGGGAGCTCGGGTCCGGCTGACGGCGTCGCCGGAAGCCGGCAGGGCACCCACCTGGAGAAGCGGGTTCGCTTTTCCGGCCCGGGGTCACGCGGGACGCCGAGCACCCGTCGTCCTCGGTGATCGTCGGCATCGACCACGTCCAGGTCGCGGCTCCCGCCGGATGCGAAGCGGACGCTCGGGTCTTTCGAGGCGAGATCCTCGAGCTCGTCGGCTGACCTCCGGGGCGGGGGAGGGGTTCGCATGCGGCGGACTAACTCCGTTGAGAGAATCCGAATGCCGTCTACGACAAGGAGGAGCGATGAGTTTCCTTCCGAGTTCCGCGAGACGCATCCTCACGAGGCGCCGAATCGTTGTGGGTGTCGTCACGGTCGCCGCCCTCGCCGTGCTGGTGCCGGCCGTCTCGGCGCGGCAGCAAGCCGCACCGACGAACACCGCAGAGCCGGCGATCACTGGCAATCCCGCGGTCGGTCAGACCCTGACCGTGAGCAACGGGACCTGGACGACGACGGGTGATGCCACCTTCACGTACGCGTGGCTCCGCTGTCCGGCGTCCGGAGGCGCCGCCGACGGGTCCGACTGCGCTTCGATCGGCACCACGACCGCGACCTACGTCGTCGCCGCAGGTGACGTGGGGTTCCGGCTCCGGGCGCGCGTCACCGCGCAGGACGCCGGCGGACAGGCCTCGGCAGTCAGCGACGCCACCGCGGCGGTCACCGCCCAGACAGGTCCCCCGAACACGCAGCCGCCGACGATCACAGGGTCGACCGTGGTCGGTGAGAAGCTGACCGCCAACCCGGGAACGTGGACGGGCAGCGGTGTCACGTTTGCGTACCTCTGGTCGCGGTGCGACGCAACCGGGGCGGCGTGTGCGGACATCACGACCGCAACCCAGAGCACGTACACGCTCGTCACGGCCGACGCGGGCACGACGCTGCGCGTCAAGGTCACCGGGACGAACGCGAGCGGCTCGAACTCCGTCACGTCCACGCAGACCGCAGTGGTGACGACCGGCGGCGCGTCGGCGACGGGGTGCCCCACGGGGACCGGCCCGATTGACGTGGACGACATCACGCCGCCCGCGCGGCTGCTCGTCGACAAGCAGCAGATCACGCCGAGCGTCGTGACGCGGGGGACGAAGACGATCCGCATCCGATTCCACGTGAGCGCCTGCGGCGGCCGGTCGGTCGAGGGCGCACTCGTCTATGCGACCCCGACGCCGTATCAGCAGTTCTCGGCCACGGAGCAGCCGACGGCGGCGGATGGGTGGGCGATCCTGACGATGCGTCAGCTCCGGTACTTCCCGGCCAGCGGGCAGCAGCAGCTCCTCGTCGTGTTCGTCCGGGCGCGGAAGAGCGGCGAAGACCTGCTCGCCGGCATCTCGACGCGCAGGCTCGTCTCGTTCAGGGTCAACCTCCGCGGCTGACAGAGGATGCAGGGGGAGCCGGGCGACCGGCTCCCCCTGACCGGCACGACCACGTCGGGCACCGGCGTCGTCTGATGCCTTCTGTATGAGTGTTTGCTTGCAGCACCTCGTACTCGCCGTCGTCGTCGCTGTGACCGCGGTCCTCATGACCCCGCGGCTCGCCCTCGCCGGCGACCCGCCGAACCGGAACGACCCGTGCTCGAAGATGGGACGCAACGCCTGCGGCACGCTCGGGGTGGGGTCCTACGAGACGTACCGCTACGGCGTGCGCTGGTTCGGCGACTACCGCGGTGTCGCCCCCGGCACGGAGCACAGCTACTGCATCGACCTCCGCTACTGGTACCCGAACCCGAAGTCCCGCTTTCGCGAGGACCTCTCGTCGACGCTGGAGAACCGCGACGGCGAGCTCGTGCCGCTCGAGCGAAGGCGGCGGATGGCGTATGCGGTCTGGGCGCACGGCCGTACCACGCAGCCCACGCAGGCAGCAGCGGTGATGCTCTACGTCCACGGCCTGATGGGCGACGCCGCGCCCGGCGAGGTCGCACCCGATGCGATCGGCCCGACCGTCGCCGAGACCTACGCGCGGGTTGCCGGCGACGCCGCCCTCTACCACGGTCCGTACCGCATCGAGACGCGTCTTCCCCAGCGCCTGCGGGCGGGGGCGAAGACCGCAGGCAGCGTCCGCGTCCTTTCTGCGACCGGACACGCCCTTCCCGACGTCAGTCTGCGCATCGATGCTCCCGGCGCAACCGGGCTTCCTGCCCGTATCGAGACGAACGCCGACGGCATTGCGAAGATCTCGCTGACGCCCTCTGCGTCGGGCCCGCTGGAGCTTCGGGTCCGTACCGAGGCGCTGGCCTCGACCCTTCCGCGCATCTACGCGCCGACCACGTCTGCGGCGGCGCGAAACGGCCAGCGGATCGTGGTTCCGGCCTCACAGGTCGTGACGGAGACCGTGGAACGGACAGTTGCGGTGCAGCCGCGCCTCGAGACCGTCGTCAGTGCAAGGCGTCTCGCCCCGGGCGCGACCGTCACCGACACGATCGACGTTTCGGGACTGGGCGACGTCACGGCCACGATTCGGGCCGCCCTCTACGGCCCGTTCCCCGCGCGCGATGCGATCGTCTGCACCGGACGGCCCGTCTGGACCGGGACCCTGCAGGTCACCGGCGACGGCCGCTACGTCACCGCGCCCGCCCAGCTCGACACGCCGGGCTTCTACACGTACAGGGAGACCATCGTCCCGTCCGACGTCGTCGGCGGTGTCGAGACCCCCTGCGGCGCCGTCGCCGAGACGACCGCCGTCGTCGCGACGCCGACCCTCACCACGCGCGTGAGCTCCCAGAGCGCCACTCCGGGCTCCACGATCTCCGACAGCGTCGTCGTCTCAGGGATCGGCGCGCTGCGCCTGGTGATCGCGGCCGAGCTGTTCGGGCCGTTCGAGACGCAGGCGGACATCCGCTGCGAGGGCACGCCGGCCTGGCGCGGCACGCTGCAGGCCGATGGCGACGGGACGTACGAGACCGCGCCGTTCCAGGTGGAAAGCCCCGGGTACTACACCTACCGCGAGTCGATCGTCGAGGGCCCGGCCAACGCGGCCGTGACGACGGACTGCGCGGAGAAGGCCGAGACGACCGTTGTGCGGGCTCGGCCCGACGTCACCACGGTCGCCTCCGGTGAGGTCGTCGTTCCCGGCGCGAAGCTGCACGACCGCGTTCGCGTCAGCGGGCTCGGAAGCACGAGCGCAGCCGTCGAGCTGGAGCTGTTCGGCCCGTTCGCGAGCCGCGCCGCGATCCGGTGCACCGGATCGCCGATCTGGAGCGGCCGCTTCGTCGTCCGCGGCGACGGCACCCACGGCTCACCGTCGGTGAAGCTCGAGCGCGCCGGGTTCTACGCCTACCGCGAGCGGATCGTGACGTCGCCGCTCGTCATGGGCGGTCCGTCTACGTGCGGGGCGGCGTCCGAGACGGCGCTCGTCCGGCCCCTCATCGTCACCGGCGGCACGGCAGCGAGCGTCGGACGCAGTGCCGCTGACGTCGGCGGGCGGACTCCGGTACGCGTGCGGATCCCGAAGCTCGGGATCGACGCGCCGCTCGTGCCTTCCGCGGTCGACGTCCCGAACGGCGTGCTCGGCGTGCCGGACGACATCCTCCGGCCTGGGTGGTGGCGCGACGGCGCCGCGCCCGGCGATCACGCCGGGGCGGTTCTCGTCGCGGGCCACGTCGACAGTGCGAGCCGGGGAGCCGGTGCCTTCTTCGGCCTGGCGTCGGCCCGCAGCGGGATGCTCGTCGAGCTGCGGACGCGCGACGGCCGTACGAAGGAGTACCGCGTCGTCTCGGTGCGGCTGATGTCGAAGGAGCAGCTCCCGCCCGACATCTACTCGCGCCGTGGTCGACCGCGCCTCGTGCTCGTCACGTGTGGCGGCCCGTTCGACGAGGCGCGAAAGCACTACCGCGACAACGTCGTCGTGACCGCGGTGCCCGTCTAGCTCCCGCCGCGAAGCACCGGCGACGGACGACGTCGACGGCGCGCCCCGCCGCGTCGGTCGCATGGCAGATGCCTCAGTAGCGGCATGCCGCCGTCCGTGCGCCGTGAGACGAAGCCGGCACGAAGGCGGGACACACGTGTCGCGCGTTCGTCGATAGCGTGGCATCAGGGACACGGGAGTGCCCCTGGGGGAGGTTGGGGGTCGAATGCGTGGGCTTCACCGGCTCGACGCGTCGCTAGCCTGCTCGTCGATGACGATCGAGGCGATCGGGGACTCCGCCCGCGGATCCGAGTACGCGTACGCACGGCTGGTGGTCGACGGCGAGCGCATCGTCGAGGCCGACGCGCCGGGGATGGAGCGTCGGCTCGCGGGCCTCACGTTGCTCGAGGCGGCCGCCATCCCGGGAGAGACCCTCGCGGCGGATGCGGTCGCGAATGCGCTCGCGGACGTGTTCCGGGCGACGCCGGTGCCCGGACGCATCGCCGTCGCGATGAGCGGCGGCGTGGACAGCGCCGTCGCGCTCGTCCGCGCAGGCTCCGCTGCGATCGGCGTCACGCTCCGGCTCTGGCTCGACCCCCATGGCCCGTCGAGCGAGCGTGCCTGCTGCTCTCCCGACGCCGTCGTGCGGGCCCGCGAGACCTGCCACGCGCTCGGGATCCCGCATGTGACGCTCGACCTCCGCGAGGACTTTCGCGCGACGGTCGTCGACCCGTTCGTCGAGGGGTATGCCGCGGGCGTCACGCCGAACCCGTGCATGCGCTGCAACGGGCGCTTCCGCTTCGACCGACTGGTCGACTTCGTGCGCCGTGCGGGCGCCGACGTTCTGTGGACGGGGCACTACGCGCAGCTCGTGGAGCGCGGAGGTCGGCGCCTCGTCGCGCGGGCGGTCGACCCGGGGAAGGACCAGTCGTACATGCTCGCGACGGTCGATCCGCGCACACTCGAACGGGTTGCCTTCCCGCTCGGCGGCGCGACGAAGGCCGAGGTGCGTGCGGAGGCGGCGGCAGCGGGGCTCGCCGTCGCGCGACGTCCGGAGAGCCAGGAGGCGTGCTTCCTCGCGGGCGGCGACTACCGCGCGTTCCTCGAGCGTCGTGGCGTCCCGCGGCGCCGCGGGGCGATCGTCGACGAGTCCGGGACGGAGCTCGGACGCCACGACGGGGTCTGGCAGTTCACGCCGGGTCAGCGCCGTGGGATCGGCGTCGCCGCCTCCGAGCCGCTCTACGCGCTCCGGACGGATGCGGCGACGAACACGCTCGTCGTCGGCCCGCACGACGCGCTCCGCACCGACCGGGTGCACGCCGAAGGGCGCCTTTACCTGCCGGTCACGCGCGCAGAGGTGAAGCTCCGGTACCGGTCCGCGGCGGTCGACGCGACCGTCGATGAGGTCGACGGCGGGTTCGAGCTCGCACTCGACGAGCCCGTCGAGGCCGTCGCGCCGGGCCAGGTCGCCGTCCTCTACTCGGACGACGCCGTAGTCGGCGCCGGCGTGATCCGCCGCACCGGATCGAGCTGACGCGGAAGCACGCCGAGCCGGCCGGCAAGGAGTGCCCGGGCGGGCAACCGGGTAGGATCCGCCGCGATGACGGTCGCCTCCACCGCCGGTGACGCTGCGTACTGGGCGCTTGCGATCTTTCTCGTGCTCCTCGGTGTCGGGTCGCTGATCGCGCTCGTCAAGCTCGGCCGGCTCTTCGACCGGATCTCGTCCTTCATCCGTGGGAGCGAGCGCGACATCCTGCCCGTCGTCGTGAAGACGGGCGGCACCGTCGACCGCGTGAACTACCAGCTGGACAAGCTCG
Source organism: Gaiella sp. (assembly GCA_036406535.1). Classification (GTDB taxonomy): domain Bacteria; phylum Actinomycetota; class Thermoleophilia; order Gaiellales; family Gaiellaceae; genus Gaiella. The sequence goes on from DASXAW010000036.1 coordinate 22,568, forward strand.
ACACCGTCACCGACAGCGCCGTCTCGATGGCGGACAGCGCCGACACCGCCGTGCGGGCGGTCTCGACGGCGATCACGACGCCGGTCGAGAAGGTCTCGGGGTTCGCATCCGGCATCGCGCACGGCCTCTCGTCGCTCAAGAAGAACCGCAACGTGTCGGAGGCCATGGACGCGGCGAAGGACGCCGCGCGCCGGCGTCAGCAGGATCTGGCCGAGGACCTCCGCGGCGCAGGGCCGACGCCGCCGACCTCCGAACGGCCCACGCCGACGCCTCCGCCACCGCCCGAACCGAAGCCGGATCCGTGGCCGAAGCCTCCGCCGACGCCGAAGCCGGATCCCGCGCCGATTCCTCCCGACGAGCTTCCGTAGCGCGGCCGTCGTCGCGGGTGCGGGACGGCAGCCCGCCGCGTCCGGGCGCTCGCGTGGCCCCCGCTACGATCGCCGGCATGCGCACGACCGCCGAGCTCCGCGAGGGCTTCCTCTCGTTCTTCGAGTCGAAGGGGCATCTTCGCCGGCCGTCTGCATCGCTGATCCCGCGCGCGGACGACAACTCGACGCTGCTCACGAGCGCCGGCATGCAGCCGCAGATGCCGTTCTTCCTCGGCCTCGAGCCGCCTCCGGCGCCGCTCACGGCGACCGTCCAGAAGTGCTTCCGCACGCCCGACATCGAGGAGGTCGGGCTCGACACGTACCACCTGACGTTCTTCGAGATGCTCGGCAACTTCTCGTTCGGGCAGTACTTCAAGGACGGCGCGATCGCGTACGCGACAGAGTTCATGCGCGACCACCTGAAGCTCGACTGGGATCGACTCTGGGTCAGCGTCCACGCCGGCGACCCGGAGCTCGGGCTCGGCCCCGACGAGACGGCGATCTCGCTGTGGGAGGGGATCGGGATGCCGCCCGAGCGGATCGTGCGGCTGCCGTCGTCGGAGAACTTCTGGTCGGTCGGCGGGCCGGGGCCGTGCGGGCCCGACTCCGAGATCTACTACGACTGGGGCGTGGAGGCCGGCTGCGGCGAGCCGGGCTGCCTGCCGGGCTGCACGCGCTGCGAGCGCTTCCTCGAGTTCTGGAACCTCGTGTTCATGGAGTACGAGCTCCATCCCGACCGCACGCTCACGCCGCTTCCGAAGCAGAACATCGACACCGGCCTCGGCCTCGAGCGCACGGCGCGGATCGTCCAGCAGGCGCCGTCCGTCTACGACACCGACGGCTACCAGCTGATCATGTCGTGGATCGCGCAGGAGTCCGGCGTCGCCTACGGGGACTCGCCCACCGCGACGAAGGCGCACCGGATCCTCGCCGACCACGGTCGGGGGATGACGTTCCTCGTGGGGGACGGCGTCACCCCGTCGAACGAGGGCCGCGGGTACGTCCTGCGGCGGATCATCCGCCGGGCCGTGCTCCAGGCGCGGCGGATCGGGCTCGACGACCTCTACCGCCTGACCACCGTCGTCGCCGACCAGATGGGAGACGCCTACCCCGAGTTGCGTGAGAGCCTCACCACGATCGAGGACGCCGTGCGGCGCGAGGAGGAGCGGTTCACGGAGACGCTCGAACGCGGCACGAAGCTGTTCGAGGATCTGGCCGGAGTCGACGCGATCAGCGGCGACCAGGCGTTCACGCTCGCGACGACGTACGGGTTCCCGATCGAGCTCACGACGGAGCTCGCGGAGGAGCGCGGTCAGACGGTCGACGTCGACGGCTACGTCGCGAAGATGGACGAGCACCGGGAGATCTCGCGCGGCACCGGTGAGCGGGGGCTCCTGCAGCGCGCGGGCGAGTTCGCGCGCGACGCAGGCTTCGAGACCGAGTTCGTCGGCTACGCGAAGGTCGACGTCCTCACGCAGATCGGCGCGCTCGAACACCTCGAAGACGGCACGTTTCTCGCAAAGCTCCGCGAGTCGCCGTTCTACCCCGCCGGCGGCGGTCAGGTGACCGACGAGGGCTGGATCGAGCGGGACGGCGACCCAGCAGCTCGCGCCGAGCTCGTCGACGCCTACCGCTTCGACGGCGACCAGGCGCTCGTCCTCCGCGGCGTAGGCTTCGCGGCCGGAGACCGCGTGCGCGCCGTCGTTCCCTGGAGCGTGCGCTTCCCGACGATGGCGAACCACACCGCCACGCATCTTCTCCAGGCCGCGCTCCGCGAGGTTCTGGGCGACCACGTGACGCAGGCGGGCTCCGCGGTGCGCCCCGACAAGCTTCGTTTCGACTTCACGCACACCGCCCAGCTCAAGGCCGAGGAGCGCGACGAGATCGAGCAGCATGTCAACCGCGCGATCTTCGCGAACCTCCCCGTCCACACGTTCGAGACGACGCTCGCCGAGGCCCGCAACCTCGGCGCGATGGCGCTCTTCGGCGAGAAGTACGGCGACGTCGTCCGCGTCGTCGAGGTGCCCGGCACGAGCACCGAGCTGTGCGGCGGCACGCACGTGCGCACGACGGCGGAGATCGGCCCGTTCCTGATCCTCTCGGAAGGCTCCGTCGGCGGCGGCGCGCGTCGGATCGAGGCGGTCACGTCCGGCGAGGCCTGGGCGGCGCTCCGCGGTCGGGCGGAGGAGGCAAACGCCCTTCGCGCCGAGCTCGAGGAGGCGCGCAGGGAGCGGAAGCGCAAGCCGGCCGCGACGGCGGCGACCTCCGACCCCGACGTGAAAGTGGAGGCGGTGAACGGGGTGAACCTCGTGGTCGACGCGGTGGACGGGCTCGACGGAGACGAGCTCCTCGAGCTCTCCGACCGCTTCAAGCAGCGCCATGCGCCTGCGGCGGTCGTGCTCGGCTCGGCCGGCGAGGGCACGGTGAGCCTCGTCGCCAACTTCGACCAGGCCGTCGCCGACCGGATCAGCGCCTCCGACGTGATCCGCGGCGCGGCGCCGCTCGTCGGCGGCGGCGGTGGCGGGCGTCCGACGATGGCGCGGGCGGGAGGAAAGGACGCGGAGAAACTCCCGGACGCGCTCGCGGAGGCAGAACGGCTGATCCGGGCGGCGCTCTAGCGGGCCGCATGCGCGTGCTCGCACTCGACTTCGGCTCTGCGCGCACGGGCGTCGCGGTCTCGGACGAGACGGGAACCGTGGCGCGCCCCGTCGGCGTCGTCGAGCAGGCGGCGACCGACGCCGGGCTCGCACGGCTCGCGCAGCTCGTCGCGACCGAGGGAGCGGAGCTCGTGGTCGTCGGGCTGCCGTTGACGCTGCGTGGCGAGCACGGCGCCCAGGCGCGCGAGACCCAGGCGTTCGTCGAGGCGCTGCGCGACCGCATCCGGGTGCCCGTCGAGACCTACGACGAGCGGTTCACGACGTCGCTCGCGCAGCAGACGCCCGGGCGGGCGGCCGAGGACGCGGTCGCAGCCGCGCACCTCCTGCAAGGCTGGCTGGAGCGCGCCGGATGAGGCGCCTGCTCGCGCTCCTCCTCGTCGCGGTGGTCGTCGCGGTCGGCGCCTTCGCCGTCACGGCCTGGGTGGCGGGCGGGGAGGACGAGGCGGCGCCGGCGCCGCCTCCGACCACGACGGGCCCGCCGCCGCTCCAGCGCCTCGAGATCATCTTCCCCGAGGGCTTCACGGTGCGCGACATGGCCGACCGCGTCGCCGCCGTCAGGCAGATCGCGATCGACAAGCGCCAGGTCACCCCGCGGCTGACGCGTCAGGCGTACCTCCGCGCGGTGCAGCAGGCAGTGCCGCCGCCGCGGTTCCGGAAGGACGCGAAGCCCGGCTCCCTCGAAGGCTTCCTGTTTCCCGCCCTGTACGAGTTCACGCAGGCGTCCAGCGCCCGTGAGCTCGTCGCCGACCAGCTGGCGGCGTTCCGCGAGCGCTTCGGCGAGGTCGACCTCCGCTATGCACGCTCGAAGAACCTCACGCCCTACGACGTGCTGATCATCGCGTCGATGATCGAGAAGGAGACCGCCGTGCCGCGGGAGCGGCGGCTCGTCGCAGCGGTGATCTACAACCGGCTCCACAACCGGATGCCGCTCGGGATCGACGCGACGATCCGCTACGGCCTCGACATTCCCGGAACGCAGTCGCTGACGAAGGAAGCGCTCCGCTCCGACTCGCCGTACAACACCCGGCTGCGGTCCGGGTTGCCGCCGACCCCGATCGCGAACCCCGGCCTTGCCTCGATCCGCGCGGCTGCGAACCCCGCCCGCAACGTCGACTACCTCTACTACGTCCGCAAGCCGAAGTCGCTGTCGCACTACTTCACCGCGAGCGAGAGCGACTTCCTCCGCAAGGTCTGCGAGTACGGCTACGCGTGCAAGTGACGCCGCCGCGAGCGTCGTAGGATCCGCTCGTGGCGCTCGACCCGGGAAACGTCGTCCAGAACGCGATCTACCTCTCCGGCGGCACGGAGTGGCCAATCGGCTACGAGGCGTGGGAGGCGCGCGCCCGGGAGTCGCTCGACCGCGCGCCGTTCGACTACGTCGCCGGAGGGGCGGGCGCCGAGGAGACGATGCGTGCCAACCTCGAGGCGTTCCGCCGCCGTCCCCTACGGCCGCGGATGCTTGTCGGGACGGCCGAGCGTGACCTCTCGGTCGAGGTGCTGGGGCTCCGCTCGCCGGCTCCCTTCTTCCTCGCGCCGGTCGGCGTCCTCTCGATCGTCCGCGACGACGCGGAGCGTGCGGTGGCGCGTGCGTCGACCGCGACGGGCGTGCCGCTGATCCTCTCGAGCGCCTCGTCCACCGCGCTCGAGGACGTCGCGGCGCTCGATCCGCCGCGCTGGTTCCAGCTCTACTGGTGGGGCGATCCGGAGCTCGCAGAGAACCTCGTCCGCCGGGCCGATGCCGCGGGCTACGGGGCGATCGTGCTGACGGTCGACACCCTCACGCTCGCCTGGCGCCCGCGTGACCTGCGGAACGGGTACCTGCCGTTCCTCAACGGCGCGGGGCTCGCGCAGTTCTTCGCCGACGAGGCATTCCGCGGCCGTCTGGAGTCGCCCCCCGAGGAGAGCCTCCTGCCGGCCTCGCTCATGGCGCTCTCGGCGTTCCCCAACCTCGCGCTCACGTGGGACGACCTCGCCCGGCTGCGCGAGTGGACGTCGCTGCCTGTGCTGCTGAAGGGGATCCTCCGGGCCGACGACGCCAGGCGCGCGCTCGACGCCGGGATGGACGGGATCGTCGTCTCGAATCACGGCGGCCGCCAGGTGGACGGCTCGATCGCGGCGCTGGACGCGCTCGTCGAGGTCCGCGACGCGGTCGGCCCCGACGCGGTCGTGTTGATGGACTCGGGCGTCCGGACGGGCGCCGACGTGGTCAAGGCCGTCGCGCTCGGCGCGGATGCGGTCCTGCTGGGCCGGCCGTACGTCTACGGACTCGCGGTCGGCGGCCAGGAGGGCATCGAGGCGGTGATCACGCAGCTCGCGGCCGAGGTCGACCTCACGATGGCGCTCTCCGGTGCCCGCGCCGTCGCGGAGCTCGATCCGTCGCTCGTCGCGTGACGTCGATCCGCGGGACGACGACGCTCGTCGGCCTGCTCGGCTGGCCGACCTCCCATTCGCTCTCGCCGCCGATGCAGAACGCGGGGTTCGCAGCGCTCGGGCTCGACTGGGCGTACGTGCCCCTCCCGACGCCGCCGGAGCGTCTCGAGGAGGCGTTGCGCGGACTCGTCGCGACCGGCTTCGCCGGCGCGAACGTCACGATCCCGCACAAGGAGCGTGTCGCGCTCCACTGCGACGAGCTCGACGAGGTCGCGTCGGCCGCGGGCTCGGTGAACACGCTCGTCGTCCGGGACGGACGGGTCCTCGGGTCCTCGACCGACGGCGAGGCCGTGACGAGCCAGATCGACGCGCGTGACCGGACCGTGCTGATCCTCGGCGGAGGCGGCGCCGCGAAGGCGGTCATGAGCGCGGTCGCGTCGGTCGGCGCTGCGCGGATCGAGCTCGGCTCGCGACGGGACGCCGGCTGGCCGCCGAGCGGCGAGGGCGTGGACGTGCTCGTCAACTGCACGCCGGTCAAGGACGAGGTGATCGTCACGCCGCGTCCGGGCATGCAGGTGGTCGATCTCGCGTACAACGCCGACGGCTCGGAGACCGCGCTCGTGGCGGCCGCCCGCCGCGCTGGGTGCGAAACCGTCGTCGACGGGCTCGACGTCCTTCTCGGGCAGGGCGCCGCGTCGTTCGAGCGCTGGACGGGCGAGCCGGCGCCGGTTGCGGCGATGGCGAACGCGCTTCGTCCGCGATGAGCCAGATCCGGGTCGCCCGTCCGACGGGAGATCTCGCCGCGGCGTCGGCGTTCTACGGCGACGCTCTCGGGCTTCCGGTGCTCGCCTCGTTCGAGGAGCACGACGGCTACAGCGGCGTGATCCTCGGGCTTCCCGACGCATCGCGCCAGCTGGAGCTCGTCGCCCACGAGGGAACGCTGCCCTTGCCGACATCCGAGGACCAGCTCGTGCTGTACCTCGGCTCGGCCGAGCGGGTCGAGAAGGACGCAGCTCGCCTTCGCGCGGCGGGGCACGAGCCACGTCTGCCGGCGAACCCGTACTGGCCGCGGACCGGCGCCGTGTGCTTCGTCGACCCGGACGGGTACTGGCTCGTCCTCTCGCCCGAGGCGTGGTGACTAGCCCACGAGCGGCGCGACGTGCTCCTGGAACAGCGCGAGTTGCCCGAGCTCGTCCCCGAGCGGCCAGACGAACACGCGTTGGACGCCGGCTTCGGCGAAAGCGGACAGCCGCTCCGCGCAGAGCTCGGCCCCGCCGATCGGAAGAAAGAGGTCGCGGAGCGCGTCGACCGGGCGGTTCAGCATCGGTGCAAGAACGTCGGACAGGAGGCGCTCCGCCGTCGCGCGCCGCTCGGTCACGTGCAGCCACATAGTCGCGAGCCCGTTGGGGAAGGCGTCGGCTGACCTGCCCCGAGCGGCGAGCTGTTCCTCGAGGTAGGCACGGCCGGCGCGGAAGGAGTCCGGCGTCGTGTTGTAGGCCGACGCAAGCCAGCCGTCGGCCAGGCGGGCGACGCGCCGAAGTCCCGGTTTCGAGCCCCAGCTGCCGATCCAGATCGGCGGGCCCGGCCGCTGCACGGGCGTCGGCTCGAGCACGACGTCCTCGGTGGAGTAGAACGCGCCGGCGAACGGCTGCCGGTCCTCGTGGAGGAGCGCATGGAGCGCCTGCGCAGCCTCCTCGAAGCGCGGCCACCGCTCCTCGAACGGAACGCCGACGGCGGCGTAGTCACGCTCGGACGAGCCGGCGCCGATGCCGACGACGAGTCGACCGCCCGAGAGGATGTCGAGGGCGGCGAGCGTCTTCGCGGCCTGCACCGGCCCGCGGATCACCGGCAGGCACACGGTCGTCGCGATCGTCATCTGCTCGGCTCGGTCGACCACCGCCGCGAGGGCGGTCGGCCCATCGAGCCAGGGTTTCCGGAACAGGAGGTGGTCGTTTGCGCTCAACGAGCGGTAGCCCAGGCGGGCGGCGGTCGAGGCGTACTCCCGCAAGGGCGCGAGGGAGGGGGAGCCCGCGTCGAGCTCGATCAGCGGCAGATGGGCGCCGTACTCCATCCCGTCCTCCGGGGAACAGTCTCACACCGTTCCACTTCGGACGGAACCGTGGTTGAGTGTCGATCGAAGCCGTGAGCGCGTTCATCATCACCCGGATCCACGTCGGCGAGTACGAGACGTGGCGGCCGATGTTCGACCAGGACCGGCCGGGGGCACGCGAAACGGCGACGGTGCAGCGGGTTTTCCGATCGGTCGACGACCCGAACCACGTGTTCGTCTACCTCGAGTTCGCGTCGGTCGCGGACGCGGAGGAGAGCCGCGACCGCCTCGTCGCGTCGCGGGTGCTCGACCGCTTCGAGGACAGGCACGGGCCGAACGTCCTCGTCGACGCCGACGGTTGACCCGAGCGCGGCCTGGGGTCGCTCGGGCCTACGCGAGACCGCGAGCCGCCCAGGCCCGCGCGGTGACCGTGAACGGCGCCGCCGGCAGGCGCTCGCGGCAGAGCTCCCGGAGCTCGTCCCGCCGCTCGAGGCTCAGACCCCCGACGAAGCCTCCGGCCGGCCCGATGCCGAACGTGAACGGCTCCCACCACTCCTCGAAGGTCGCATGCTCGACGGCCGCCGTGACCGCGGTGTCCTCGACCTCGCCGAGGCCGGCCGCCTCGAACAGCTCGCGCAGATGCCCCTCCCGGGCGCCCGCCAGCCCCGACTCGTCGTCCACGTCCGGCTCGAGGACGCGGGCCGCGTCCCAGAACGGCGAGAGCGGGCTCTGGCGGCCCGCGTGGTCCCAGACGCAGGCGGCGACGACGCCGCCGGCTCGCGTGACGCGCCCCATCTCGGCGAGCCCGGCGACCGGGTCGGACATGAAGTGGACGACCAGCTGCGCGATGGCGGCGTCGAACGTATCGTCGCGAAACGGCAGCTCCTCGGCCGACGCCCGCTCCACCGTGACGCCCGAGAGCCGCTCTCGCGCCGCGACGACGAACGTCTCCGACGGGTCGACCGCGGTCACCGCAGCGGGGCCGAGGCGCCCGACCAGCTCGGTCGAGAGCGCACCGGGGCCGCAGCCCACGTCGACCACGCGCTGGCCGGGCACGACACCCGCGAGGTCGGCCAGCTGAGGAGCGAGCTGCACCGAGTACACGCCCATGAAGCGGTCGTAGGACTCGGCCGGCACCGCGAAGCTCACTTGAGGGAATCTACGCTTCGAGCCGTGCACCGAGCGAACGTCCTGGTGGATGCCGACGCCTGACACGATCGACGTCCGGCGGCTGGACGGCGCCGACGCCCGCGCGCACCTGGACGGGCTCGCTGCGGTGCTGCGGGACTGCGTGGAGGGCGGCGCGTCCGTCAGCTACATGGCGCCGTTCTCGGACGAGGACGCTCGCGCGGCGTTCGACGGCTTCGTCGCGGAGGCGGAGCGAGGGCGACGGGTGATCATCGCCGCGTTCGACGACGGAGAGCTCGTCGGCACCGTGCAGGTGATCCTGGCGTTGCCACCGAACCAGCCGCACCGCGGAGAGATCGCGAAGCTCCTGGTACGGCGGGCGGCGCGACGGCGCGGGGTCGCGCGGCGCCTCATGGAACGGGCCGAGGCGGAGGCCCTCGCCGAGGGTAAGACGCTGCTCGTGCTCGACACCGTGACCGGCGACCCGGCCGAGGCGCTGTACGAGGGCATGGGGTGGAACCGTGTCGGTGTCGTCCCCGACTTCGCGCTCTATCCCGACGGCCGTCCCTGCGCGACGACGTTCTTCTGGAAGGCGCTCGCAGAGACTCCCCGACCCTGAGCATCCGGGCTCACGGCGGGCCTCGGGCCCGTCTCGTGTCCGTCACGCTCTGCCCTCGAGGAAGGGGAGCACGAGCTCGTCGAACGCCTGCGGCTGCTCGAGGCTCGGAAGATGTCCGGCCCCGGCGACGGTGGCGCGTCGCGCACGGGGGAGCGTCGCTGCGAGGTGGTCGGCGATCGTCCGGAAGTCGGCCTTGTCGTGCTCGCCGGTGAGCACGAGCGTCGGCACGTCGAGCGTGGCGAGGGCACGCGGCAGGTCGTCGGCGAGCAGCGACTCGTCCGCCTCGTCGGCCGCCTGGAGGCGGAAGGCGTTCAGCTGCTGCTCACGGATCGCCGCCTGCACGGGCTCGTCCGCCGAGCCTGTCCAGAACTCGACGTTGACCTCCGTCGCCGCCTCGAGGTCTCCCGCATCGAACGCGGCCTCCTCGGCGGCGAAGAAGCCGCGCATCTCCTCGGACCAGGCGTAGCCGGGAAGCGGCGGGTCGGCGAGCACGAGCCGCGTGACGCACCCGGGTCGAGCCGCGGCCAGGTCGAGCGCGACGAGTCCGCCCAACGACGCGCCGACGACGTGCGCGTGGTCGATTCCCCCCTCGTCGAGGACCCGGGCGACGTCCCCTGCATGGCTGAACGAGCCCGCAGGCGCGCGGGAGCGGCCGAAGCCGCGGAGGTCGAGGCGTGTCAGGGCGAACCGCGTCTGCCACGCGGCCCACTGCGGATCCCACATCCGGCTGTCGGCGATGCCGGCGTGGATCAGGACGACCGGCGTTCCCGTTCCCGTCTGCTCGACGTGGAGCGGGACGACGGCATCGAGGCGGGCGGGCCCGCCGTCGTGCGACGTCATGTGCGTCTCCTTCGTGACGGATGGGCTCCGTCACGCGACGCCGCTCAGCCGCGGCTGCGACCGGCGGAGAAGCGCGTGACGGAGAACGGACTGGTCATTCGCACCTCACCTCCTTCCGGTCGTGCGCGGGATCGCGCGGCCCGAGGCTAGCAGAGCGTCCCTCTAGGATCGCGCCATGGCGCTCCGGATGGTCAGCGCGGGAGAGTCGCACGGGCCGGCGCTCGCGGCGATCGTCGTGGGGCTGCCCGCCGGGCTACGTCTCGACAAGGACGCGATCGACGCCGATCTCCGCCGCCGCCAGCAGGGCTACGGCCGCAGCCCTCGCCAGAAGCTCGAGTCCGACGAGGTCGAGGTGCTCAGCGGCCTCCGGCACGGGGTGACACTCGGCACGCCGCTGACGCTCGTCGTCCGCAATCGCGACCACGCGAACTGGACGTGGGGAATGAGCGCCTGGCCGCCCGAGGGCGACCCGTCGGGCAAGGGCGCGAGGCGCGTGACGCTGCCGCGCCCGGGTCATGCCGACCTCGCGGGAGTCCTCAAGTACGGGCACGACGACGTCCGCAACGCGCTCGAGCGCGCGTCTGCGCGCCACACCGCCGCGCACGTCGCCGCCGGGGCGGTGGCGAAGGCGCTCCTCGGGGAGCTCGGGATCGCGGTCGAGGGCCGGCCGGTGGAGATCGGCGGCGAGACCACCGACGACGGGATGCGCGACGCGACGGACACGGCGCGAAAGGACCGCGACACGCTCGGCGGGATCGTGGAGGTCGTCGCCGCGGGAGTCCCTCCTGGGTTCGGCACGTACGCCGAGAAGAGCGAGCGCCTCGATGCGCGCCTCGCAGGGGCGTTGATGGGCATCCAGGCCGTGAAGGGCGTCGAGATCGGCGACGGCTTCTCCCTTGCACGTCGCCGCGGGACCGAGGCGCACGACGAGATCGATCCCGGTCTCTCGAGGCGCACGAACCGCGCCGGCGGGATCGAGGCGGGCATCTCGAACGGCGAGCCGATCGTCGTGCGCGCCGCGATGAAACCGCTGCCGACCCTGATGCGGCCGCTCGACTCGGTCGACCTCGGGACGGGCGAGCCCGCACAGGCGCTCGTCGAGCGCTCCGACGTGCAGGCGGTGGAGGCCCTAGCGGTCGTCGCCGAGGCCGCGGTCGCATTCGAGCTCGCACGCGCGGCGCTCGAGAAGCTCGGTGGAGACGCCCTCGTCGACGTGCTCGCCGCGCACGCCGCGTACCTCGGCCGGATCGGCGACCGGTGGCGTCAGCGCACCTGAACGCCCTCGGCCGGCATCTGGCGCTCGCCGGGTTCATGGGATCGGGCAAGAGCCGCCTCGGCGCGGATGTCGCGAATCGGCTCGGCCGTCGGTTCGTCGACCTCGATCGGGAGATCGAGACGCGGACCGGCTCGAGCGTCGCAGACCTCTTCTCCAGGAGAGGCGAGACGGGCTTTCGCGAGATCGAGGAAGGCGTCGCGCTCGACGTGCTGCGGAACGGCGAGCCGGTGGTGGTCGCGCTCGGGGGCGGCGCAGTGCTCTCCGAGCCGACGCGGGAAAGGCTCACGTCAGCCGCGTTCACGGTGCTGATCGACGTCGAGCCCGGGACCGCATGGCAGCGGGTCTCGGGCACCGATCGCCCGCTCGCGCGGGACGAGGGCGAGTTCCAGGCGCTCCACCGCGACCGGCAGCCCGTCTACGACGCTGTCGCCGACGCACGCGCGCAGGACGTCGAGGGGATCGTGCTGGCGGCCGCCGGCGTCCACGTCGAAGTCGGCGCGCTGGACGAGCTCGAGAAGCTCGTCCCCGGCGACGGGCCGGTCGAGCTGATCGCCGACGAGCGCGTCGCGGGCATCCACGGCGTCCGCGCGCAGGTCGCCCTCGGGTCGCGCGACGTCGCCGTCCACGAGGTGCCGGCCGGCGAGGCGGCGAAGTCGAACGCCGTGCTCGCCCGCCTCTGGGACGAGCTCGCGATCGGCCGGGACGGAGGGATCGTCGCCCTGGGCGGAGGCTCGACCACCGACGTCGCGGGCTTCGCGGCCGCGACCTACATGCGCGGCATCTCCTGGACGGCCGTCCCGACGACGCTCGTCGGCCAGGTCGACGCGGGGATCGGCGGGAAGACCGCGATCGACCTGCCCGGCGCGAAGAACGTCGTCGGCGCGTTCCACTGGCCCGCCCGTGTCGTCTGCGACCCCGCGCTGCTGACGACGCTGCCGGACGACGAGCGGATGAACGGCCTCGCGGAGGTCGTGAAGACCGGCCTTCTCGCCGGCGATCGCCTCTGGGAGCGCCCCGAGCCGGAGCAGGTACGCGCCTGCGCGGTGTTCAAGTCGGCGGTCTGCCTCGCCGATCCGCACGACCGCGGCGCCCGCGCGCAGCTGAATCTCGGCCACACGTTCGCCCACGCCCTCGAGGCGGCCGCCGGCTACGTGCTCCCGCACGGGCGCGCCGTCGCGCTCGGGCTGCTGGCCGCCCTTCGTCTGTCCGGCCTTCGCGAGGAGGAGCGGCTCGTCGAGGAGGTGCTCGCGCCGAAGCCGGTGGCGGTGGACGAGGACGCCGCCTGGGCGGCACTCGCACGCGACAAGAAGGCGGTCGGCGGGGCGCCGCGGCTCGTGCTCCTCGACGCGCCCGGACGCCCCAGATGGGGTGTCGAGGTGCCCGAAGACGACGTCCGTCGCGCTCTCTCGGGCCTGATCTCCGGACGCCAGTAGCATCGGGCCGTGCGCGTCGATGTTCTCAACGGCGTCAATCTCGACCTGCTCGGGCGTCGCGATCCCGGCGTCTACGGCGACGCCTCGCTCCAGGACCTCGAGACGCAGATCTACGCGTGGGCACGGGAGCTGAGCCTCCAGGTGCGGTGCCGCCAGACGAACCACGAGGGCGAGTACGTCGAGTTCCTCCACGCCGCGCTCGACGGCGCGGACGCGCTCGTTCTGAACCCCGGAGCGTGGACGCACTACAGCTGGGCGATCCGCGACGCGCTCGAGCCTTTCCCGGGCGCGGTGATCGAGGTGCACATCTCCGACATCCAGGCACGCGAGGAGTGGCGGCGGCACACCGTGCTCGAGGGTCTTCCCACCGCGCGGGTGATCGGCGAGGGAGTCGACGGCTACCGGCAGGCGCTCGGCCTGCTCGCAGAACGGAGGGACGGATGACGCGCATCGAGAGGCTCGCGGCCGGCCTGGAGGAGCCTCTTCTCGTCACGAGCCTCGTCAACGTCCGTTACCTGACCGGGTTCCTCAGCTCGAACGCCGCGGTGCTGGTCGATCCCGAGGGCGAGGCGACGCTCTACACCGACTTCCGCTACGCCGAGGCGGCGCGCCACGTCGACGGCGTGACGTTCGAGGAGACGCCGCGGGCGGTCATCGCGGCCCTCGCGGAGCTGCTGTCGGGGCGCCGGATCGGCGTCGAGGCCGCGCACCTGAGCGTCGCCAGCGCCGATCTCCTACGCGATGGCGGCGTCGACCTCGGCGCCACCGCCGGCACGGTCGAGTCGCTCCGGGCGGTCAAGGACGCCGGCGAGCTCGAGGTCATGCGCCGCGCCGCCGCGATCTCCGACCGCGTCTTCGAGGAGCTGGGCCGCGAGCGGTTCGTCGGCCGGACGGAGGCCGAGCTCGCCTGGTGGATCGAGCAGGCGTGGCACGAGGCTGGCGCCGACGGCGCGTCGTTCGCGGCTGCCGTGGCGGCCGGCGAGAACGGCGCGAGGCCGCACGGGAAGCCACGCGACGTTGCGATCCCGGAGAACACGCTCGTCGTGGTCGACGCCGGCTGCGCGGTCGACGGCTACGCCTCGGACTGCACGCGGACGTTCTTCACCGGGGAGCCGACCGGCAGGCTGCGCGAGGTCTACGACCTGTGCCTGACGGCGCAGCTCGACGGGCTCGCGGCGGTGGCGCCGGGGGCGAGCGGGCGAGAGGTCGACGCGGCGTCGCGGGTCGCGATCGGCGAGGCCGGCCTGGCCGACCGGTACGGGCACGGGCTCGGCCACGGGGTCGGGCTGGAAGTTCACGAGCTGCCGACGCTCCGACCCGAGTCGGATTCCGTCCTCGTGGCGGGGAACGTCGTCACCGTCGAGCCGGGCCTGTACCTGCCCGGAGAGCTCGGCGTGCGGATCGAGGACATGGTCGTCGTGACCGAGGACGGCTGCGAGCGCCTCACCACCGTCACGAAGGAGCCGGTCCAGGTCGGCTAGGTACCCTGGCCCGCGCATGGCGGAGATCGTCAACACGAACCAGTTCCGGAACGGGATGCACATCGAGCATCGCGGCGCCGTCTGGCGGATCGTCGAGTTCCAGCACGTCAAGCCCGGCAAGGGCGGAGCGTTCGTGCGCACGAAGCTGAAGAACCTCGAGACCGGCGCGGTCGTCGACGACACCTTCCGCGCGGGGGAGAAGTTCCCGCGCGTGCACACGGAGGTGAAGAGCGTCCAGTTCCTCTACGACGACGGCACCGAGGCGCACTTCATGGACGAGGAGACGTACGAGCAGTTCGGCCTGCCGAGCGGGGACATCGCGGGCGAGCTCGCGTACATGCTGCCGTCCTCGACGATCCAGATCCTCCAGGTGAACGGGAAGCCCTCCGGGATCCAGATGCCGGCCTCGGTCGAGCTCGCGGTCGCGGACACCGAGCCCGGGGTCAAGGGCGACACCGTGTCGAACGTGACGAAGCCCGCGACGCTCGAGACCGGCGCGGTCGTCCAGGTGCCGCTCTTCGTGAACATCGGGGAGCGGGTCAAGGTCGACCCCCGCGAAGCCAGATACATCTCCCGCGCCTGACCGAGACGGCCATGCTGGTGCGGCGCGAAGCCGGACGCCGAAGGCGTTCGGCGTTCAGGGATGTGCCCCGCCGCAGGCGGCGATCGAGCAGCGGGATTCCGCTCCTGCGGAATCCCGCTTGCGAGTAAGGTCGTGCCGTGCCTCAGCTGGTCGACACCACCATTCGCCTGCTCTCGCAGGAGCCGCTCGCGGGCCGCATCCCGACCGGCGAAATCCTGCGCATCGCCGGGATCCTCGACGAGGCGGGGTTCGCCTGCCTCGAGGTCTCGGGGGGCGGCGTCTTCGACGCGTCGGTGCGCCGGGGTGTCGAGAGCCCGTGGGAGCGGATCCGCGCGATCGACGCGCGCACGACGACGCCGCTCGGGATCGCCCTGCGAGGCCGGTTCCTCGTCGGCTCCAAGCCGGTCTCGACCGACATCGTGCGGCGCTTCGTCGCCTGTGCGGCCGAGAACGGGATCGACGTCTTCCGACTGCACGACCCGCTCAACGACGTCTCGAACCTCCGCGAGGCGGGGGAGGCGATCGTCGGCGCCGGGCGCCAGCTCCACGTCGGGCTCGTCTACAGCCCCAGCCGCACCGGCGAGGCCGACGGGCTCGTCGAGCAGGCGAAGCGCCTCGGCGAGCTCGGCGCGGCGCGGGTCCTCCTCAACGACCCGACGGGCGCACTCCTTCCGCACGTGACACAGGAGCTCGTCGAGCGCCTCGCAGAGGCGAGCGGGCTCCCCGTCGGCCTCTACGTCCAGGCGGCGGCGGGCACCGCGCTCGCGAACGCGCTCGTGGCGACGCGGGTCGGCGCGGACGTCGTGGCGACGGCGGTGTACCCGCTCGGCCTCGCGCTCCACCGGATCGCGGGCGAGTCGCTGGTCGAGGCCCTGCACGGGCTCGGGCGGGAAACCGGGGTCGACGTCGCGCGGCTGTGGGAGGCGTCGGACGTCGTCGACGACCACATCGGCGACGAGCCGCTCGCGCCCCTCGCGCCGCGAATCGCCGTCCGGGCGGCGGAGTACGACCTCCCCGCGGGCCTCGTCGCGGCCCTCGACGTCCATCTGCGTGCACACGCGGCCGGCGATCGCCTGCTCGACGCGCTCACCGAGGTCGTGCGCATCAGGGAGGAGGCCGGGTGGCCGCCGCTGGCCGCCCCCATCGGCCAGATCCTCGGCTCGCAGGCGCTGCTCAACGTCCTCTCGGCGCGCCGCTACGGGACGGTGCTCGACGAGTTCCGTCAGCTCGTCACGGGGGCGTACGGCACTCCGCCGGCCCCGATCGAGCCGGGCGTCCGACGGGCCGTCGAGCTGCTCGGCGCCGACGCGCCGTCACTCGACGACGAGCCGCCCAGCGCCGACGACGTCCGCGAGGCGGCGGACGGGCTTGCGTCGTCGGAGGAGGACCTCGTGCTCCTCGCGATGTACGGGAACGAGGCCGAGACGCTGCTCCAGTCGATCCGCCAGCGTCATTCGCGCGAGGCGTCGCTCCTCGTCGGCGACGTCGACGTCGAGCGCGCCGAGCGGATCCGCGAGCTGGTCCGCATCGTGCAGGAGTCCGGTGTCGGCGAGATCGAGATCGAGGACGAGGGCATGCGCGTCTCCGTGCGCCGCGCGGACGAGCCGGGCACGACGCTCCTCCCGGCGGACGTCGCGGTCGCGTCCGCACCGGCCGAGGTCGCGGTGCAGGTCGCGGAGGCCGGGACGATCCGCGTCGAGTCGCCGATGGTCGGCGTCTTCTACCGCGCGCCGCAGCCTGGGGCGCCGCCGTTCGTCGAGGTCGGGGACGTCGTCACTGCAGGTCAGGTGCTCTGCGTGCTCGAGGCGATGAAGCTGTTCAACGAGTTGAAGGCCGAGGCCGACGGACGCGTTCGCTCGATCCATGCCGACAACGGCCAGCCCGTCGAGTTCGGGACGCTCCTCTTCGAGCTCGAGCCGATCGCCGCGCCGCCGACGCTCTAGTCATGTTCTCCCGAGTCCTCGTCGCGAACCGGGGCGAGATCGCGGTCCGCGTCATCCGCGCGCTCCACGAGCTCGCGATCGAGGCGGTCGCGGTCTACTCGACCGCCGACCGCGACGCACTGCACGTCACGCTCGCCGACCAGGCGGTCTGCATCGGCCCGCCCGCGGCGGCGGAGAGCTACCTGCGCATCCCGAGCGTGATCGCCGCGGCCGAGACGACCGGCTGCGAGGCGATTCACCCGGGCTACGGGTTCCTCTCCGAGAACCCCGCGTTCGCACGCGCCTGTGCCGAGAGCGACCTCGTCTTCGTCGGCCCGACGCCCGAGGTGATGGAGCGGCTCGGCGACAAGGCGGCCGCGAAGGACGAGATGCGCGCAGCCGGGGTGCCGCTCGTCCCGGGGACGGACGGCCCTGCCAGTCTCCCGGAGATCCGCACGGCCGCGAGCGAGATCGGCTTCCCGGTGCTGCTCAAGGCGACGGCGGGCGGCGGCGGCCGTGGGATGCGCCGCGTCGAGGCACCCGAGCAGCTCGAGGAGGCGTACGCCGCTGCGTCGGCCGAGGCGGACGCAGCGTTCGGAGACGGCTCCCTGTACCTCGAGAAGGTGGTCACACCGGCCCGCCACGTCGAGGTGCAGGTGCTCTGCGACGCCGAGGGCGGCGTGCTGACGCTCGGCGAGCGCGAGTGCTCCATCCAACGGCGGCATCAGAAGCTCGTCGAGGAGTCCCCGTCGGCGGCGGTCACACCCGAGATTCGCGACGAGCTCGAGTCCTCCGTCGCGCGCGCCTGCGCAACGGTCGGCTACCTCGGGGCCGGAACGTTCGAGTTCCTCCTCGGCCCCGACGGGGCGCCGAGCTTCATCGAGGTCAACTGCCGCCTCCAGGTGGAGCACCCGGTGACGGAGCTCGTGACGGGGATCGACCTCGTGCGAGCGCAGCTTCGCATCGCCGCCGGCGAGCGGCTCGACGGCGTCGGTCGCGCGGAGCGGAAAGGGCACGCCATCGAGATCCGGATCAACGCCGAGGATCCCACCCGCGGGTTCACGCCCGCGCCCGGGCTCGTCCGTCGCTTCCGCCCACCGCTCGGCCCCGGCGTGCGCGTCGACACCGCCATCCAGGACGGGCTCGAGATACCGCCGTACTACGACTCGCTGATCGCGAAGGTGATCGTGTCCGACGACGACCGTCCCGCCGCGATCGCACGTGGGGTGCGCGCGCTCGAGGAGCTCGAGGTCGACGGGATCCCGACGACGCGCGAGCTCGCCCTCGACGTGCTCCGCTCCGAGGGGTTCACGGCCGGCGAGTATTCGACCGGCTACCTTGACGAGATGGAGCGGCATCTGCCGTCGCTGCGGCCGGCATGACCGGCACGACGCCGGTGAGCAGGCGGCAGGCGCGGCGGCAAGCGTTGTTCCTCCTCTACCAATGGGACCTCACGGGGCTTCCGCTCGAGAGCCTCTTCGAGGGCTCGCCCGACGAGTTCGCCTCCACGCTGGCGCGCGACGTCGCGGCCGAGGCGCCGGCGCTCGACGAGCGGATCTCGGCGGCCTCCGCCGACTGGCCGGCCGATCGACTGGGTACGCTCGAGCGCAACGTCCTGCGGATCGGGGTGTACGAGCTCGAGGAGGGAACCGTGCCGGCGGAGGTCGCGATCAACGAGGCGATCGTGCTCGCGAAGCGTTATGCGACCGAGGACGCCGGCCGCCTCGTCAACGGCATCCTCGGCCGGATCAGGCGGGAGGCGGCATGAGCCGTAGGCTCGACGGAGGCGACCCGGGAGCGGAGGTGCCGGCTTTGCCGGCGCCGGAGCGGGCATGAGGGCGGTGATCCTCGACGGGATCGTGCTCGGGCTCGGCTTCGGCCTGCTCGGGGTCGGGCTGACGCTCGTGTACGGCCTTGGCGGGGTGCTGAACCTCGCCTACGGCGAGATCGCGGTGTTCGGGGCGATCGTGATCTCCGAGCTGATGGCGCGAGACACGCCGACGGTGCTCGCGGCGGCCGTCGGGATGCTCGCGGCCGCCGGGCTGAGCGTGCTGCTCGACCTCACGCTGATGCGCCCCGTGTACCGGCAGAGCGGCGAGCACAGGACGCTGCTCGGGCTGCTCCTGACGTTGGGGGTGGCGTTCGTGATCGTCGGGCTGCTCAACTGGAAGTACCCGACCGGGGCGCTCTACATCTTCGTCGGCGGCGACCCGATCTCGGTCGCGGGCGTCCCGATGGCGGCCGGCAGCATCTGGGCCTCGGCGATCGCGCTCGGCGTCGGCTGCCTCCTGCTGCTGTTCTTCGGCCTCACCACGTTCGGACGCGGTGTCCGCTCCGTGATCCAGGACGAGACCGGCGCGCGTCTCGTCGGGATCAGCCCGTCCCTCGTCCGCACGCTGATCTTCGCGCTGAGCGGCGGGCTGGCCGGGGTCGTCGCCGTCACGCGCTCGATGACTGCGCCCGTGCCGGTCACGGCCGGCTTCGACCTCACGACGTTCGCGCTGATCGTCGCGGTCGTGGGCGGCCTCGGGAGCGTCGCCGGGGCGTTCCTCGCCGGCGTGATCCTCGGGATCGTGGACAACGTG